>CAVPKZ010000120.1:0-22163 GCA_963705755.1 uncultured Acidobacteriota bacterium | reverse complement strand
TCGACCGCGACACCGAAGGCCTGCTCGTCAAGCGCATGGGCTAACTCGTCGACGGCGAATATCAGAAACTTGTCGTGGAATCCGGCGCCTACGTGCGCCAGCATTTCTTCGGCTCCGACCCGCGTTTGTTGAAACTGGTCGAGCCCTTCTCCGACGACGCCTTGCGCCGCTTGCGTCTCGGCGGCCACGACCCGCGCAAAGTTTACGCCGCCTATAAAGCTGCCACCGAACACAAAGGTGCCCCAACCGTCATCCTCGCCCGCACTATTAAAGGATATGGTCTCGGCGAAGCTGGCGAAGGCAAAAATGTCACCCATCAGCAGAAAAAATTAAACGAAGACGAGCTGCGCGTCTTCCGTTCACGCTTCGCCGTTCCGCTCAATGACGACGACTGCGTTGAAGTTCCTTTTTATCGCCCGCCGGAAAAACAGCGATGAAATTCAATATATTCGCGCGCGCCGCAAAGCCTTGGGCGGCTATGTTCCGCAACGCAGCGTGCGCTCTAAACCCCTCGCCGCTGATCACGACGAACTCTTCAATGAATTTCTCGCAGGCAGCGACGGCCGCGAGGTCTCCACCACCATGGCTTTCGTCGGTATGTTGCGCAAAATGCTGAAGGATCCCGAAATCGGCAAGCTGGTAGTCCCCATCGTTCCGACGAAGCCCGCACCTTCGGCATGGAATCCCTGTTCCGTACCGTAGGCATTTACTCCAGCGTGGGTCAGCGTTACGAGCCCGTCGATGTGAACACCCTCCTATACTACAAGGAAGCCAAGGACGGCCAAATCCTTGAAGAGGGGATTACTGAAGCCGGCTCGATGGCTTCTTTCATCGCCGCCGGCTCCGCCTATGCTACCCACGGCATCAACACCATTCCATTTTTTATTTATTACTCCATGTTCGGCTTCCAGCGCATCGCCGATTTCATCTGGGCTGCGGCAGACATGCGCACCCGCGGTTTCCTCCTGGGTGGGACCGCCGGCCGCACCACACTCGCGGGAGAAGGTTTGCAGCACCAGGACGGCAACAGCCATGTCCTCGCACTATCCGTTCCCGAATCTGCGCGCCTACGATCCCGCCTTCGCCTACGAAATCGCCGTCATCATCCAGGATGGTATTCGCCGCATGTACAAAGACGGCGAAAATATTTTCTATTACATCACTGTGATGAACGAGCAGTACGCCATGCCGGCCATGCCCGGCGACGTCAAAGAAGGCATTCTCAACGGCATGTACCGCTTCCGCGCTTCCGAAAATAAGAAGTCCAAGCTGCGCGCTCAACTTTTTGGCAGCGGCGCCATCCTGCGCGAAGTCCTGCAAGCCCAGGAGATTCTGGAAACAAAGTACGGCGTCGCCGCCGACGTTTGGAGTGTCACCAGCTACAAACAACTTTACGTCGATGGCAACGAATCCGATCGCTGGAATCGCTTGCACCCCGGCGAAAACCAGCGCGTCCCCTACGTGACCAGCACGTTAGGAGACGCCCCCGGCGTATTAGTCGCGGCCTCCGACTATCTAAAAACTCTACCCAACATGATCAGCAAGTGGCTCCCGCGCCGCCTCGCCTCTCTCGGCACAGACGGCTTCGGCCGCAGCGAAGGCCGGGCCTCGCTGCGCGAATTCTTCGAAGTCGACGCCCGTTTCATAACGCTAGCCACCCTGCACGAACTCTTCATCGACGGAAAATCGACCGCAAGCTTATCGACCAAGCCATCAAAGACCTAGGCATCGACCCAGAAAACTAAACCCAGTCATCTCATAGGGTGTTGTCTCAACGATCGTCGCGACGGCGAGCCTGCCGAAAATCAAAAACCACAAAAATGCGGAGGGTGCCCCATCCTTGCGTTTTTTGCAAGGGTGGGGTCTTTGACTTTATTGTTTTTGAATTTAATGTCGAAGCAATATCGAACGTATGGCTTCACAGCGTGTTCGAATTTAAAACCTTATCACTCAGAATCTTTCGTGTTCCTCAACAATTCCGCCGCCTTCACTTTCCCCGTAGCCAACTGTGCAATCAACTCCCTGTTCGCATCCAAAAAATCGTAATCCCCCAACTCCCTCGGCAACACCCAAGCAATCTGCTCAAAACACTTCGGCTCAACATTCTCCTCCGCAATCTCCGCGGCATAAAACCGAATCTCCACCGGATTCGTACTATTCGCATAAACATGCCGCACCCGCCCCATCTCCACGCAGCGCACTAACGTCGCCCCCAACTCCTCCCGCAACTCTCGCGCCAGCGCCGCAATGGGCTCCTCGTCCACCTCAATCTTCCCGCCAGGAAATTCCCACTTCAGCGGAGAACTATCCCCACGTCTCCGCTGCCCAATCAAGGTCCTCCGGTCCCCCCGCTCAATCACCGCCGCCACCACAATCATGAAATTTTCAAACCTTCTTCACTCCGGTAAGCATCCATCGATTGCCCGAATCATGCGCGACTTGGGATACTGAAACATGCTCAGCGACGTGGTCCTCGATCATTTCCAATCCCCGCGCAACGCCGGCAAACTCCCCAACGCCACCGCCTCCGTCGACGTAACCAACCCGGTCTGCGGCGACATCCTTTATCTGGCCGCGCGCCTTTAACCCGAAACCAACCGCATCTCCGAAGCCCGCTTCCTCTGTCAGGGCTGCACAACAGCTATCGCCTGCGCATCCCTCCTCACCGTAGAAATAAAAAACAAAACCATCGCCGAGGCCGCTCACATCGACGCCGAATATCTCTCCCATCAACTCGGCGGCTTACCCCCTGCCACTCTGCACGCCGCACAACTAGCCACCGACGCCCTCACCCAATTATTAGGCAAACTAAAATCTCATTAATCCCGTTCCCCAATCTCTGCCAAAGCATCCGGATCATTCAAATTCAATACTGCAATCTTCCTCATCCGTTTCCATCTCGCAAACTTCCTCACGATGCGCCCACACCACCGCACGCGCCCCAGTTTTCCAGCGGCGCGCTCAACAATTCCTCATACAGCCGCGCAGCAAAAATCACCGGATGCCCTCGACGCCCTTTATAAAAAGGCAACACAATAGCTTTCCCCGACTCATCAAACCGCTCCACCAACGTGCCCACCAACTCGCGACGAATTAAAGGATGGTCAATCATACAAAGCAGCATCCCATCCGTCCCCGCAGGCAAACTCCGCACCCCAGCCTGAATAGAACTCAGTTGCCCATCTTCCCAATTCTCATTGATAACCACTTCATCCGCCGGCAGTTCAACGCTCTCAGCGATCGCAGCCGCGTCCGCACCCAGCACCACCCGTCGCCATCCAATGCGCGGATGATCCGTAACCCTTAATAGGTGTTCAAGAAATGTCCCGCCCTGGTAGGGAAGAAGCGCCTTCGGAGCGCCCATGCGGCGCGACGCACCGCCCGATAAAATTACCGCCGCCAGCATCGCAACGTAGCGTGCCTACCGCTCGCTCAAAGCCGCACGCGCTTCATAATTCAATTTCTTATGCGCAGCAGCCGCTCCGGCGTTGCGCCGCACAGCAATCAGTTCCGCCACCACGCTCACCGCGATCTCCTCTGGAGACAGCGCCCCAATATCCAAGCCCATCGGCGCATACACGCGCGTGAATTCTTCCGCCCGGTAACCCTCATTCTCCAGCGCCTTGTACACCGACAGCACCTTGCGCTTGCTGCCAATCATCCCCACGTAGCGCGCTTCCGTCCGCACCGCCCATGCCAGCACGCGCATATCTTCCTTGTGCCCGCGCGTAACTATAATTAAATAGCTGCTCGCATTCGGCCGAATCTTTTCAAACGCTTCCGCATAACTGGTGTGCACCGCCTGCGCCATCGGAAACCGCTGCAAATTCGCGAACGCCTCGCGATCATCCACTGTCGCAATCCCAAATCCCGCCGCGCTCGCCGCGTTAGCCACTGCGATCGACACGTGCCCGCCGCCAAACAAATACACCACCGGCCGCGGCAATATCGGCTCCACGAATATTTCCAGCGTCCCGCCGCAGATCAACCCGCTGTCGTAGCTAGCCTCATGATTCAAATTAAAAACCATCTTGCGCGGCACTTCCTTCTGCATCACTTCCTTCGCCGCCGCCCAGACATCCGCCTCCACGCACCCGCCGCCAATCGTCCCCGCAATCGACCCATCTTCGCGCACCAGCATCCGCGAACTCTCATAGCTCGGTATCGACCCATTGGTATGCACAATGGTAGCCAGCGCCCCGCGCGCCCCCGCCCGCCGCATCCTCACTATTTCTTCGAATAGGTCAGTCATCATGTAAAGCCTAAGTCCCACTCAATCGCCTGTCAACGCGATCTGTCAGGGAGTGGCGGCCGTTTCCGATTACGCGACGCAGGGATCAAGCTCGACGGCGTTCGACAAGTGTTGAACCGCGCTAAGTAGCGTTTCTTGCTCGTCGGAGTAACTCTTGCGAAGTCCGGACATAAATTCGTTACACGCTTCCGGGTCGCTGCTGTACCGGTCGCGGCACTTCGGCAGCGCCCGTGGGAAACGGCTTCGCAGGGATTCCACTACCCGGCGCCCGATTTCATCCTGGACCTCGAAGACGGCTTCCATTACGAAGTCATGCTTCTCTGAAAACGAGATCTTTTGCGTCATGCCATCGAAGAGTTGTATCGACACGCGCCAGCTTGCTCCCAGCTTCTGGACATTCCCCTGCAACACATGACGAGCTCCAGATCGCGACACGTGCGGGCCGGGTCGGCCCCGGCTGCGTAATTGAGGATCGCCGATGTCGGAAGGACCGCAACATCTTCAAGACTCCCAAGCACGGTAATTAAGGCAACCGCAAAGCCCCAAGGAGAAGGCTTTGCGTTCTTCGACTTCGCTCAAAAAAAAACAAAAGGCAGTACGGCAATCGAGGTCAATGGTTTCGCATTGGCCCCGGTCGCGGCCGATGATTGTTGGGGAGTCGTTGCCGTATGGGTCTGGCGCAAGAAAGTCGCAAGCGGCGAAGTGATTGTCGTCCGCTACGCCGATGATCTTGTGGTGGGCTTTCAATACCGGACGGACGCCGAGCAGTTCCTGCAAAAATTTCGGGAACGGCTGGCACAGTTCGAATTGGAATTACATGCGGACAAGACACGACTGATTGAATTCGGGCGCTTTGCTGCCCGAGACCGGAAATACCGTGGGGAAGGAAAACCAGAAACCTTCACGTTCTTGGGTTTCACTCACTTCTGTGGGCAGCTCAGCAGCTCAACAGTCGCCGAGCTTTCATCGTTTGGCGGATTACGGCGAAGAAGCGGATGGTCGCGAAGCTTAAAGCCATTAAGGCTGAGCTTCAACGCCGGAAGCATGATCGCTCGACCGAGGTCGGTGCCTGGCTTCGGAAAGTTGTGCTGGGATACTACCAATACCACGCCGTTCCCGGTAACTCGACTCAGTTGCGCATCTTCAATCGTCGCATTGGCAACCGATACCCGTTATGGACACTGTGATGGACACCCAACTACTGCAATGTTACCTTGCGATTCGCACTATTCATTCAGGAGCCGCATGAAAACCATCTTATTCCGCAAGCACGGCGGGCCAGAAGTCCTTGAGTATACCGACGCCCCCACGCCATCCATCCGCGCCAACGAAGTACTCATTCGCGTGCGTGCCTGCGCATTGAATCATCTTGATCTCTGGGTCCGCGGCGGCCTGCCAAACGTCCCAATTCCGCTTCCGCACATTCCCGGCAGCGACATCGCCGGCGAAATCGCCGAGATCGGCGCCGACGTAACCACCGTGAAAGTCGCCCAGAAAGTTGTCCTCGCCCCCGGAGTCTCCTGCGGAAAATGCGCCGCCTGCGTCGCCGGCCTCGACAACCGTTGCCGCCAATTCTCAAATCTCGGTTACATGATCGACGGCGGCTGCGCCGAATTCGTAAAATGCCCAGAAGTAAACTGCCTGCCGTACCCCGAAAATCTCACCTGGGAACAGGCTGCCGCGATCCCTCTGGTATTCCAAACCGCCTGGCACATGCTCCTAACTCGCGCACAACTCCAACCCGGCGAAGACATCTTGATCTTAGGCGCAGGCAGTGGAGTCGGCAGTGCCGCCATTCAAATCGCGTCAATGTTCGGCGCACGCATCATCGCCACCGCAGGCAACACAGAAAAACTGGAAAAAGCCAAGCAGCTCGGCGCCCACCACCTCATCAATCACAAAACGCAAAAAATCCGCGACGAAGTCCGCCGCATCACCAACAAACGCGGCGTCGACGTCGTCTTCGAACATGTAGGCACCGCAACCTGGGACGATAGCATCGCCAGCCTCGCCGTCGGCGGCCGCCTGATCACCTGCGGCGCAACCACTGGCTACGACGCCAAAATCGACTTGCGCTTCCTCTTCACTCGTCAACTTTCACTGCTCGGCTCCTACATGGGCGCCAAATCCGAATTAGCCACCGTCATGAAACTAGTCGCCTCCGGCCACCTCAAACCCGTCATCGACCGCACCTTCCCCCTAGCATCCTGCGCCGACGCCCACCGCTACCTCGAATCCGGCGACCAATTCGGCAAGGTCGTCCTAACCGTCTAGGCTCGGGCCCCTTGTAGCGCCAAAGAGCGATTAGTCAAACTTGTTCGTCCTGAGCAGGCCGCCTCTATGCTGAAAAAACTCACAATAATGTTTCAAGCATAGCCGCAGCTGAGACGTTCGGTCTCTGAACCTGGCATTCCGTCCGGTTATCAATAAGAACCCGTCTGCTCAAATCTGATTCTCGTTTCCGTATCTCGACTCTATAATCGTTACTAACGAATTAATTATATGTATTAGTATCCGTCTACTTTAGACGTACTCTGGCGACTTCCTACTTTTTTTTCTGCGCCGCAGTCGCCAAAATCGCGCGTGATTGAGGAATATCGGGACCCAGGTGATGCTGATGAGACTCGCCCCTCGTTGCATGCTGGTCGTAGGTTTGTGTCTGACCCTGTCCGCCGTTATCTGTAACGCTCAAATCATCTCCACTCCTGCATTAATACCGGCGCGCATCACCACCGCAATTGACGACAACGACCGTATACAACTTCGCGGCAATGTCCACCCTTTAGCCCGCCTCGCGTTCGACCGCGGCCCGGTTGCCGACGCGCAAGCTTTGCACCGCATGCTCCTGCTTTTGCGACGTAGTTCTGACCAGGAATCTTCTTTGCTTCAACTCCTGGATGACCAGCAGAGCAAATTTTCTCCCAATTATCAGCGTTGGCTGACTCCCGATGACTTCGGCAAACAATTTGGCGTAACAGACTCCGACCTCCAGACCATTACCCAGTGGCTGTCATCGCAGGGATTTATTGATATCCATGTCGGTCCCGGCCGCACTGCAGTCGAATTCTCCGGAAATGTCGGGCAGGTTCGCAATGCATTTCACACCGAAATTCACCAGTACGAAGTTAATGGCGAAAGTTATTTAGCCAATGCCACTGATCCGCAAATCCCAGCTGCACTGGCAGCTGGGATTTCTGGCATCGTTTCGCTTCACAACTTCCCAGTACAGTCGCATCTCCACCAAATCGGCACGTTTCACAAATCTCTGAAAACCGGTGAAACAAAACCGCTCTTCACTTTCCCGGGTTGTTCGTCCAATTGCTATGCCGTCGGGCCCGCCGACTTCGCCAACATCTACAACACTGCCCCATTACTCAGTGGCTCACCCAAAATTGACGGCACCGGGCAAGGAATCGCCATCGTCGGCCAGAGCAACATCAATCCTCAGGACGTCATCGACTTCCGCAACATCTTTGGGTTGCCACAGAATTTTTCCGCTTCGAACATAATCCTCAATGGTCCGGATCCCGGGATAAACACTTTGGAGTCCGAAGCTGATCTTGATGTGGAATGGTCTGGTGCAGTCGCTCCCGGCGCCAGGATTGACTTCGTTACTTCCGCGGAAACGGAAACCACTTCCGGCGTCCATCTGTCAGCTCTCTACATCGTCGACCACAATGTCGATCCCGTCATGAGTGAAAGTTTTGGCGGATGTGAGCAGGGTCTCGGCGTCGCTCTGAACAACTTCTACAACTCCTTGTGGAGCAAGCTGCAGCCCAAGGCATTACCGTAATCCTTTCCGCCGGTGATGGCGGCTCCGCTGGGTGCGATGATTTGAATACCGCAGCCGTCGCCAGTCATGGGTTGGCGGTGAGTGGCTTTGCCTCGACGCCCTTCGACGTAGCCGTAGGCGGAACGGATCTTAATCAAGTGGGTCGGGAATCCACCTTCTGGAATACGGCAGCAACTTCCACCACTACTCTACCTGTTCCGTCCTCGGCGAAATCTTACATCCCAGAGGTTCCATGGAATGATTCTTGCGCCCAGAACGGCTTGGGTGGCTGTCAGTCTGGCAATCTGCTCGACATCATTGCAGGCAGCGGTGGCGTCAGCACCATATACGGTAAACCGTCCTGGCAAGCCGGTAAAGGAGTGCCCAACGACTTTCGTCGCGATCTACCCGATCTCTCGCTGTTCGCCAGCAATGGCTTTAACGGCAGCTTCTACATCATGTGCCAGAGCGATGTAACGACCACCCCTTCCTGCAGCCTCACTAATTTCGGGTATTCCTTTCAAGCTGTGGGCGGCACATCCGTAGCCGCCCCTGCATTCGCAGGCATAATGGCGCTCGTCAATCAGTATCAAGTTACGGTGCAGAATCGTTCGCCACGGCAGGGCATTGCAAACTATATCCTCTATGGCTTGGCGCAACAGCAAAATTCGGCGAATCTGAATTGCAACTCGGCTACCTCTCCGGCGTCTGGGTGCAGCTTTAACGATGTCACTACCGGCAACAACGACGTGCCCTGCACGGGCGCCACTCCTAACTGCAGTAATCTCCTTGCTTCTGGGACCGGAGTTCTAATCCCGACGACCGGCTCGACAACGCCCGCTTACACTTCTACGGCCGGATATGACCTGGCCACCGGTCTGGGTTCCGAGAACGCCCAAACGCTAGTTACCAAATGGGCTTCGGTGAATACCGCCGCATCAACGACCACCCTGGTTCTGAATGGTGGAACTGCGGTCAACACCACTCACGGTCAATCCATCCCTTTTAAAATCTCTGTTTCTCCCGCGGCTGCCAGCGGTGATGTCTCTCTGATCGCCACCCCGGCTGCGGGCAATTCCACCGGGGTCGGACCATTCACGTTGCAAAGCGGAGTAAGCATTGGATCAACCGCAGATCTTCCAGGCGGTACGCAATACAGTGCCATCGCGCATTACCAGGGCAACGGTACCTACGCTCCCAGCGACTCTGCGCCGGTCACCGTCACCATCGCTGCTGAACCCAGCAACCTTTTTCTTACCGTCCCGACCTTCGATCTTGTTACCGGGCAAGAGACCGCCAAGTCGCCGACAACCCTTGTTTACGGTTCGCCCTATCTTTTGCGAGCCGACGTAGCCAATGCGCAAAACTCTTTGGCAAATTCTTGCGCTCCACCTGCTTGTCCAACGGGCACTGTCACGTTCACTGATACCTTGGCCAGTGTCAGCCAGGGTCCGCCCAACAGCGGTGCGTTTACGCTAAATAGTCAGGGCTTTACGGAGGACTTTGCCGTTCAATATCCTGGTGGAACGAATCTCATTACTGCCAAATATTCCGGCGATTCCAGTTTCGCCGCCTCCACGGCCCCCACTACCTACACTCTTAACGTCACTCCCGCGCCGACTCAGTTGTCAGTGCCATATATTGCATATTCTCCGTCGGCTGTTGGAACGCCCGTGAATATCGGCACTTTTCTCCTCACTGGTTTGGTCGCCGGCGTCGCTCCGACGGGAACCATCACCTTTTATGAAGGCACGTCTCTCCTTCCTGGACCCGTTACGCTGACCTCGCGAGCTGGCGGTTCCACCCTAGCTAGACGCCAGCATTAGTGGCTCTATCAACGCAACCTTTATTACTTCTGGAACTCACTCCATTACCGCCAAGTACAGCGGAGACCCAAATTACGCTCCCGCGGTCTCCTCCCCGTGGGCAGCTACAGTCTTGTGGCCCACCACCATGTCGCAAACAGAATCCACCAGGAATGTTAATTACGGCCAGACGCTGACGATTACTGCCAGTCTGTCCACCCCAGGAAAGACACCACCAATAACCGGGCAGTTCATGTTTTATCCACCTGATGGTCCACTACCGCTCGTAACTCCCGCGCTGTCCGTTGACGCCAATGGCAATCAAACTCTTAGTGCCTCGGTCACAATTACTCCGCGGTCCGGTGGCGCCGTCCAAGTTTCCTACGTTGGTGATTCAAATTACTCACAGTCAGATTCACTTGGTTTCATCAATGTCATTGCGCCCGATTTTTCGGTCAATTCTAATCCGTCGTCATTGACCCTCACGGCTGGCCAGCAAGCAACCTCCACGTTTACGGTCGCGCCGCTTAGCAATATGAGTAGCGCAGTCGGCCTGACGTGTTCAAGTTCCATCCTGGTCGGCGTATCCTGCACCGTGTCTCCCACTTCGGTGAACCTGGCGAACAATGTCGCGGTCAGCTCTACCGTGACCCTTACCGCCGTGGGTTCGTCATCACCCGCAAAGGCCACAAAAGTCGTAAGCGGTGTAGTGACCAAGCCGGTTTACTTTGGAAGCTGGTGGATCCTAGGCGGCGGTTTAGGCATATTGGCACTGACTCTTTTTGTTTTTCCTGTTCACCTTCGTCGTTATCGTTTTGCTGTTACTCTCGGCGCATGTTCGGTGATCGTCGCTGCCTTCGGTTGTGGTGGCGGCTCCAGTTCGTCCGGCGGCGGAGGAGGAACAACGCAGGTACCTACAAGTATCGTCATCACCATGCCCAGCAACAAAGTTCCACAAGGCGGTTCCATCGCTCCCACCGGCACCGTAACCTCTTCGAAGCCTCTTACCGGAACGATCACCTTCTGGTATTCCAACGGAGGTGCGGTCGTACCCATTACTAACGGATCTGCACAAGCCCAGATAATGTTGGCCTCTGTAGGCATCGAGCAAATCAAAGCACAATATAGCGGTGACGCCCTAAACCAGCCCTCCACATCCACCCCGCTGACTGCTGTCGTCACCGGCAATGGTTCCGTGATAGTGACTGGAACTACGGGCCCACTGTCGCACTTCACCGCTCTAACTGTCACTATTCAGTAGCAGGCGCCGCACCAAAAGAAGCTTCGACAGCGTCGCCAGCCTCGCCGTTGGCGGCCGCCTCATCACCTGCGGTGCAACCACCGGCTACGACGCAAAGATCGACCCCGGCTTCCTCTTCACCCGCCAACTCTCGCTGCTCGGCTCCTACATGGGCGCCAAATCCGAATTACTCTCCGTCATGAAACTGGTCGCCGGCCACCTCAAACCCGTAATCGACCGCACCTTCCCGCTAGCCTCCTGTGCCGACGCCCACCGCTACTTAGAATCCGGCGACCAATTCGGCAAAGTCGTCCTAACGGTATAACGGGGCATCACGAGCAGAATCCGGCTCGATTACTTGCTGGCTGGCGATTAATAGAGCCGCCTTTGATCGCCGCTGAGTTCTATAGGTAATAGCGCGTTGGTACCAGCGGAAATATAAATTTATAAGTTGTTGATATTACAAATCGGTGTACAATCCCCCGCAGTTCCTCAGGTCCAAGGGTGGGTCCGGTTAGTTCATACTGACTGCTACTATACTCGTGGAACTTATATCCACTTTATAAAAAAAATAGAAACGTGAGGTATTATGCGGATCTGCAAGCTGCTCTCTGTAATAGCTGCGCCTGTCTTAATTTTTGGGTTGGCAACATTTACATCCCGTGCGGGAAATCCACCGGGCGATTCAAAATCCGCAAAATCCACGGTGCACCCGTCCGTTGTTCGTAGTCCCGATGCGCTCACCGCAACTGTACCTGGTCCGAACTATCAGCTCTTCACCTGCCAAGTCGGGCTGAGTACCGCAACTTGCTATGATCCCTACCAAATGCGTCGCGCCTACAATGTCGATAGCCTCATCAGCGCGGGCTTCACCGGCAAAGGAGAGACCATCGTCATTGTCGACGCTTACCAGTCGCCCAACATCGTGCAGGAGCTAAATACCTTCATCGGCTTCTATGGACTGACCGGCATGAACGGCCTTGGTGCGCCGACGGATCCGAAGCTGCCCACCTTCACTCAGGTTGCGCCAAACGGATTAACACCGTTTGTTGTTGGCGATCCGGTCATGTCCGGATGGGCCGAGGAAATCACATTGGACGTTCTGTGGGCCCACGCCATCGCTCCCGGCGCCAATATCGTATTGGTCCTGTCCAGCGACAGCAGTGACTCCGCGATCGTCAGCGCGGAAAAGTACGCGGTGGAGCACAACCTTGGTGATGTTATTTCTCAGAGTTTCGGCGAGAACGAGAGCTGCCTCGCCCCAGCAGATTTGCGTTCATATAGGCAGGTGTATGACGAGGCTACAGAGAAGCACATCACCATCTTCGCCTCCTCTGGCGACCAAGGTGCATCACAACCGACTTGCGACGGCAATTCATGGGTAAGAGCCGTTTCTTTTCCAGCGAGCCATCCCCTCGTCACCGGCGTCGGCGGTACCGAGTTGCACGCCGCAAAATACTGCCTCACCGCTTTGAGCTGTGACCCAACTACTCAACCCGCTTTCGGCACCTACCTGGGAGAAATCGTCTGGAATGAATTCGGCTCCGAGTCTTCCGGCGGTGGCTACAGCGTCTTATTCGACAAGCCGTCGTATCAGGAAGATAGCGTTCGTGGAAGGCAGCGCGGCGTCCCGGATGTGGCTTACAACGCTGCGGTGTACCACGGTGTACTGACCTACCTGAACGTTCCTGGCATATCAGCTGGCTTTTATCTTTTTGGTGGTACTAGCGCCGGTTCGCCCCAGTGGGCCGCCATCACTGCCATTGCCGACCAGAAAGCCGAAGGCCGATTGGGCTTCCTTAATAAGGCACTTTACAATATCGCGGAATCAGATCGTCGCTACGCTTCGACTTTCCACGACATTACTTCTGGCAACAATTCTGTTACCGAACTCGACAGCTCGAACAGCCCCGTACCAATTCAGGGCTTCAATGCCGGTCCGGAGTGGGACCCCACCACCGGTCTCGGCTCTCCGATTGCCAATCAACTGGTGGACAACCTGATCAAATTCGTTTCCGACGATGACGGCAGCGATACAATTGCAGGCTCAACAGAACATTCGCAAGGCAACGTGGATAAAGGTGGGAAGGCCAGACCACACTAACTGGCCTGAGCACTTCCACGTCGTTGTTGCTACGGGCACGCAGCTATGCTGCGTGCCCGTACACCTTTTATCCAGTGTGGAAGCACGAAGCTACCCCAGCTCGGTGGCAATCGATGCCTTTGTACATCGCAGTAAAACTTTGTGTCGACGTAGTTTACTGTCGAAAGAATCGCGAAACGCCAGTATCGTGAGCGCCATCATTTCTTCCGCGTTTTCTCCAAAAACTTGACGATTTCGGACTCTACGCACTCGCACACTAGTTAAAACTGCAATTTGTACCTGCCAACATAAATGTGCGAAAATAGCTCTACGAGGCCACATGAGCGTATCTCTCGGTCAAGGCGTAACCCTCACCAAGCCCGACGACTTTGGCAAGCTGCTCGAAGACGAAGGCGTAATCTTCGCCCAGCTCGACAAAGCGGTGAACTGGGCCCGCAGAAGCTCCATCTGGCCGCTCGGTTTCGGCCTGGCTTGCTGCGCCATCGAGATGATGTCCATGGCCGCCGCGCGCTTTGACGTGGCTCGTTTCGGCGCGGAAGTTTTTCGCCCCTCCCCGCGTCAAGCCGATTTGATGATCGTTGCTGGCCGCCTCTCGCAAAAAATGGCCCCCGTCATTCGCCGCCTCTACGACCAAATGCCCGAGCCCAAGTGGGTCATCTCCATGGGCGCGTGCGCCACATCTGGCGGAGTCTTCAATAATTACGCCATCGTGCAAGGTTGCAATCAGGTTATTCCAGTGGATGTATACGTTCCAGGGTGTCCCCCCCGCCCGGAAGCGCTCTTGTACTCGATCCTGCAGCTCCAAAAAAAGATTGATGCGGAAACGGGCTCCTTCAAGCGCGCTTTAAATCTGGATTGACGTAATTCTGCGCCGCCTCTAACGCAGCGTCCACGTCACGCCGTCAATCGGGCTTAGGGAATGGCAAATAGCGGCCGTTCAAATACGGAAACCACAACGCGGCGTTACCCGCGCGTCAAAGCACCGGAAGGAACCTTTGTCGGTTGGCAAGTAGGACTCAAACGCAACGTCTCCCGCCTGGAAGACATCGCCCTCGGCGGACTTTTCATTCGCACTTCTGATCCGCCCCCGGAAAAAAGCCTCGTTAAACTAATCCTCTCCACCGGAAACGTCGAAGTCCGCGCGCGAGGTGTCGTACGCCGCGTCGCTCCGCGCCAGGGAATGGGCGTCGAGTTTACATCCATGAATCCCGACGACCGCGGCCGCCTCAATGGTTTGCTGCGCCCACTCCTGGAGCGCCAACGCGAACGCCCCATTTAGTCTTCGCAGTTTTCCCAGAGCAGAAAAATATTTTCCACTTCAGCGATGCAGCGCCTCTGCAAATTCCACAACCGTCGCATCGCCGCCGCTCCACTGCACCTTTGCACCGACGCCTCGATGTTCCTTGCTCAAATAAGCCATCCCCAAAACCCCAGGCGGATGCCACGAACGTGCCGCTCGTGTAACATAACCAACCGCTTTCCCCTCCACAGTAAGCTCTGCCCCGTTTTCCGGCACGCCTTCCCCAGCAAACAATAATTCCACTCGACGCCGATTCACTTGACCGCGCGACCGCACCCGCTCCACGATTTCCTGACCGGTGTAGCAACCCTTGGTGTAGCTGATATGGCTCGACTCCAATCCCGCCTCATGCGGAATTTGCTTCTCGCCAAAGTCATATCCAAACCACGGCACTCCCTGCGCCAGTCGCTGCGCGCTCAGCGCCGTGTATCCCATCGGGCCGCCGCTGTGTTTCCGCGTTGCTCGCAGCAAAACATCCCAGAGCGCCTCCAGCTTGTCGCGCTCCACAATAAATTCCGCGCCCGCAAAACGCCTCACCATTCGGCAGGGAATTGCCGCCCCAGAATCGCCGGAGTTTGCTCTCTCCGCAGTCGCGCCATCGCTCGAACGTGAACTCACCTTCACGTCCGCCCAACCAAGCTGCGGCAAGGAATCCAAATCCACGCTGGTGATTTCTTTTACTACTTCCGCCGCGCGCGGTCCTTCTACCGCCAGCGTTCCAAATTTCTCCGCATCATCGCTGAACGTAACATCGTCCATGATGATGTATTTCTCCAACACTTCCGCCAGCCGTTCCCGAATCATCAAATAAGAAACAAGAAAAATCTTCTCCCCGTCCGCAAACGTTTCAATCTCAGCCAGGATCCGCCCCTGCGCATTCAGCAGCAGCGAAACCACGCCCTGTCCATTCGCCAGATCCTTAATATTGTTAGTAAGAATCGCGTTCAAATAGCGCGCTCGGTCAGGGCCCGTAAACGTGAAGTACGCCCGGTAATTCTTGTCGATCAGCGCCACACTCTCGCTCGCAAACCGCTGCTCCTCCCGCGCATCGCCAAAATCATCAGGCAGCGCGCAACCAAACCACACCCCCATCTTCGCGCCCGCACGCCGATGCACCCCCGCCAGCGGCGTCTCGATTGCTGCTTCAGCGTTCTGCATCGCCATTTCCTTACTCAAGCTCCACAGCCTCACCCATAGTTTAGCAAACCACCACTCCACGCCCAGCGCAGCGCGAAAAACTCAAACTTCTCGAATGATATACTTCACACGTGAGCGCCATCAGATGACCGAATCACAACCCGCGAAAGCCAAACAAACCGCCCCGCGGGAACTAATCCACCTCACCATCCCCGTAGGCATGCTGCAATGCAATTGCAATATCATCGGCGATCCATTCACGCGCGAAGCCCTCGTCATCGATCCCGGCGATGAAGTAACCCGCATCACAGATTTACTCGCCCGCCACAAGCTCACCGTGAAAGCCATCATCAGCACTCACGCGCACATCGACCATGTCGGCGGCCTCAGCAAATTGCATCAAATCACCGGCGCCCCGGTCCTCATGCACCAGGAAGATTTGCCACTCTATCAAGCCATGGAAATGCAAGCCGCCTTTTTAGGTGTAGCCGCGCCCGAAATCACCAGCATCGACAACTTGCTGAAAGAAGGCGACACCCTCCGCTGGGGCGACTACCAGGCCCGCATCATTCACACCCCCGGCCACACGCCCGGCAGCGTCTGCCTTTATGTCCCCCAAGAAGCTGGCGCCATCTCGCTAGCCGCGCCGCAACTCATCGCCGGCGACACTCTTTTCGCCGGCAGCATCGGCCGCACCGACCTATGGGGCGGCTCCATGCCCCAAATCATGGACTCCCTGCGAAGTAAGCTCCTGCAACTCCCCGACGCCACCGTCGTCTACCCCGGCCACGGCCCCGCCACCACCATAGCCAAAGAACGCCATTCCAATCCCTTCCTCATCCCCTAGCTTTGTATCCTTGTGGCCCTATGCAATTCGTTACAGCAATCTTCACGCAAGAGATATATAAATATCGCTTGCGAATGACGTGATGGATTAGGAGTGGCAATGCCGAGTCGAGAATCGCTGCGCAAATTGGTCGACACTTTGCCGGAGGGGGCGCTCCAATCCGCCGAGCAGATTCTGAGGAACCATCAAATCTGGCCGCCAAAGCCGCCCATTGAAGTTGAGAAAATGCGCGAGCGCGTACACAAACTTTTTAGAGAGAATATAGAAGGACAAATTGCTCGTACCGGCCAGGGGATTATAGGTTCTCACGTCATGGGCGGTAACTTTAAGCCCGACGGTGACGGCGGAGCTTCGATGAGCGCATCCGAAGGGCAGACCTCGGTGACTTTTGAGGTCCGCATCTTTCGAGGCCACAGATTAGAAATCGAGGAGCGCCTTCGCATGTCGGAGGATAACAAGTCGCTGCTGTACACTCAGACAGTCACGGGACCAGATGGGAAAGTGGGCCATCATAATGTGGCATTCGAGGTCACTCAAGGAATCCCTCCGGTCAACAACGGCTAAGGCCCGATGAGTCTCACAATCGGAAATTGACGCATTGCGAGATTTTTGCAACCGTGCCCATCACCCTAGAATGAACTTGAAAGACATCATCAAAAGAGTTGTTCCGATGCGCTGGCAACGAACCACCAGAGACGAACCGCTATCGATGGTCATGCTTCTACGGAGCCCCCACCTATTTACCGCCGAAGAGTTGCGGCTCGCAGCCGAAAGGGCTTGGCACACGTCCTTTGCTGGTAAGGAAGACAGTTCCAACATTGCGTTGTGCAGTCGGCAAATATAACCCTTATGAAGGCTGGCCCGCACATGCTCAGTTTTTTCCAATATCCCGAACCCTACATTGACAATCCTAAAGAAAATGTGGATTGGCTGCCTCATCCGAGTCAGCGGCAAGCCTGGATAAACCATTCCGCCTGCGTGGGAGTTGATTATTTGAATCACGGCGTAAGTGTTGAACTTGGCTACGTTGTACTCTCCAAGCTTGTGGCCGAAATGCTGGACGGGAACTGTACGGGTGTTTACATTCCGCAACGGAGTAGCCTGATTCCAAATGATGAATCGCTCTACCTTGAGCTGCAAAGGATAGCCTCCGCTCGTGAATCCGGCGTCAACGTAAAGACGTAAGTCCCACGGATCAGAGCGCAGAACTATTTAACTTCGTCGGCTTCCTTCTTCTTACGCAATTCTTCCATCACCGATTGCAACAATTCCTTTGCGTGCGTCAACTCCATCGAAATTATCCGCAAGTCCATGGCAGGCACCATCGGATTTCGATTACTCGTGCAGTACACTCCGTGCTGCCCCACAAGCACCAATGCATTCGTCAGCCGGTCCAGCGAAACCGCCAGCCGTCCGCGTTCCAATCCAAACATCTGCTCGTAACGTTCAAGCTCTTCTCGATGTTCTGAAAATGCGTTCATCATTCCTCGATTTCGACAACGCTCCCTAATTGTCCTCGCGCGCCTTAAGTTTATAGGTCGCTTGATTTACGCCTTGTAGGTCGCGGCTTCAGCCTGCCTGCGGCAGGAAGGCCTGCCCACCTAGGTGGGCCGCGACATCACGACCGCCTAATTACATGGGGCTTTCAGCCCCTGAAGTTGCTCCAAACGACTCGCATCAAACAGACTCATCCGTAGCAAGTCGGGCACACAACCCCGCAGCAAACTTTACCCTACACCCGCCACATACCATAATTTGCTCAGCGCGCGGCAGGATTCAAAAAATTCGCCGAGCTAAGCAGTTGATTTCCACTTGAATCAGTTCTTTAGCGCCGGCAACTAGCCCGGTTGGAGCACCAAGAATGCGACGTTCCGATTTGGTACAGCACAAAGAAAAAGACAAGCCCGGCATCACCCGCACTTCTCAAATCGTTTTTGGCGAACGCCAGCATCTCCTACGCGTTCTTGATTCTCTCGAAGGCACTTCGCTCCAGATCGCTCGCATGCAACAGGAGCGCCGCATACTCGAAGAGCTCATTCACGCTCGCACTCGCGAACTCAATCAAATCAACACCGCATGGGATGAAAAAATCGGCCTGGTGCTCAGCGCCGACGCCAAACCCGACATGCTCGAGAAGCTCGTCAAACAAGCCCCTGAAGAAGATTTCTATCTCTTACGTCTCATCAGCGAACACCCCCGCGCCAATTCGAAAACCCTGAACAAACTAGCCAAGCATCCCTACGCCGCCATACGCGAAAATGTCGCGCGTCATCCCAACGCCGACGCCCCCACACTAACCTGGCTCAGCAAAGACCGCAGCCAGCCTCTGTGGTATCTCGTCGCCTTCAATCCCAACACCCCCACCCCATTGCAGCGCCGCCTCCGCGATCGTCTGAAACGCCTGGGTGAAAGCCAGCCCTCTAAATAAATTTTAATAATCACCCTTCTTATGTAGTCAGGAATCGGTATTGAATAATCTCGAGTAGATCCCTCGTACGTAGACCCTCGCCAAAAAGTCCCAATTTTTCAACCGAATCGCATCCAAACCATGCATCATGTATCTAAACATTTTCTTTACCAGGTCTATGACGGAAAAAAACAACGCCCTCTCGCGCGCCCTGCGATTCGTGCGCACCAACATCTACTGGATATCCGCGATCTCCGCCGCCATCATCATCCCGTGCTTCTGGCATCGCCACATCGAAGCTGGCGACCTCCCCAGTCACACTTTCAACGCCTGGCTCGCCACTCTCATCCAGCAGGGAAGAGCGCCCGGCCTTTACCTCGCCCCGCGCTGGCACAACATTCTCTTTGACCTTCTACTTTTATATTCCGCCAAGCTCTTCGGTTTTGCAGCCGGTCCCAAAATCGTCGTCGCAATCTCGGTGGTGATTTTTTTCTGGGGAGTATTTTCCTTCGTCGCCGCCGCCAGCGAGCGCCCGCCCTGGCTCCTGACTCCCTGCATCGCCATGCTGGCCTACGGTTACGTCTTCAACATGGGCTTTTTCAACTATTACCTGTCCATGGGCCTCGCCTGTTTCGGACTCGCTATTTTATGGAAGCAGCCTCAACGCTGGGATTGGCTGGCGGCAATTCTTGTCTTTGCCCTCGCAACCCTCGCCCATCCCATCGGCCCGTTGTGGTTCGCCGGCACCCTTTTGTTCCTCGCCATCAGAAAAAAAATCCGCTGGCCCTGGAGACTCATTCTCCCCACCGCCATAATTACGATTTTCCTTGCCGGTCATTGGTATCTGGAAAATTGGTCGGACTTTGAATTCAGTTGGCCCGAACGGCCGTTTTACCTTTTCAACGGCCTGGACCAACTTGTGCTCTACAGCGCCCGCGACCGTTTCGTCGCCTACGTCCTACTCGCAATTTTCATTTTCTGGCTGGCTAGCGAATATTTTCAGCGCCGCCAAGCGCCAATTGTTTCAAGTCCCTTTTTTCTCTCGCTGGAGCTATATCTCGTAGCTTTTTGCGTGATATCCCTGCTCCCGCAGAACCTGCGCGCTGGCCCATCCTCCGCATGGATCGGCTTGCTGGTCTCCCGCCTGACCATCATCTCCGCAATTTTTGGCCTCTGCATCCTCAGCACTCTGCGGCCCAGCAAACCTGTAGCGCTCGCCACGCTGGTTTGCTCAATATTTTTCTTTTCGCTCCTCTATCGCGACACCGCCACGCTCAACCGTCTCGAAGCTCACGCCGATTTCCTCACCGCCTCGCTTCCCTTCGGCACCCTCGTCATTCCCACGCTTGCGTCTCCACGCGATTCACGTATTCAGTTCGTTCATCACATTGTCGACCGCGCCTGCATAGGCCACTGCTTCACCTATTCCAACTACGAGCCTTCTTCCGCCCAATTCCACGTCCGCGTAAATCCAGGAAACCCACTCATCGCCAACTCGGCCGCCGACGCTCAGGAAATGGAAGCAGGGAACTACATCGTCCGCGCCAGCGACCCACCCTTCGTCGACATCTATCAGTGCAGTCCCACCGACTTCACCATCCTCTGCGCCCGCCGCCTCAATTCCGGCGAAAAAACCGGCCCCCCAATTAAATAAATGTCGAGACACTAAGCAAATGCGGAGGGTGCCCCACCCTCGATTTTCAGGGTGGGTCTTGGTTTTTCCTTCTATTTTGTTTGGGTGAACTCCAGCATTAACTATAGATTGATGTGCCCGTAGCGACGCGCAATAATTTCTCCAACAGAATCCAGCAAGCCCGCTGCTCTCTTCCTTTGCCAAACTCCGGGAATCACCAATCCGCAACTCGGGCATGCCCCATTCTTCAAACGATTCTCCAACACGTTGTGCCACGACCGCCGTATCAACAGCTCCCCGCAGCTAGGACAAGCGGTATTCGCCCCTGCACTAAAGATGTTGCCTTCGTAAACGTAGTGCAGCCCCGCATCAAGCGCGATTTTCCTGGCACGATGCAAAGTCTCTGGAGGAGTAGCTGGCTTATCCCGCAATTTAAAATCCGGATGAAACGCCGTGAAATGTAGTGGCACATCCGGTCCGAGGTGCTGCATCACCCATTCACACAACTTCTCAATCTCCTCCGCGCCATCGTTCAACGTCGGAATCAACAAATTAGTCAGCTCGAACCACACTGACGTCTCATTCTTCAGCCACTGCAGCGTATCCAACACCGGCTGCAAATGCGTCAGCGTAATCTTTCCATAAAAATTTTCCGTGAACGCCTTAAGGTCGATGTTCGCGGCATCGATGTGATCGTAAATGTCGTGAAACGCTTCGCGCGTAATATACCCATTGGAAACCATCACGGTTTTCAGCCCGTGATCCTTCGCCGCTTTACAAATGTCGATAACGTATTCGCCCCATATCGTCGGCTCGTTATACGTAAAAGCAATCGACTCGCAACCATGCTCGATCGCCAGCAGCGGCACATCTTCAGGCGCCACCCGCTGCGAACGCACCTGGTCCTGCCGCGACTTCGAAATGTCCCAGTTCTGGCAGAAAAAACACCCCATGTTGCAGCCCGCCGTGCCCATGCTGAACACCCGGCTGCCCGGCAGAAAATGGCTCAACGGTTTTTTTTCGATGGGATCAATTTGCAGCGCAGCAGGCGAGCCGTAGCCCAAGCTATAAAGTTTGCCCCCGCGATTCACGCGTATGAAGCAAAACCCGGCTTGCCCCGCATGTATGTGGCAATGCCGCGGACAAAGGTAGCAGTGCACCCGGCCGCCCGGCTCTGCTTCCCACCAACCTGCTTCGTGAAGTTGTTCGGTTTCCTGGAGGATGGCTAATTCTTTCACGGCGCCCCTTCCAGCAATGATTATAGCGCGCGCGTCAGCCGTTCATGCCTGCCGTTGTTCACACCTGCCAATAACTCCAATAATTAACGATGAGCGCGTTGCTCTCGCCGCCGTTCTCCCACCCATGCAATGAATTCTTCCATCTGCGCGCGATATTTCCACGACAACGAGAAAAACTTGCGCGCATCCAAAGGCGCCGCCTCAGGCCCGAAGAACGTCTCAAATCTCCACCGTATGTACGGACTGTTCCACGGATTCAGCCGGTATCCGCGCGCGATGATCCAGTAGTAGCGAAGCGTCTCAATCATTCAATTCGTTAATCGTCCTACGCTTGCAGCGCAATCCACAATCTTAATTCCCAGCCATCGGCACAGACACATGTTCATGCACCAGAAGCCACTTTGAACCACGCTTTTCCCAAATTCCGC
>CAVPKZ010000119.1:0-8549 GCA_963705755.1 uncultured Acidobacteriota bacterium | reverse complement strand
ACTGATATACTCGAAGTTGGAGAGGATAAGGCCATGCCAGATATGTCACATTGCGCACCAGCCTTCCAGTCCGTCCCGCCACTGTACCCTGGAGAGACGGCCTGTGGTGGGAAGACATTGACAGTGCTGTTCTGGTGCCAAGCGGTCATCTGTTTCGGGTTTTGCACACATTGGATGCTGTCATCCGTACAACAAATGAGTTCTCTTGCGGAGCGACTGGAGCTGTACAGTACAAAGTCGGTCAAGTGACATTGCATTTGAAGCCTTGCACGTAAATTTTGGGAATACCATGGCCCTTAGGCACTCAAAGCTACGCACAGGTGCATCCTCTCGGAGGACAGGCAGGAAGATCGGGTGCTTGATAAGTCGCAACTCGTTTCCATGGTGTGCTGTATGCTAGTCAGCCGGGCCATCGGTGGTTGCAAAACACTCTGGGCTGGCTCACTACTTCCAGCACTCTAAAGACCACAAGGTTCTCCATCGTGACGGCAGAAATTCTGATTCATGGCTTATTGCAGAGGTAGAAACGGTAGCAGAGGTTTCATTCTGGATATGTTGGCGGCATCTTGCAAGAGATTGATAGACTTGGCTCATATCGGCAAGCAAACGGCGTCAAGGTCCTGACTGAACACGACAATCTCTCTAAGTTCGAGAATAGAAGCCACTTTTGAGGCAGGAGAGTCTGAAGTAAGCATTTCACCTGTTTCAACTTTTCTACCAACTCTAACTGCTCTGCGATCTCACATTCTGGATATCTAGGCCACGCCAATCAAGAAACGGCAAAAGCCTCTGAAATAAACTAAATATAAAGGACTGAAGGACTCAATAATACTCTTATCTAGAATTGGAAGGGGCTTCCCTTAGAGTAGTCTATCGGAGACGACCCCCTCAGCAAGAGATTGCAAGGCAACGTCTGACCTTCCAGAGGAGCATTCAACAGTGCCTAGACGAGTAAGAGACGGCCACAATTTGTCACATATCCCCGCATAGGAGTAGTAGCAAGGTGCCTAGAACCACGATCAGAGCGTGGAAAGGCCCTGTAGCGAGAATGTATGAGGACCGATGGAAGAGGGAGAAGAGAGTAAAGTCAATGGCTTCGGACGGCGGGTGGCTCTTGGCGGCAAAGTGGAAGTAAAATCTACCCCGAGTTCACCTTCCTCTCACCCACCACGATGCCGCTTTTACAACCACACCTCGACTCACCCTGGCCCCCGGGGTCCCCCATTTCCTGGATAAAAAATGCCAGCCACTATTTTGGGCTCCTGTGTCCTAAAGTGGAACCCGCCCTGTTATAGTAAGTACAGGATGAAGCCCCTCCAGTGCTGCCCTCGTCTCTCGCCATTCTCGCCGTGTGTACCTTTTTGCTCCCTCGTACGCTCCTTCTCACGAAACTGCCTCGCCTTGCCGCCACCGCCGCCTCCCTCCCTCCCGCTACAAAAACCCACCCAATGGGAAGAAAACCCGACGACCAGACGAGCTGCTGGCTCGAACCAAAGCGAACGGCTACCGGAGAGGGGAACATAGAGAGGAGGACGCGGTGCCGGATCGCCATGCTTATATAGACAAGACCATCTATGATCAAGACGGCGCACTGCGCCGCTATGTGGTGTACGAGGGAACTCCTTCGCTCGTTTAAAGTGGGCCGCGGTGCTGACCTAGAGCTCCAGGTGGAAGCTTGATGAAATGCGGGAGGACGCTGCACGGAGAGGCGTGCCCGCTCCCGACGAAAGGACCGGTAGAGCACGGCATGCTTTGGTGATTCCGCATAAATTAAATCAGCGGGTACAGGCCGCTGTCTGGCGAGGCGACTGCGCTGAACTCCAGACCGCCATTTCCTTCGAGTGTGGCTCCGACCGCAGCGGCTAATTCTTTAGCGGTTTTTTTCATGATGCGCCCTCGCTAACTTTTAATTTCGTTTGGACAAGCCACAAGTTAATAAAATTATTCTACAACGGCGGTTCGCCTGGCGGCCTGGTGTTCCAGCGGCCATGCAGCCACACCCACTGGTCGGGATACTTTCTGATAATTCGTTCGAGGACCTTGGTAAATTTCTGGGTGTTCTCGAAGATATCGCGGTCCAAGTTGTCCGGTGCGCGTTAACTCTACGGGCGGCTCGAATCTGAGGCGGTATTTTTCGATTTGATCGTCCCAATAGACATAACCGGGAACCACCACGGCACCGGTGTGCAAGGCCACGCGTGCCAGGCCGGTGGTGGTGCAGGCTGGCGTGCCGAAAAAATCCACAAAGACACCTTCTTCGGGCATGGTGTTTTGGTCAGCAAGGATTCCTACGGTGCCGGCATCTTTTAAGACTTTCAGCATGGTGCGCGCGGATTCGTTTTTGAATACGGGGCGATTGCCGCTCAAAGAACGGTAGTGGTTGACCAGTTGATCGAGCCTGCGGTTGTCCAGCGGGCGGGCCATGTAGTGCAGCGGGTAGCCATACAAAGCGTGGGCAAAAGAAGAAAGCTCCCAGGCGCCGATGTGGCCGGTTAGGTACAAGACTCCTTTTCCTCGTTGATGGCCTTGCAAGAAATTTTCATGACCATCGAGAATGACTAGATCTTCGATGTTTTGTTTTGAATATTTTGGCAAATGGGCAAACTCGGCGGCCATCCAACCGAGATTGCGGGTCATTTGTCGGATGACGCCGGCTCGTTGCGTTGCGGTCCAATCCGGAAATGCCAGGTGGAGATTAAATTCGGCGGTTTTGCGTAACTTTGGGGATAGCAGAAAGAGAACATGCGCGGTGGAAGCGGCCAGCGGTCGTGCGATTCGGCGTGGCAAAACTTCCAGAATTTTTAACAACACGCGTACCACCGCGTACTCTGCCCATTCCCTCATCACTTTTCTGAGACGACGCCCTCCGCTGCCTCGACAGTATGCCTGCGGGCGCGGCTACAATGCCATGGACATTGCGCACGATGTTAGACTCACGTTCTTAGTCTCTTTTTCGAATGAACGATACCGCACCAGCCTTGGCGAAAAAACCCGGCGACGATTCTTACCGCGAGGTTTCTTCACGCGACCCTTCTATACGCGACATGGCCTTTCGCGACTTATCGTTTCGCAAGTTCAGCTGGGCGGTGCTGATTCTGCTGACATTGTACGTTTGCTACTTCAGTCATCTGGGAGCTTTTGGGTTTATCGGGCCTGATGAGCCGCGCTACGCGTGGATCGCGCGGGATATGGCGGAAACGGGCGACTGGGTCACGCCGCGACTTTACGGCAAGCCGTGGTTTGAAAAACCGGTTTTTTATTATTGGTCGGCGGCGGTGTGTTTCAAATTGTTCGGCGTGAACGAAGCCAGCGCGCGGTTGCCGAGCGCGGTGTGCGCACTGCTTGCGACATTGGCGTTGGCGTGGCTGGCGCTGCGCCTCGGGGGGTGGTCGACTGCGCGGTGGGTGCTGCTGCTTTTACCGTCTACGGTGGGAATGATCGGTTTTTCCCATGCTGCGTCGACGGACATGCCATTCAGCGCGATGCTGAGTATTGCGATGGTTTGCGCGGCGGTGGCGCTAGAGGTGGTTCCATCTGAGAAATTATTCCCTGAGGATTCACGTGAGGAGCGAACGCTCGTTCGGCGGTCGAAGAAGAGTGTTTATCTCAGCTTGGCGTTTTTTGGATTTTTCCTAGGTATAGCGGTTCTGGCTAAGGGACCCGCAGCGTTAATCCTGGCTGGGGGCGCAATCCTTTTGTGGGCAGCGTCAACCAAGCATTGGCGCGAGGCGCTGCGGTTGTTTCACCCCCTCGCCATCGCTACATTTTTTCTGACTTGCCTTCCCTGGTACCTTTTGTGCGCTCATCGCAATCCCGAGTTCTTTCGGGTTTTCATTATTGAACACAATTTCAAGCGTTATCTGACGCCGGAATTTCAGCACATTCAGGCATTTTGGTATTACCTGCCGATTGCGATCATTGCGCTCTTGCCTTGGTTATTTTGGCTGGTGTGGTTTGCTTTTAGAGAACCCGGCAAATCAGAAAGCGCCGCCCAATGGTCACAAATATTCTTTCTTGCGGCGTGGGGTGTCTTCCCTGTTTTGTTTTTTTCTTTATCGAAATCGAAACCGCCCGGCTACATACTTCCGGCCGTGCTTCCGTTAGGGTTTCTGATTTCAGTGGCGGTCACGCGCGCGTTGAAATCCTGGCATACTTTTGGGCGATTTGTTCTTGGGTTGACCGGCGCGCTGTTATTCGTGTCACCGAGTTGGATATTTTTGTCGAACGCCCACGTTCGAGGGCCGTTGGTATCGCTTTACGTTATTGTGGCGGCGGTGGGTGGATTGATTGTGATTGGAGCGGCGCTGCTACGGCAAACGCGTGCGGGCCTAACGTTTTGTGTTGTGCTGGTACTGTTCCTGTTGAATTTGGTTTATGTGTCGATCAGTAAGCTGGATCCACTGCTTTCCGCGCGGAGTTACGCCAGACAGATTGGCGTGGAACGCGCGGCTAATACTTATTCGTTCAAACTGCAGCGCTCGTGGCAGTACCAGCTTAATTTTTATCTCCGCCGCGAAATTGTGGAATGGAGTCCCAATATTGCGGGCGAAGCGGTGGTGGTAACCAGCGAGAAAAGTCTTGCGGAGCTCGAGAAAAGCGCGCAAGTCATTGCGGTGGTTTCCGACCAGGCGCCACAGGCGGAAGTTGTGGTGGTCAGGCCGCGATTTTAAAGAAACGGTGCTTTAACGCGAGTTGCGCATGGTGGCGGGCAGATTAGCGAGGAAAAAAGATACGACGCGATTCTCGTAGGCGCGTTTCTCGTCATCATTCATGGCCACAAAATTCCCACGTCCGATAATGGCTTGTTCGCGAGGCCCGGAGGCTTTCAAAAACATATCGCGCGAGATAGCACCGAGTTCGGGGTCATCCGTCGCCTGAATAAAGAGGATGGGAACATTTGCTACGGCATTTAGCCGAGTGGACAAAGGCGGCTCGTTGCGGAACTGCGAATTTAGCAGGTCGAAACTTAACTCCGCGGAACGAATCATAAGCGGGAATCCGGCGAGGCCGGTGCGCTCCACGCCAATCTTCACCATTTGCGCGGGAGTGTCGTAGACGGAGTCGAGAACCAATGCGCGGATGCGCGCGTCACGCTCGGCCTCGCGCAACGCCGCGTAGGCGCCGAGATTGTAACCCCAGACACCGAAACTGTGGGGATCCACGTCGTTACGCGCGGCTACGGCATCGATAGCGGAACGTAGTTCGTCGGCTTCGCGATAGCCGAAGGTAGTGGCGCCGGAATTGCCGCCGTGCGCGGCAAAATCAAACAAGAAGACATTGTATTGATGGTCTTGCAAGGCAGAGACCAGGGTAAGCAACTCGGCGCGGCTGGAACCGTAACCATGGCAAAGAATGATGGTGGGCGCGCCGCGGAGCCCTGGAAAAAACCATCCTTCGCGGGCTTGCTGACCCAAGACAGTGAATTGCATGGCATCTGGGCGACCGGGGAAACTTTGCAAATTAATTTCGGAGCTGGTGCGTTCCGGTTTGACGATGCGATAGACAAGGAAGCCGGCAACGCCCGCGGTGGCGAGTACGGCGAAAAATACGAGCGCCAAAACAGCGGTGAGAAGCCTGGTGTACCAGCGTGTAGGATAACGAAGCTCAGAGAGAATGGACATGCGTAATCTGCGCAACGCGGACGTCTAGAGCGTCGTTTTTTCCGTTCCTCACAATAAAGAGATAAAACAAATTGACAATTCGCATGCTAGCACACCCTTGCGCTGGGAAGTTTCGCGGGCAGGTGGGCGTGTGTCGCATTTATATCGCGGCAACGCGAGGCCCGTGGGTTTCCGCGCCATTGCGTGAATCGGCTATCATAGGAATGTGAGCGGCGGGCCGTTCGCATTCCACTTCACCCATGAACATTGTCGATTTACGACAAACTACAGTCCGGCAGCTGGAATCCCTTCTTGAAGAAGAATCTCGCCATTGGCGCAAGGAATTGCACTGGGATTATCGCGGGGCGCTGGAACTAATCAAACGGTTTCTTGAGGCGCGCGCCCTGGCGGGCAGCGTGGCGTTTGAAAATGGAAATGCCGCGGGGTATTCGTTTTATGTGATGGAGGAACAAAAAGGATTGATCGGCGGGCTGTATGTGTCGGCGCAATTTCCGCAGTCGGTTATTGCGCAGCGATTGCTGGAGGAGACGCTTTTCGCCATGCGGGGCATTCCGCACTTGGAACGCATTGAGGCGCAACTGATGCCTTTCAGCGGACCGATCGATACGCCACTGCGCGATCAGGGATTCAGCTTATACACGCGGCAATTCATGCTGTTGGACTTGCAGAAAACGGCGAAGGCCAATTCAAATAATTCCGGCGGACTGCGGATCGATCGCTGGAACGACCGGTACTTCGAACCATGCGCCAAGTTGATTTATTTGTCGTATGCCGATCATGTGGATGGAGAGATTAACGATCAGTATCGCAGCGTGACGGGGGCGCTGCGCTTTCTGAAAAATATTATTTTGCTTCCCGGTTGCGGACAATTCGTCCCGGCGGCGTCATTCGTTTTGCGGCAGCCGGGGAGCGACGAGTTGGTAGCCGCGGTGCTGACGAGCGAAGTGTCGCCGGGAGTTGGGCACACCACACAAATTTGCGTGGTTCCGGGATTTCAGGGACACGGGCTTGGGCGCATGTTGATGCAAAAATCGAGTGATGCGCTGCGCGCTTTAAAGTTTAAGGAATTGACGTTGACGGTCACGTCGGAGAACCGCACTGCTGTACAGCTTTACGACCGGTTGGGGTTTCACACCATTAAGTCGTTTACGGCGGGGGTCTGGCCGCGCTAAATGTATTTCATGATTCGGGCTTGAGCGCGCTGTTATAGTCGCGACGCCATGAAACGTCCTATACCTGTAACGATCCTGGGTTGCTTGTTTATCGTTGTGGGCGTAGCAGGTTTGGCCTATCACCTTTCGGAACGACCACTGGAGCGGTGGGTCGCACTCATTTCCTTCATTCGAGTACTTGCGATCGTAGGCGGAGTGTTCCTGCTGAAGGGGCGCAACTGGGCTCGGTGGCTGATGATTGGGTGGCTTGGCTTTCACGTTGGGGTGAGCGCATTGCACTCGTTGTCGGAATGTATCGCGCATGCAGTGTTGTTCCTGGTTGTGGCCTATTTCCTGCTAACGCCTCCTGACTCCAAATATTTTCAGGCTTCGCCGTCAGAATAACGACTTTCCGGTACAGTTACTGGGGACCTATAGCGGAAAGGCATTCGTCGATGATAGTAGAGTGTTCAGGGCATGCCACGCAGACTCACCTCAGACGAGCACCTGGATTATATTGCTTCGCTGCTGGACGACATGTTTCAAATCCCCGGAACCAAAATTCGATTGGGACTTGACGCGCTGATTGGATGGATACCGGGATCGGCGATGCGATGGCGGGGGCCGCATCGTTCTTGATTGTGTTTGCGTCGTGGCAGCGCGGCGCGCGAACCGTGACGTTGATGCGCATGCTTGCCAATGTGCTGCTGGAAACGGCGGTGGGAGCGATTCCTGTCGCAGGCGATATTTTTCACGTGGCTTGGAAGGCGAATCGGCGGAATTATCGATTACTGATGCGGGAGCGGGAGCAACCGGGATATCACACTGGGCGGGATTGGATGTTTTTGGTGGTTATGTTGGTGATGGTCATCGCGGCGGTGGGAATACCGATTGGGATTTTGATTTGGGCATTGCGCTTGCATCCGGTTGTTCGAACTTAAATCCGTTTGCGCAACACATCAACCAGGTACTTAGGCGGTCCCAAAAGTTAGGCGAGGCGTTGCGACGCAGGCTAAATGTCAGTCCTTGATTATTCGCAATTCATCCTTAAATACTCCCAATTCGCTGTGGAATCGATGTTTGGTGTCGTCGACCTCGAGCCGATTCTTGAGGAGTAGTTTTGCTTCCTCGATAGCAGCGCGCAATTCTGGGCGAACATCGACAGCACTTGAAGCCAAGGCCGCATTGGCCAGGCGCTGTAGGCAGTTCTCAAGCTCGGTAATCCGCCTCACAACGTCGGGCGCGGACGTCTGGGCCTTGACGTAGGTATCGAGTGCGACTTCGCCTTCGATTTTCTCTACGTATTCGGTGACAGCCGTTTCACCATCGTTGACTGGATGGGTGCTCCGAGGGAGTATGCCTGCGAGTGGATTGCTATCCGGCATGGAACAGATTATAAATCGGAAACCCATCCACTGGAAGATCTAGCGGAAGGTGGCGAAAGCGAGCGCACGCGCGTTACCCGAGCGTAGAATGTTGTGATGCAATCCATTAACCTCATTGTCGTTTGGTCGTATGGTAGCCGGGCTGAGGCGGACTTAGCCAAAGGTGCGCTCCAAGATGCAGGCATTCAGGCAATGGTCCGAGGTGATACGGCGGGAGGAATGCGTGAGCACCTTGCATGGTCGGGCGCAGGTTTTCAAATTCTTGTGCGCGAAGAAGACGCAACTGCAGCACGTGAGGTGCTTACGCCAGCGGTTGAAAGCGACGAAAACCCTGACTGCGACTTCGAAACCGACGGCCCCGACCACCATCGCGCCAGGTTAGCTGCAAGTAC
>CAVPKZ010000118.1:0-16271 GCA_963705755.1 uncultured Acidobacteriota bacterium | reverse complement strand
CTATGTTGTCCTCTACTCGTTCAGTTACGTACTACATCCGGAGCCGACGGCGCCCATGGCTGGCGCGCCCCACTTGCCGTAGATGAGCACCCAGTTGCCGACGGCGTTGACGATGTTGGCGGTGATGAGCGCGAAGGCCACGATGCGGACCATGTTCATGGCCTGCAGGCAGCGGCGCACCGCGAAGTACAGCAGCAACGGGAAAAGGCCGACCGCAAGAGCTTTGATATAGGGGATGGCGAGCCCGAGAATCGCGGGATGGATCTGCATGCTGCGAAGCAGCTTGGGCAGCAGCCATACGGGCGCAGTGAGGATAGGAGTGAGCGCGATGCTCAGGTAAATACTGTTAATGAAGAGAGCGGTGGCGGTCCCGCGCTGACCGGCGCCGAAACTTCGACGCGAGAGTTCGATTTCCATAAGCAATCCGGCGCCGAAGAGCGCCAGGACAATGAAGATGTTAGAGCCCAGGCTTACCGCGCCCATGGCGGTGGCGCTGTCGGGGAGATGGCCGACCATGACGGTGTCCACGATGGCCATGCTCATCCAGCCGAGCTCAGCGAGTACCAGCGGCAGGGCGAGGCGCACCGTGGGCGGAAATTCTCTGCGGAGAGTTTTCAGACGAATCATGGGACGGTGTGCGATGAAGTTTAAGCGGAGGCGAGCGAACAGGCAAATTGGCAGAAATGGATCGTGATGAAATTTGCGGTTTCGCGCCGAAACTTACCAGTGAAGTTGCCGCGAATTAGCAGTAACAACTGACATTGAACTGCGATGGCAATCGGTTTAATAGCCTTGTTAATGTAAAGCTTCGTTAACAAGATAATGCTAAGCTTGGTGTTCCCTGAAGACGCAGGAGGTCCGCTGCGATGAAAATCCGAAACCAATTTCTGAAAGCAATCCCATTAGCTTTTTAGTGTTCGCGTGCTTTGGAGCGGTAACTAGCGGGCAGGAGTTATCTGAGCAGGACTTGCCGACGCTCTCGCCAGCGCTACATGCGGCGCTGTATCCCGAAGTGATGTGTGTGCATTGTGTGGTGCCACTGGGGCCACGGTTATCTTGTGCATGAGGAGCTCGACCGAGACTCGGCAGTGGTCACGATGTACGACAGGGTTGGAAAGAAAGTGTTGGAAGCGCGCATGGTGCCGGGGGATGCTGCCAAGGCTTCTGTCCGCGCGGCAGGAGTAACGCGGGCGGGAGGAATTCTTGCGATTGGCGGAGGGATCATGACCGATGGTTCCAGCCAAAAGATTCGTAGTCAAGAGCGACCCTACCGGGCACATCACGCAATCGGTGAAAATAGCCGACTTCTATCCCCAACAGGCTTGCGAGGCGACGGACAGTACTGTGTGGGTCCTCGGATATGAGATGACTTACCGATACGATCCGAATTGCCGCGATGTTTCGGACGAGGAAAAGAACGTTCTGCGACACTATAGTTCGAGAAGGGTTTGCTCGGGAGTTTCGTTTCGATTGGCTCGATCTCTAAATCGAGAAACGTAAGTCGCAGGTTGCCCGACCTGACAAGACTTTTCTGCGCTGTGGCAAGGATCGTGTTGCAGTTCTGTTAGGGGCTACTGCCGGTACATTGAGATAGATACTTCCACTGAAAAACTATCGTGCAAAGTCGCCCTTCCATCCGGGCTTGGCGAAAAAACGAGCGGATTTGCGGTGACTGAGGGAGAGGAGAAGTTTTGTGGGTCTCAGCGATTTTAGTGATCAGGACCACATGAGGACGACTGGGTTGTACGAATTGAAAGCTGACAGCGGAACTCCGGTTGCAACGCTCCTGCCGGCCGCGGGGACAATTACAAAGTATGATCCGAGCAAAATCGCTCCCGATGGCACCTTCTTCTACCTGTGGGGAGCGGACGGAGATGAGCTAGTGATGCAACGGCAGGGGGACGGCTGGGGTTTGTCGTCGGCGAGAGTCACGTCGTCTGCAACAGTCTCCAATTAATCCGCTGACTGCAGAAAATAGCATTTTTGAGTTGAGCCAACAGTTGGATCGTGCGAACGCATGGCTGAGTCCCACGCCACTAGCCCCACAGGATTCTAACTTCAAGCCAAAGACATTTAATTCATAACGACGGCGTTGCGCTGATCGAGCGTCACTGAATTTGCGCCGGCGTGGAGCTCGACCTTAAAGCCCCAGGAGAGATTCTGTTTGTTGTGCTGCGTGGAGATCATCAGGTAGTAGGAGCCTGGAGGAACGCCGGGGAAGGCGGCTTTGCCGGTGACGTCGGCGCGGATGGCGGAGGCAGCGTCTGAAGTGATGGCTGCCAAAACCTTTTGACACTCGGGCGTTCGAGTTCCGCACAAGCTGGCCACAACCTTCGGCCCGGTCATTCCCGCAGGAATCGCGATGCCGCCTTTTTTCGTGCGGTGTCGTAATCGTCGCGCAACAGGACATATGGGCGGCCCGCTAGAGGATTGAGGACGCCGGGTTGAGCAGGGAAGCCGCTGACGACGGTGAGGATGGCGTTGCCAGTCGGGGCAGCGGTAGTTGCGAGGTTTCCAGCTCTGTTGGCCGTCGCTGTTCCCGGAGCACCGGCGGAGGCGGTTAGAGTGGCGGGGGCGCTGCCTGAAGGAATGGTCTTGCTCGGAGTGAGAGGGGCAAGGTTACAGGCCTGCTCCAATGAGGCGAATGTGAAGTCGCCATCGCCATTTTGGCCAGTGACGGTGCGTCCGTGGACCTGGTACGCACTGGAGGCGCCGGGGCTGAGCGAACCGTCAGGTTGGAGGTCGAGAGTGAGGGGATGATCTGGCGCCGCGACTTGGATCACGGCCTTAGTGCCGCCGGCCGTTACGGAGTAAGGGTAGGCGCGCGCGGCATCCGGGCCACAGCCGAGAATTACAGACTCCGGGAAGAACTGCACGCTGAAGCCAGTGGAGGCAGCGTAGATACCGTGCATGCGAATGCCTGGCGGCGTTGGCGGTCCTTTGCTGCCGCCGAACATGGTTTTGAGGAGATCGGTTGCATTGTCTCCATCCCGACACTCGCTCCTTTTGAGGAAAGGTTCAGCGCCGGGCAAGTCACCCTTTTGGGCGAGAAGCTAGCGTGAGGAGCGGTGGAAGTTCCCGGCACGTATGTAGACGTCGTCGAATAGGTCGTTTCAGTTCCGGTTAGGGTGTTGGGATGCAAGCTCAGGTTTTGATCGCTCACACTTGGATCACGCGAGACGGTGTGCTCCTGCGCGGTCGTGGTCGTCTCCGTATGCCCGGGGTTGAACCGCCCCCTGAGGATCCTGACACGATGACGCCATCCAGGGCAAGAATGGGCCCGGGCCGATGATCGCCCCATCGCCCTAAGAGTCAGAACAAGGGGCTTTGGGGTGGTATCGATAGTGATAGTGGGATGACTGGGTTTGAACTCCAGCTTATAGAAATGTTGATCGGGAGCGAGAACGGAGCAATTGACCATAGAAATCCCCTGGTCGAGGAAATGAGCCGCCAGTTGCCAGCTCCTTGAAATATCCAGCCATCTTGGACCTGCCAGGTTTCCCGAGGATGCGGGCCATTAGCGTCCGCGGGAGGACCGAGTGAGTATCTCTGTAAATGCGCCAAGCATTGCGTTACGGTGCCAGGACGCGGGCAGCCTGCCGGAACTGATACAGCGATTCATGGCCAGCTCCTCGGGCGTTTGGGGTTTCTTGCCGGTGATTACGCTTGCGCCCGGGCTTCGATGGCGTCGTTTTCTTCGTTGGCCTTTTTCACATTGACTTCGTAAGAATCGTTCTTGCTTTTTGTCACGGGCCTTGGCGCGCGCGACTTCATCGGCGGAGGGCTGTTTGCAGGTGGAGAACCCTGTTTTCAAAGCGCCGCGCGTTTCGTAGGTGTACTTCATGAGTCCATTAGATCGGACGGTCTCGGGATGGCCGACCATGCACGTGGCGGTGTCAGAGAGGTCACGGAATTGCAATTTTCGATGAACATGCGCTGGCCAGTGCAAACGTAGGTGACATGCAAGGTTTGAGCGGTGGCGATACGGGCTACGAATAAAAGCAGGAGAACTGCGATGGAATAAACGGCGGATCTGATTTTCATTTCGACACTCCGGGCGAAGGGGCGAGCTACATTGAAAAAACATTGATTCGTGATCGATGTTGCGCGGGGTAACATTTGAGTGGCGACATTCGAATCTCGTTACTTACTTTTTTCAGTCGGGGATTATGCTGTCTTTTGGTCCATCAATCGAGCTCGCCGTCATTGATGGTGAAGACCGTATGGATTGGGAATCATCAGGCCGAAATCGCCAGTGGCGATGATCTTTTTGCCTTCGATTTTGTAGGTTCCCTCCACGGCGTATGCGCCCAGGCCGATGTAGGCTTTACCATCCTTGAATTGCGCGTTAATTGTGCCGCTGGGATCGCGATATTTTCCTTCGGGACCGCTGCCGCAACCTACATGCTAAAAGTACTCCGGCTAATAACGAAATGAGCATCGCTTTGCCGAGACTTGAACCGTTCATAACATTCTCCTAACCCAATTTTTTTGTCTGGCCCGGACAAATGGTTATAGAACCTGACTGGCAAGGGCGCCAGCAGCACCGTGGAGTCGACGCGACAACTGCTTTCGAAGGTGGGATAAGCGCGACCCAGGTGTTTTTCGATGCGGGGAATTTAGACCCAGGTTATGGAAGATGCAATCCCGGAGTCAGCGCGGCCAGGTGCAGCGCAGATATGCCGCCGGGCGAGGGAGTGCCCGGTTCGGGTTCGGCCCCAAAAAAGTGACACGGCGAGATTTCCACCGACGATTTTCTGCGATTTCGTTACTTTTCGCTTGCCATTTATATGGGCTAGGAACGTAAAGTTAGCTAGTTCTAGGGGGTTCTCCACGGACAACACCCATATCTGGGATGCGGTTTGCCGGATCGCGACGGCCAAAATTTGAGCGCGCGGGCGGGGGCAGAAAAGATATGACTGCCATCATCACGGTTGCAAATCAAAAAGGCGGCGTCGGAAAAACCACCACGGCGATCAATTTGGCAGCATCGCTGGCACATCGCGGAAAACGAACGCTGCTCATCGATTTAGACCCACAAGCAAATTCCACCATCGCATTTTATGATTCAGGAGAAGTGGCCACGTCAATGTTTGATGTGTTGAGCGATCACCGCACGGAAATGACCACGGTGGTGAAGGCCACGAAAGATCCCATGCTGTTTGTGGGGCCGGGGCGATTGTCGCTGGCGAAGCTGGAGCAAGTGCTGGCGGGACAATTCGACGCGCCGTTTAAATTGAAGGATGCGCTGGCGCCGATACAAAAGGATTACGACTACATCGTGCTGGACACGCCGCCTTCGCTGGGAATTCTGACGGTGAACGCGCTGGTGGCGTCGACGCATTTGCTGGTGCCGATTCAGGCGGCGTATTTTGCGATTGAAGGCACGGACGATTTGCTGGAGACGTACGAGAGAATTCGCGCACGGCCCAATCCGGGTTTGAAAATGCTGGGCGTGGTGATTACTCTGTTTGATAAGCGCACCAATATTTCGCGCGATACACATGAACAGATCCGCACGGTGTTTGGCGAAGTGATGTTCAAGACCAAGATCAGCAAGAATGTGCGGCTGGAAGAAAGTCCCGCGTACAAAGAAACTATTTTGACCTTCGCACCCAAGTCACCGGGGGCGGTGGAGTATAAGAGATTGGCCGGGGAGGTTATTCAACGTGTTGAAGAGGATCGGCTTGCCCGCCACGCTGAAGATGCGGCATGACGCGCACTACGTCGAATCGCTAACGAGCTACAGTGGCGCGGCAGTAGGAAGAATGATTCCGGTGGACCAGATCCGCCCGAACCCGGACCAGCCGCGCAAGGCTTTGGGAGATTTGCGCGAGTTGACGCGACTCGATCCGCGAGAAGGGCGTGCTGGAGCCGCTGCTGGTGCGGTTTATTGCGCGGGAGGATTGCTTCTACATTATTTCGGGCGAGCGGCAGCTATCACGCTTCACGCGCGGCGGGATTGCGTGAAGTGCCGTGCATTGAGAAAACCGCGGATGATGCCGAGACGCTGGAAATTGGGCTGATTGAGAATTTGCAGCGCAAAGATTTGACGGCGTTCGAGGAAGCTGAAGGACTGGACCGGCTGGGTACGCAGTTTGAATATACGCATGACGATATCGCGAGGAAAATCGGGCGGGCGCGGACTTCGGTGACGGAGACGCTTTCGTTGCTGCATATTCCGGAGGCGCTGCGGAAGAAATGCGCGGAGCAGGGGATCATGACTAAGTCGTTGCTGTTGCAGATTGCGCGGCAGCCGACCGAAAAGAAAATGATGGAGACGATCCAGCGGATTATGCAGGGCGGATTGACGCGGGATGAGGCGCGCAAGGAACGCCAGGAGCATGTTACCGGGCCGCAGAGGCCGCAGCCGTTTATGTTTCAGTTTGAGCCTGAGGATGAGCAGTTTAAGTTTCGGATTCAGTTCAAGAAGAGCCATGTTCGCGAGACGAATTGATCAGTACGCTACGGGAGATTCTGGCGCAGCTGGAAGGTGATCCTCGTCGGGATTCGGCGTCTGAGGACGGATTCGACCGCGGCGTAAGTTGGCAGAGATTTCGCATTGTTTGGCGTGATTCTAGTTGTCCGCCTTTAATCGTCGTTTTTTCATCGCGCGGAAGATTAAATTCTAGAATTGAGTGGTGAGTTATGGCCTTGGAGCTGTCGCCGCGGCAGATCAGTACGCTGGAACGATTGGTGGGGCGGGATTTCGTCCCATTGCGATTCCGCCGCATGAGAGTGCGTTATGCATGTGCAAAGGGGAATGCGCGGTGGTACTGGCGCCAGTTCCTAATGGGGGATTGAAGGTGCTGGCTCCGGCTTCTTATTTAGTGGATGGAAATTTTGGCGTTCGGCTGAAGCGTGGGAATGGTGAAGTATTTGTTTGGAAGAAATCGGAGACTGCTGCGACGGCGGAGCGATTGGAAGAATTGGCGGCGTTTCGGCAAGAGTTGATGGAAATTCTGGAGCTGGCTCCGACGACGTATTAGTGATTCATCTTGAATGGTTTTCGTGTGAGGCTAAGAAGACACTCGGGAAAAACTCCAAGAAAACTTCAGAAAAATTCCAAGTCAAAAACCGCACCCTTGCAAAAACCGCAAGGATGCGGCACCCAGGCGTATGCAGGTTGCGCTTGCGTGGCTTTTGCAGCGGTCGCCGAACATTCCTGGGACGTTTTCGGTTGGACATTTGCGCGAGAATCTGAAGGCGGCGGCGCTGCCGCTGCCCGCTCACGTCGTTGCTGAACTGGATTCGATCAGGGCTGATGTTAAGCGGAGTGCGACTGTTTAGCGATAGCTTCGTCAGCAAGATAGGCAAGCAGACACATCGAAGAGAGATTTCTCCGCTGCGTAAGCCGACTCCTTCGCAGGAGCGAAGGAGAGGAAGAAGCGTCGGCTTACTTCGGTCGGAATGACCATGCTGTGATGGGCGCGGGGAGGTGACGCGGGGCAGGAGTGGACGGAGTACATGATCAGAGAGCTGAGCCCAGGGTCGATGACATCCTCAGCGCACAATGCTCCTTACCCTAAGCGGTTTGCAATTGGGCGGGGGAGACTGCAAACTGCAATTCATGGACACCTACGACATTATTTGTTTTGGGGCTGGGCCGACGGGGCTGGCTACCGCGATTGAGGCACGGCGAGCGGGGATGCGTCCGCTGGTGATTGACAAGGGGACGCTATGCAATTCGATTTTTAATTATCCGGTGAATATGGTGTTTTTTACGACGCCGGAATTGCTGGAGATCGGGGATTTGCCGCTGGTTTGCGCCGCGGAGAAACCGACGCGGGTAGAGGCGCTGAAATATTACCGGAAATGCGTAGAGCATTTTGAACTGGAACTGCGGCTGTTCGAGTTGATTGAGGGGCTGGAGGGCAGCGACGGAAAGTTTACTGTGAACACTCGCGCGCAGGATGGGACCCGGCAGAAATATCACGGAAAGAAAATTGCAGTGGCGACCGGGTATTACGACTTGCCGAATATGCTGGGGGTGCCTGGCGAGGACCTGCCGAACGTGTCGCACTACTATACCGAGCCTCATCCATATTGGAGGCAGGATGTGGTGGTAGTTGGGGGAAAAAATTCGGCGGCGGAGGCAGCGCTGGATTTATATCGGAACGGTGCACGGGTAACGATGGTGCATCGCGACGCGGAGCTGGGGTCGACGATTAAATATTGGGTGCGACCGGATATTGAGAATCGGATCAAGGCGAAACAGATTACCGGGCTGTTTAATACCCGGGTGAAAGAATTTACGGACGAATACGTGGTGGTTGAAAACGAAAGTGGTGAGATGCGATTGCCTGCGAAGCAGTCGTTCGCACTGACGGGATATCACCCGGACTATACGTTTATCAAGAGCCTGGGAGTGCGGCTGGATGAGCAGACGTTGAAGCCGCATCTGAATCCGGAGACGCTGGAGAGTAATATGCCGGGGATTTTTCTGGCTGGCGTGGTGATTGGCGGGCGGCATACCGAGCGAGATATTTATCGAGAACGGCAGATTTCATGGAAAGCTGATCATCGATTCGCTGGCGAGCAAGGCGCAGGCGGCGCGGTAATTGCTGATAGTTGTTGGACGCAAATTTGCCCGATGGGTGGGCGTTTGTTAGAGTTAGAGCATGGCATCAGGCCTCCGGGAAGTGGCTGAAACTTTCAGCACGTTAGCGAAGGGCTTCAGCGTCACATTTCGTAATATATTCCGAAAAACGGTTACGGAAAATTATCCGTACGAGAAGGTGCATTTTCAGCCGCGCTATCGCGGGATTCACGTGCTGCACCGCGATGAGAATGGGCTGGAGAAGTGCGTGGGCTGCTTTTTGTGCGCGGCGGCATGCCCGGCCAACTGCATTTACATTGAAGCGGCAGAAAATACCGATGTGAACCGGATTTCGGCGGGCGAACGGTACGCCAGTGTTTACAATATAGATTATTCGCGGTGTATTTTTTGCGGGTATTGCGTGGAGGCGTGTCCGACGGATGCGATTACGCATGGGCACGGATTTGAGCTGGCGACGTATGACATCAATTCGCTGGTTTACCGTAAAGAGCAACTGCTAGAGAAGACTCCGGCCGCTGAAGCTACTGCTGCGCGATAAATTCTCCTCACAAGATAGCCGACTAATTCCCATGGAACGGCATAGCGCAGCAGTCTCGCAATAACTTCCCGAATAACTTTTCGAATAACTTCGAGTGCACCGGACCGTGAGGCCCCGGGCGCGACAGCGTTCCTGGATTACACGGTGATACCGCGGTTTTTCCCCGAATGTGCGTCCCATAAGTTATAATGGGTAAACCCTAGAAACTAAAGGGTTATAGGTACTAGCAAGGCAACATAACCGCGCCGGTCTCGCGAGGCGTTTTCCTCACCAGTCATCATCATCATCATTTCGTAACTTAGTTAATTCAAATAAACATTCTGAAAGCAGTGATAGCCTGCGGCCAGCGGGTGACCGGAGCTTGCGCGACTGTCCCAAGAGGCGCGCGAGGCCACTGAGAGGCCGGTCACCCCCACCCTAGGTTAGTGGGCTATATGGCAAAGCAAACATACGCGGCGCGCTTCACTCGAATCGGTGGGTCAGCCGCAATCATTATCCCCAAAGACGTGCGCGAGCAGATGGGTTTGATCGACAAGGACCTAGTTATCATGCGTGTGTTTGGGAAGCTACTCATTGCGCGCCGGGTGTCGGCTAACGATGTAGTCGATGTGTCGAGCATCCCAACGGACGCGATACCCAGCGCGGTGAGGTCCTAGCGTGGCAACCGCCGTCATACGCAACATCCCTATATCGCAGATCGTTGAGCCACCCGAACCCGTGCGCGTCACAATTGATGAGGCCGCGCTGTACGAGTTGCGCGACAGTATTCGCGCCATTGGTCTGCTACAGCCGATAATCGTTGTTCCTATCGAGTTTGCCGCGCCACCCGAGGCTAAAGAGGATTATGACGGAGTTGTCCCCACTCGGAGCGCCGAGGCCACCCGCTACGAGATCGTAGCGGGGCATCGGCGTTTCCTTGCGGCGAAGTTAGTACCGCTGAAGGAAGTCGAGTGCAAGGTGTATGAGTCCTCATGGGACGCGAAGTTAGCCGCAATGGTGGCCGAGAATGCCTTCCGCGAGGATGTGACCGCCGCAGAGGAAGGTTGGAAGTACCTTGCAGCGGTCGAGCAATTCAAGCCGACCGAGGCCGAGTTGTGCGCGATGTTCCAGCAAACACCCGAGTACATCTACGTCCGAATGGAGATGTGCACCAAAGACGGCAACATTGCCAAACTGGTATCAGAGCGCAAGATAAACTTCTCGGTCGCTAAAGAGTTGCTCAAATGCTCGGATGAATCCCACCGTGCGTACCTCGCGCAACTCTGCGCAGAGTCGGGAGCGACCGCGCGGGTGGCGCGCAGCTACGTGCAGCAATACCTCGCGCAGCAACAAGGCACGGTCACACTCACACCCGCCGAACCCGCGCCCGATACCGGAAGCTCGCCGGTCGAGAACACTGTTAGGTGCTGGTGTTGCGGTGGCGACAAGGACGCGCAGAACCTCAAGCTAATCTACATCCACTGGTACGAGTTGGAAGGACTGCGCAAGGTGTTGGTCGAGGCTGGCCTTGCGCCCGGTGCGACTACAGCGGCAGGGGCAGGCGCATAAATGCCGGAAGTAACCTACACGCGCGAGTTTTGGGAAGAGGCACTCCGACTAGCGAGCGTCGGCAATAAGCAGTGCGAGGGGTGCCACGGTTTTACCATCCTTAAAGGGGTGGGACGGCGTACCGTGCGCGTTGTGCTCAAGTCGGAGGGGTGGCCGGTGAAACACAGACTGTACCTGCTCTGCACGACGTGCCACCCCGACCCGAAGGATAAGACATTCTCCCGCAAGGCAATTCTCGCGAAGATCGCGGAGCTACCCTTCGATTTGAACAGCGAGAACAGCGCGACTGGTACGGGGATATAAGTCGAGTCATCGCCGAAGACCGCATACCGATTTCAAAGCCTAGCGCCGACTTGGAACAGGTCTATGTCACCGAGTCGATTGACGGCGAGCCGGTGACAACGATTCGCTACATCACGAAGTACGGCAAGGTGTTTGAGCGCGAAGAGTCTAGGTCGCGCGGCGTGGTGTGGTATCAGGTAGTCGAGAGGCCATAAGTCATGCTTGCGTTGCTGGTGTGGGTTGCGGGTTGCGTGGCCGGTGTCTGGTACATCGTGCACGCAGGTTACGGTCACTTCGCGGTAGGGTTTGCGCTGTGCTGTGCGGTGTCATTCTGGATTATCGGGGGTGCCAATTGGATAGGTCAAAAGTTACAAAGCGCCGTGGCTCATCGGACGGCAGCGCCAAGCGCCGAACCCTATGCAACCGGGCTAAGGTCCAACGAACAGGAACGCGAGTTGCTGCGCCGCGCCGCGTCCCAACACCAAAGCCAGCACGAGGGGTAGTCACCGCCGCGTCCCTCGGGGTTGATTCGCAGTCCATTGCGCGCTTGCTCTGTCCAGCGTGCAATAAGCCGCTAAGTGTGGCTAAGACTCACAAGGGTGTATTGAGCCGCCTCTATGACTGTAATGGATGCGGTGAGGTGTGGTTGTTGTTTGGTACCTGTCTGTTTCCGTGTGCGTGCGCCGATGGGTTGTTGGAACCGACCCCCGAGCCGCGCCACGGCAACCAGTTTGCAGCACTAACTCACTAAGGGGAGACTATGGCAAAACGCAAGCGCAAGGAACCCGCCGAGGCAGTTAACGGCGCGTCAACACAAACGAAGTTCACATCCCGCCTGTTCGATGATAAGCGCAAACTCCGCGAAATCGCGGTAGCGTGCGGTCACCTCAAACGGGTTGCCGAACCCGGCGCTACACACGTCGCAAAGTTTATTGACCGCGTGTTTGCTCTGGCCGGTGTCGAGCAAGAGGCAGGGGCAGCCTCACAAAGTGAGGCCGCGAGCTAATGGACGCCAACACCCCCGAAAAACCCGCCACAGCCGCCGAGGTCCCCGCGCCAACGGCAAGGCCGGTTGACCACACCTTGCAACCCAACGGCAAGGGTGTACTGCCGGTCGGAGTCGAGCGCAAGGATGCCAGCGTTATCACAGATAATCTTGTCCCCGAACTAATGACCGCCCTCGCGAAGATCGGCAGGGTGCACCTCGACCTGTTCGACAAACCCCTAGTCATCACCAGCGGGAACGACGCCCACCACAAGAACGGCAGCAAACACGGCGTCAATAAGGCCGTCGATTTGCGGCTAATCGACAAAGACCTAGGCGAGCAGGAGCTATTCCTTGCCGTGCTATTGCACTTCGACAAAAAGCTAAAACTCATGCTCTTTGATGAACGGCAGTTACCCGGCAGCGACCACGTACATATCGAAACCGCAGATTAGGGTACTTGCGTGGCAAGTAACAGTTATGGTATATGGCGTCAACGCCCGCCAAACCAAAGGGACCCCATGGAACCGATTACACTGGACCGAATATTTGCTTGGATTGCTGACCTTAACGAAGAGTACCAGCGCGAGCAAGATCAGGGAATCTTGCAGGGTAGGCTCGACAAAGCTACCGCCGCGCTGTGTGGCAAGGATGCGTGCGAACGTCTCAAGCGCACCCTAGCGGCACGCTACGGCATGGCCCAACACCTCGCGGTAATGAGCAAGGAAAAGAGGCGCGCGTAGGTGGGTAGGCGCAACGGGACTGCTAGTCGTATGGCGACGTGGCCGGAACAAACCTCTGTTAACGAGGTGATGACCTACGCCACCCGCGCGGTGTCTGACGCATTGATACTCTTCCTTGCTGCCGAGCGCGCCCACGACACAGAGCAGATGACGATTCACTGCAAGTCCATTAGGAATGTCGCCACGCGGATAGATCAATTCCGGCGACAAAGGGTGAGGCAATGGCAAGCCCAACGGGAATTATCCCCGAAGACTACTACAGACCCAATGCAGTCGGGGACGTGATGAAGTTTTTGCAGGCCATGCCCATCGACGGCGACAAGAAAGAGTTGCTGCTAGTCGGGTGGGCGCGGTGGGTCGGCGTGAAGGTCAACATATCGCAGCGCGCCGCCGTGCGCAACTCGGGAATAGATCGGTGAGCATGAGTGACAAGCAAATCGAGTTAGGGCGTCACGCTTTAGGGCTGCCAAACAAGCGTAACGAGCCTTACAGAAACCATTTTGTGGCAGGCGAAGGCCACTCCGACTATGCCGATTGGCTAACGATGGTTGAGAACGGCGACGCCGTTGTACGCAAGCAGGTCGCGCAATATGGTGGGTGTGACATATTCCACCTCACCGACAATGCAGCAGAGAGATGTCTGAGGCCTAAAGAGCGGTTGAGTCAGCGATGGGGTTTCTAGATGGGCACACTGGCACAGCGTCTTGAGTCCGAGAGACTCCGCTACCCCGGCCTGTTACCGGAAGAGATACTCGTACTGCGCGCGCGGTTGAACCTGCACCAGTCGGAGTACGACAAGTTCGACTACAACCTGCGGATAGGGCAGGGAATCGACCCCGGCGAGGCATACACACCCGAGGTGAGGAAGCAAGCCATTCTCAACACGCAACTGCGCATCGACGCGGTAGGGTACAAGGGTTTGCAGGCAACGATAATTGAGGTCAAGCGCCGCGCCACTCCATCAAACGTGGGGCAGCTTCTAACTTATCTCTCGGTGTGGCGTATCGAGTTCCCGACCACACCGAGCCGCTACTCTTGCTCGCGTGCAACAATTTTAGCAACACTCTCCCCCGCGTGAGAGAGTCGAATATCACGTTGGAGCAGGTGACCGTTGACTTCTCTCGGGACTCAAGAAGAGTGTCGCGCCGTGATGGTCGCTAGCGTCCCGGGCAATAGTCGCACTGGTAGGGTTGGTCAGCTTCGCACTGTCCGAGAACCCCACGGTTTAGGATGCGTCCCACCTCTTGTTCCCGTGCGGCATACCGGCATGTACCCGTGTTGCCACAAGTTGTACCGTACCTACTCCGTAAACATACGCCCTAGGGTGCCGTGGGACGGCGCGCGCCGCACCAAACCACAACCCGTAGTATTAAATGGATTCGCCGGCAGCTCCTAAAACCACTACAGCTTGTGTTTGCGTCCAAAAAACTCCCCCGAGGTGACCGCAATACTCGCAGCGCACGGCGCGCGCGCACTCGCGCGCCACGGGGAGGGAAACCATAATTATCAATAAAATTCAGCGCCCATCTTATTCTTCAAAGTGCCGATGGGTGGGAAGCCAAGTGCCGGTGGTGTCGGCTTCCGGTGCCGGTGGGTTGGGTTGCCGGTGCCGATGGCGTGGATGCCAAGTGCCGGTGGCGTCATTTTGTGGTGCCGGTGGCTTGGTGGTGGCGCGCCGGTCGGCAAAGCGCGCCGCGCCGCGTGGCATAATTCCCGCCATGCCGTGGCAGCGTTCCCGGCAAACCGGCAACGGTGACGGCGCGCCGCGTGGCAGGGAACGCAGTAACCCGGCAGGCATGGACAATCCAGCCCTGCCTAGATCGTGCGGCTAATAGCCTTGCAAGGCCGGTTACCCATGCCGGAAATGGGCAAAGCCCGGCAATTTGCCAGTTTTCTGACGATCGGTGAGATCCGCCGGCGGAATTGTCCGTTATAACAACTAAAACGCCGGCGTTTTTTACGGTACCGTGGGTGTGGTCGGTGTTGCGGGAGTTTTCAGCGGCCGCTTTCGCCGCGGCTGCCGCCGCTTTTGCTTTCGCCGCCGCAGTCTTAGCCACGGCAGCTTTCAGCTTGAACAAGTCAATCTGCAAAAGTATCGCAATGTCATCCTGCCGGTACCCCTCATCGTGCAGGTACGTCGCCACATCGTCAACGGACGCGATGCCGTCCACAAACGCCGTGGTAAGTTGCGCGAAGGTCAGCCGCTTGCGGGGGTGCGAGAGTAGCTCACCAGCGAACCCGGCGAAGTCTGCTTTCTCTTCCGGTGTGAGTGTGAACCTGTCCAACACGGATGTGTACGTCGCGAGGTCGATAGTGCCGGTCAGTAGTGGGTGGATGAGTTGCTCGGCAAGCCGCAAGGATAGGTGCCGCTTCTCGGGGTCCCTGCTCGGCAGCGAGCAGCTTGTTTATGTTGTCGTCGTCGTACCCGATGCGCCGCAACGTGATTCTATGGTCGTCGGATGAGAGTTGACCGGCGAGGTCCAAGAGAAACAAGTCAGCTTCCGATGGGTACTTGGTGTGGAAAGCCTGCAAAGCGTTGCGCCGGTCTGTGCTGTACCCATGCCGCGCCAACTCTTCGTTGAGTTGGTCCCCGGTGAATAGGCCGTTGTTGAACGCATGAACAGCCTCATTTGCCCCTAAGAGGGTCGGGGTGTATTGCTTATTGAATGCCCACGTCATCGGTATGGCGACTAAGTTTTGGAAGAGGGGTTTCAGCGCGAGGCGTGTCAGTCTGCCCAGACCCAAACTCTTGCTCGAGTCTTCCGCGAACGACTTGTACCCTCGTCTCATTCCAACGGAATCAACGAGGCGAAGAAGTCGGTGTTACCCTCGCACGGCAATCTACATGGCGAACCGTAGGAACGCGCGCGCCGCGTTCAGACCGCTTTCAGGACTAATAGCAACCGCTGGTAGGCCACCTATGCCCAAGCCCTTGCCGACGTTGAACACCCCACCCGATTCAGTCTCCTGCCACACCCGCAAACTCACTAGCCAGCATGTCAACAAACGCGCCACCCGTGGCTTGCATGGCTGCGATGCGTCCGCGCTTCTGGTACTTGTCGAAGAGTGCAGCGCCGTTTACCTCAACCCCGGTCAGGTCGGTGATGAGATCGGCGGTGAGGTTGTAAAACCCCGGTGTGTTGTTCCCCTGTGCGGCTAGGTAGTAACTGCCCGAGTAACGCTATAAGCTGGTCGAGTCCGCTCGCGACGAGAGAGATTACAGCTTGCAGCGCCTTAGCGAACGCAAGCCAAAACGCGATAACAAGCCGCTGACCACCCCGAGGCCGCTTGCCCTGCCCGAACAGCGTACCGAATGCCTTAGGGTCTATCTCTTGTGTGGCAACGTCACCCACTGATCGACAAAGCCGGGTGGCTGGCCGGGGAGAGGCGGTACGACAGGGTTACCCATGAACTATTGTACCTCTCTCGATAATCGTGCTATGCTCCCGCGCGTCCCCGCAATGGAGGTCTGCTATGTCACCCCTGCCCGGTGTAACCGACACACTCGCGCCGCTCATGTTCCTAGCCATGACGGTAACAATGGTGCTCGTCGTATTTGGCGCGCCCGTGCTCATGTTCGCCGCGATTCGTTTCCTCTGGTATAGGCATATTTAT
>CAVPKZ010000117.1:0-8995 GCA_963705755.1 uncultured Acidobacteriota bacterium | reverse complement strand
GTCGAGGATTTGTGGAACAGTACGCCAGCGTGGGGTTTTCCTTTCACCGGAAGCAACGTTGCTCCGGGGCCAACAGCGGGAGCTTTAGTTAACGGCGGGCTGGCACAGGATGTCGCGGGCGTGGGCGCTTACGGCATGTGGAACGAGCATATCTACTTGGCGGGAATGATCTATAGATCGGAGCATATTGGTGCGGCGCAGCCCAACGCTGGCACAGGCTTCCCCATAAATATTCGCGGCGTTGCCCCGTATTGGCGCGTGGCTTATCAAACCGTGAAGGACAACAATTCGTTGGAAGTGGGGGCATATGGCATTCACGTTAAGAGCACACCCTTTGCCATCACCGGGGCCGAGGACAGCTTTACGGATTGGGCTGTGGACTTTCAATATGACCGCACGATTCCTCAATTCAACAACGACGCGCTTTCCTTCCGGGGAAGCTATATTCGGGAATAATTCTTCGCTAGCAGGCACTATAGTGGACACCGGTAACGGTCCCGGTGCGGCCTTCACGCGACATCACCTCAATACGCTGCAAGGGAACGTTGAATATCACTACGGAACGAAACTTTCCGGAACGGTGGGATTGTTCGGCGTCAACGGCACGCCCGATCCGATTCTGTTTCCGCCGGCCGCGGTGACCGGCAGCGCTAATGGCGACCCTCGAAGTAATGGATACATTCTGAATTTGTCGTGGTGGCCTCAACAAAATATTGATCTTGCCGTGCAATATACGGGGTACTGGCGGTTCAATGGGCGCAGACCAACTATGATGGCGCGGGACGCAATGCCTCGAGCAATAACACGGTGTACTTGCTGGCGAGGTTTGTCTTTTAGGCCCGCGCTTGGAGTTCCGCGGGTCGTTGGAAAAACGTGAAATGCACTTTGTATATGGGTTAGACTTTGGCACGACATCCGGCACGGTTGGTGACAGCAACGCTGGTAAGTCAACTGCGCCGCCCAAATAAGGAGAACGCATGAGACCAGCTTCGCGATTGGCAGCAGCAACGTTAACTATCGGGTTCGCTGTAATAGCGTTGCCTGGCTTGATGAAAGCACAGAACGATGCGGAAAAAACGTATAAGACCAATTGCGTGTTGTGCCATGCGCCAGACGGAAGTGGCAGTTCTACCTCGGGTAAAGCGCTAAAAGCCCAGGACCTGCGATCGGACGCGGTGCAAAAGAAGTCAGATGCTGAGCTTGCCGCGTCGATCACCAATGGTAAGGGGAAGATGCCCGCGTTCGGGAAAAAATTGAAAGCCGACGACATTACGCAACTGGTGGCGTACATCCGGGCATTGCCGAAGAAATAAGCAAGTTATTCTAAAAGCGTGGAAGGAATTTGCCTGGGTACGGTTGTTTTCGTAGACATCCAGATGCGAGGGCGCGTTGATGTACGCAGAAAATTCTGAAGTTGTTGGTCACAAATCCTCTACTGGCGAACCTTCACGCCAAAACCGGCGTTCTTTTCTCGGGGCGCTGCTAGGAGTTGGCTCCGTGTTCGTGGGCGCGCTGCTTTCCGTACCTTTAATCCGGTTCGCGCTGTTTCCGCTGATACGACGGACCACTGATCTGAAAAGCTCGCCAATCGGAAGTGTGAGTGAATTTTCGTCACTAAGCGAGCCGGCCATGCGAACGATTCAGATTGAGCAAATCGATGGCTGGCGGAAGACGGTGTCCGAGAAAGCTGTGTACATCACCAAAAATCAGCAGGGTCAACTCGCGGTGTTGACTTCGATATGTCCGCATCTGGGGTGCACCGTGCCATGGAACAAAGAAAAGAAACAGTTCATTTGCCCGTGCCACGGCGGCACTTTTGCCGCGGACGGATCTCGTGTTAGCGGGCCATCGCAACGCGGCATGGACGCTCTGGAAACTTCCGTGCAAGACGGGCAACTGCTGGTGCGCTTCCAATATTTCCGGCAACTCGTGTCCGATAAGGAAATCGTCGGTTGAGCAAGGATCCTATTCCGATGCAGGAAACGCGGAAAATTGACGGCGGCGAGAGCGGCGAGAGCGCTACACCAAGACAGGTTTATGGGGCTGGATCGACCGGCGCACTGGCGTGGATGGAGTGCTGCGCTCGGCGCTGTACGAGCCTATTCCGGGCGGGGCACGGTTCGCTTATATATTTGGGTCAGGGCTTTTGTTCATTTTTATTTCTCAGGTGATCACCGGCGTTTTTCTGGCGCTTTATTACGTACCTTCCGCGGATCACGCGCATACCACGGTGGCGTACATCACGAAAGCTGTTACAGCTGGGTCGTTCCTGCGCAGCCTGCACGCGTATGGCGCTAGCGCTATGGTGATCGTGTTGCTGCTGCACCTTTCGCAAACTTATATTTACGGGGCTTACAAAGGGCCACGCGAAATACTATGGGTTTCCGGTTGTGTGCTGTTTGCATTGGTCTTGGGGATGGCGTTTACCGGATATCTCCTGCCCTGGGACCAGAGGGCATATTTTGCGACCGCGGTGGGGACCAATGCCGCCAGTGAAGTTCCATTAATCGGCGAGACATTGAAACGCATGATGCGTGGCGGCACGGAGATGGGCACGCTGACCATTTCGCGATTTTTTCGTGGCGCACGTTTTCCTGATACCGGCGTGCATATTTGCACTGGTGGCGTCGCACATATTCATGTTTCGCAAAGCGGGGCGGCCGGGCCCGTGGATGAAGACCCGTTCGAACCAAAGAAAAAAACAGAGCTTTTTTATCCGCGCCAGGTGCTGATGGATCTGTCGCTCACCGCGTTGCTGATCATAGGACTTGGGTCGCTGTGCTTTTTTGCGCCGATACAGTTGGGGCCGGCGGCGAATCCCGCCGACGCGCAATACATTCCGCGGCCGGAGTGGTATTACCTGCCGATTTTTCAGTGGCTGAAGTATTGGCACGGAGCCGCTTCGGTGGTGGGGATTTTGTTGATTCCCATGATTCTTGTGGTTGGCATCGTAGCGGTTCCGTTTTTCGATCGCAGCATCGAACGGCGGCCATGGAAACGGCCCATCGCTATGGGAGCGTACGCTTTCGTATTGCTGGTGCTGGTGGGACTTGCACTTCGCAGCCAATATCTGGACGGCCACGACCCGGGCGTGGCGCAGCAACTTGCCAAGCAAAAATCGGAAGAGCAAGAGTACATGCACAAGCCGTTTGAAGCGGAACTCTCCTCGGGTTCGTTGACCGCGGCAAACACAGCGTTGGCGGATCCCGAAGCGGCTAAGGGCAAAACCATTTTTGAATCGTCGTCGTGCAACGCGTGCCATGGGGACGGTGGTGTGGGTACCGCCGCAGCGCCTGGTCTGGTGGGGATCAGCGCAAAAGTATCGCCGGAACAATTAGCCAATTTATTCAAGCACCCCACAGCCAAGATGACCGCCGGAGGCATGCCTCCGATTGATCTGCCGCCGGATGATTTGAAGGTGTTGATTGCTTATGTGGAAAGTCTCAAATAGCTCGATTTTCCCGTCGGGTTGTTGAGCACGGAGGGAGATGAATTAAGCGCCTACTAATTCTTCGAGCGCCGCTTTGTTCTTGATGACGACTATAGAACCTTTTACCTGCAGGAATTGTTTCTTCTTGAAATCACTGAAAAGGCGCGTAACGGTTTCCCTGGAAGCGCCAATGATTTGCGCGATTTCCTCGTGAGTTAGCGTCATTGTGAGTCTTATTTCCCCGTTCGTCTTGGCATGGTCTGAGCAGAGGTCCAGCAGGAAGCGGGCCAACTTTTCGCCTGCTGAGTGCGAAAGTCCTATCGTCCGCATTTCAGCCACTGCTAAGTGATAAGTTTCGCCTAGCTGTTGCGCGACACGTAGCGCTGCCTCACCGTTTTCGCTTAAGAAACGCAGGAAATCGTCGCGAGCTATAAAATTCGCTTGGGTAGGCTCGATCACCTCAGCCGTAAGTTCGTAAGGTTTCCCGGTAACCGTCGCCGGCAAGCCCAGTACCTCTCCCGATTCGGACATTCTGAGTATTAAGGTCCTACCGTCCGGCGAGGAGGTGGAGAGTTTTACTCGGCCGCTGCAAAGCACGAAAACACCGCGTGGGGATTGACCTTCAACGAACAACATCGCTCCCTTCGGATAGACCGCCGCGGAGGTAATCGCGGCGAGCGTTTGGATGGCAGCGGAAGGCAAATTGCAAAACAGCCGGTCCTCGCGGTGAGGACAGGAGAGACAACTCTCGATAATCTCCAGGCCGTACGGGGCGCGCATAAGCTCTCTGCCCGGAAGTATACCTTCCCCTTTACGTAAGACGAAACGAAACCGGCTTTGCATATGCTTTCCGTACGTAAACAGAAACCGCTTCTTACCCTTTTAGGCGAAAGACTTTTTCTTGGATGTGACGGCCATCACGCTACCGAGTGATCATCATTACGGCAGCCGCTCTGACCTGAGTTCAAACTTTGAGTTGCGTAGGAGGTGCAACATGCAAAAGGACGAACGCGATCTCTTGGAGGTCCTGAAATCAGAACTAGAATTCGTCGAACAACGCGGTTATCAGCGTTCACCGGAAAAACTGCGTGGAGGCCGAAATATATTTTCGAAGACTCTCCTAGTTGCATTAATTACAATTCCGATGCGAACGCGCGTCCCTGCACAGACTGTGCGTTGATCTACCTCGTGCCGCCCGCTCACCGCTCAGCAAAATTCCCATGCCGCCACATTCCGTTGAACGAGTCTGGTGAAACGCTAAATTCTCTCTATCGTTACGCCGACCAAACGGAGATCGAAAAAACTGTTGGCAGCTGGCTGCACGGCGCTATTAAACATTTAGATGAAGAGCGCAAGGTAGTTAAGCCGGCTGTCGAAAAGTCATGGTTGCGAGGGACACCGCTGTACAGCAAACAACATCCAAGTGCGCGAACCCAGCATGTCCAGCCACGTTTCATTGGACCGTGGGCGGCAAATTCTTCCGGTTTCGGCCGGATCTCGATTCCGCACAAGACAGCAGTTTTACGGGTGACAATCCGCAAGGGATTCACGGGGTGAGGCACTATTGGCTGTGTCAGCGTTGCTCACAGGTCTTCGCGCTGGTGTACGACGAAGGGCGCGGCGTCATCGTCAAACTGCTATGGCCTGAAATCGCCGCGGAGACCGCTCAGAAGGCGTCAGCGTCAGCAGCCTGAGCATTGCCATTATTGCTGTGGACTTGTTGCCGCGACTTCGAACTCTTCGCCGCAGACCCGGCTAGTCCATTCGCAAAACTTAATCGACCTCTACGCGGCTCAACTGCGGTACGACGAGACTTATCGGAGGGGATGGTGCGAGAAAGCTGGGCTGGGATTTGAATTGGGCGAATTGGGCTATAAATCGGAAGCACCAATTCGCCCGGCGCTTGTTGCTTAAAACGATCTTGAAACAGGACTTAGAAATGGTTGCGGGGGTCAGATTTGAACTGACGACCTTCGGGTTATGAGGACATACAAAAATAAACGGCCCGTTGATTCTGTGCGATTTGGCCGGGCTTTTAGGTTTTGACTTCTTTCCCAAATCTTTCCCAGGTTTCGGGTTATTCGCCGGCCAGGTTGCTCCTTCAAGGAAGGAGATAACTGTGCATGAGCGACAGCGTCTGGTCATCTTCCCAAGCTTCGGACGCGTGTTCGATTCCCATCGCCCGCTCCAATCACCTTGTTTCCCTCTAATAACTTAGCGTTTGGTCGCGTCGTAGTCCTCGTGAACGAGCACACTGCGAGCGCGGGTGAAATGGTTGCTGCGTTCGCGGAGGAGAATCAGCTTGCAACTATTGTTGGCACGAAAACGCCAGGGCGGCTTTGAGCGGCAGTGCGTTTAAGGCGGGCTTTGGCTACATAGTGGGACTTCCGGTTGCTGCCTATCTGACATGGGAAGGAAGGCTGATCGAAGGCAAGGGAGTGTCACCCAATATCCCAGCTGGCTTGTCCCCTGAACAGCTCCTGGCTGGCGAAGACCCTCAAATGCAGAAAGCATTGGAACTTGTGCGCGAGCTTTGACCCAAGTTGCCACCCCGGGCTGTAATAGCTCAGGCTAGACTCGAGGCTATTGGTCTGGGTTTCGGAATGCATCTCGAATTTTTTGCGTTTTGTCCTCAGTCAGCGCGGCGGTAGCTTTTTGCAGCATGGCGAGAAACCATTTGACGTCTTCCGTGTTAGCTGGAAATCCAGTCCCGCCGCTTGCCACGTGGCCCTTCCCGGGTTTATTGGAGTTGGCGACAAGTTTTGCCTTTGGGTCAAGGACTGCGATGAACGGTAGGTCAACCGCTCCACTCGGGGATAAGCCCCCATACTTCGATATCAGAAGGTCCGAACCGGGATTGTCCCAGTCAGGATGGCCGCCGAGAGCCTCACCAAACGTCAATTTTGTAACGACGAAGTATTTGTCGAAGATCGGAGCTATATCGGGAAGAGCCAGGAAGCTGTCGAGCTGATGGCAATCCTCACACCACGACGCGCCAAAGATTAAAAAGATAGATTTGTTCTGGTCGGCAGCCTTCAGTTTGGCTACCTTGAGAATGTCGTCGGCCTTGAGTGCTTTTGGAACCGCAGGCGATGCTGCCGTTAGCAGGAGGAGTGCCATGGCAGTCCGCAAAATCTTCCACATAGGGATTACCTCCGAGAATGCAATTGCTGTAGGGTAGCACTTATCTATAATACTTCGCGGTCTCAAGAAAGAACAATGTCCCTATTTCGTACAGTGCGATTTCTGGATAAGTCGCGGTCACAAGACGTGACGTACGGTCAATCGAGATCATAAAGGGTGAGATTGGCGTCATTGAAAATCGCTACATGTTTCTCGTCCGGGGATAATGCAATGTTCCAGCTCGATGAGAGAGAAAGGCTTCAGGCTGGGCGTACTCACTCACTAGCCTCGGCGGTTTCAGAAAGGCGATAGACGTTAAGGATACCCCGGTCTATCAATGCGATGTGACGCCCGTCAGGAGAAAGGGCGGGACTGGGCGAGGCGGCAAGGTAGGGGCGTGGATCCTGTTCAAGGGAAAATAGGACTCTACCGCTCGACGCATCAAACACGCGTACCTTTTCAAAGTCGAATGGTCTGGTATTCTCGATGTCAGTGAAGTGAGTGATGGAATTCCAACGGCTATACCTTTGCTCGCGAACCGCAAATTCCGTTTCGCATACGCAACTGCTAACAGTTATATTGCTCATTGAATAATCGATCGGCACCCGGTATAGCGGTTTGCCATTTAGATCGGCAACCAAGAGATTCTCATCGGTTTCATCAACCGCGATCATAGACCGGCTTAAAAATCGAGATTCTGGCAAGAACACTTGATTGACTACTCGCTCTATAATTGGCAGCGGCTTCTCAACACTGCTGTTCTCTTTGACAAAAAACTTGTGACCTGGGAACCGAAGCAACATGACGCCGTCACCTGGTACGACGGCAGGATTACCTTTGGGATAGGTCGCTAATTCACGTAGAGATAACCCGTCCAACAGTTTTTGGCCAGTTTGGCCCCGCCCACCCACCACGATTGCACTTCCCTTCGGAGACACCAACAGCGGGCCAGAGAATCTGGCTGGGGCGGTACACTTGAGTTCGAGGTCACAGAGCTGAATCCCCGATTCATTCCAGACGGAGAAATGCCCACCTTCAGAAATCTGGACAGCGTCTGGTTCTTTCTCTACAGGAAGCTGCGTGGTGGTCACGAGCATGTTTGTATGAATGTTGAACAGTAAGACTTTAGAAGCCGGTTCATCCGTCAGCGAAAGCTCGATGGTTTTTGTAACTCGGCGCTCGTTAATGACCACCAATAAAATGTCGTTGGACAGAAACGCCAAACTGCTGTAGGAAGCAGTCGGAGACGAGCTGGGTTCGTTGCTATAGCCCCATGGTTGGAGATTAATGGTGAATGCCGGGGATGGGTCGGTTGTCCGATGCGAGCATGCCGCGAGCATCGCGCTCAGTACGAATAGGAAAATGTGGGTGCGCGACTTTGGTAGCGAAACGGGCACGGAGTCCTTCAGAGACCCTTAGGCCAACTTCTACAACGTCTTGGAATGGGCAACAACCCCTGTCCACGATGACCGCAAATCAAGATCGAACTTGTCTGAATATCAGTAGCATTCATCATAGAACCCTCTTGGGGCTTGTATTCGGAGGAAAAAACCATACCCAACCGGAGGAACCGTCGGAAAAGAACCCGTTTTCTCCAACTGCCGAACCCGGATATAGTCCAAAATTGCTCCCTTGTGATCCGCCCCCTCCTCCGGGGTTTTGCCGTGTAAACGTTCGCTGAACAGGGCAAGCAGGGCCTCTGGGAATATTGGCCTTTGCGAAGGCACAAGCAGAATCGTGGCCGCAAGCGTATGTCTTGAGATTAATGTCAGGACTCAAATAACCCGCTGTCGAGGTCACGGTGTTTTCCAAGGGATCGCCCGTACCTATGTAGGCGGTTGTCGTGCCATTTTGGCTGATCGCCAAGTCACCACCACTGGCGGATCCGGGAGAAAGATAAGTGATGTTACCGATGTGGGATTTCAATGCATCCGGAAGCGCGTTGAATACGTCTGAGAAGAGGCCTCCCCCTCCGCTCCATGTTGTGACGTTAACCAACTGGTTGGGAGATTGAGAGATAGCGTCCAAAGTTGCCATAACCGTGGCAGCGATGCTACCTGATCCAAAGATATCTTCCAGGAAGCTTCCAATGGCACCGAGCCCCGAAAATGGAAATGCGGCATCAGCACCGATCGCGCCAGCGAACTGAGACACCGCATTGTTCCCTGGGCCCTGCTCGAAACCACCGACAACGAGATCGCATAGACCGTACGGGTCGGTACGTCCGGTAGGGTTGTTTACCACGTAAGCGTAGCGGTTCCAGGATTGGGGATTGCCTGGGTCGACGGCGGCGAGGCCGGCGGGGTCGGGGGTCATCCAGCGGCCGAGGGTAGAGGAGTCTTGCCGGAACCAGGTGTGATCGAGGTTGGTTTCGAGGTCGCGCTCGTGGGCGGTAAATTTGTATTGAGTGGTGGTGCCACTGAGGCAAGTGCCCACGTTCAC
>CAVPKZ010000116.1:0-40682 GCA_963705755.1 uncultured Acidobacteriota bacterium | reverse complement strand
GGGGCGAGGGAATCACAGTAGCGATCGATGGTCAGAGGTTATGGTCACCCCGCTCAAGAAAAGCGTCCGTCACGAAAGTCAATTGGAGATGTCCTCTCCACATGACGGCTCTCCAAAATCCATGATCAAGTGGCGGGGTAGCTTGGGACTATATGATGAGATGGGCTTTTTAAAAGTTCGCCGGACAGGGGCCACTATGCGGGCTCGTTTGGATTGGGGCCCGTGGAAGATGTGATCATGGGGATGTGAGGATTGGTGCTGCTGAGATGTATTCCTTTGTTTTATGTTGTCGTTGGTCACGTTTGGACATTCTGTGTAAAACATTTGAGCAATCACTTCCTCCCTCTTGCTGGCTCCTCTACGCAACTCCTCTGTATGTTCCTTTCGATTTTGGACTATGTCGGTCGTCGGATTCGCCGACTTTGATTTCGATGAAGCCACCCCGAACTGAACGATGAATCCGAAATGTTCGTGCAGAAAGCGCTGGCGAACCTGATGGTGGGCCGCACCACGTTCGTGATTGCGCACCGATTGGCGACGATTCGGCGCGCCAATAAAATTATGGTGCTGGAAGACGGACAAATTCACGAAAGCGGCACGCATACAGAGTTGATGGCCAAGAGCGGAACGTACGCGCGGCTGCACGATATTCAATTCGCGGACGATGACATGCTGGCGCCGGCAAGGTTGTCATCCGAGACAAACGTCAAGTCACAACTTCTATGAGCCAAACTCCAGCTGCGATCAGGAAACCCGAATGCCTTTCGATGACCGGATACGCGCAAGCACGTGCGGAAATCACCGATCTGGCATTGCGTGTCAGCATCAAAAGCGTCAATCATCGTTTTCTCGATTTGAAAATGAGACTGGCGGAGGGGTTGGAACTTTACGAGCCGCGGTTGCGGCAGATGGTGCGAGAACGCATCCATCGCGGTCACGTGGAACTGCAAGTCAGCGCTGAGCCGCGCACGGCCGCGACGATTCAGGTGAATCAAGAATTGGTACGAGCTTATATGCGCGCGGCGGAAGCGTTGCGACAGGAAACTCGTGCAGCCGCGGATGTCGATGTGGTGGCGCTGCTGCGTCTGCCAGGCGTGATTTCGGGATTAGGTATCGCCACGCCGCAATCGGAAGAGAGTCAGGAAAAACTTGGGCGAGCGTCGAGGAGTGCCTCGGGAAGCGCTTTCGAAACTCGATGACATGCGCCGCGCGGAAGGCGGTCACCTGATCGCGGAGCTGAACAAACGGCTCACCAAGATCGAAGAAGAGGTAGAGGAGGTTCGCGTGCTGGCGGAAACGCTGCGGCCGGCGTTTGCGAGGCGCCTTGCGGCGCGGCTCGCGGAATTGTTGAACGGAGTTTCGCTGGAGCCGGCGCGACTCGCGCAGGAAGCCGCGCTGCTTGCGGAACGCAGCGACATCAGCGAAGAGCTGGAACGATTACGAAGCCATGTGGCGCAATTCGCGGGTTTGCTGCGTGGCGCCGGGGAAATGGGAAGAAACTCGATTTTCTTTTGCAGGAGATGAATCGCGAAGCCAACACGCTGTTGTCCAAGACCCCGGGAGTGGACTCGGAGGCGCTGGCTATTACCGGGTTGGCGCTGGAGATTAAAGCGGACATAGAAAAATTGCGAGAGCAGGTTCAGAACATCGAATGACCGGCGAGGCAAAGATTGCGCCGTTAGTGATCATCGTGTCCGGGCCGTCGGGTTCGGGAAAATCGACGCTGGTGCAAAAAATATTGGAAATGCCGGGAACGATGCCGTCAGTGTCATGTACTACCAGGGGGCGTCGCGCGACCGAGTCGAGTGGGAAGTGCTATGATTTCGTGACGGACGCGGAATTCGAAGCGATGATCGGGCGCGGCGAATTCCTGGAATATGCGCGGGTGTTTGGCAGGCACTCGTATGGCACTCCGAAGAAATGGTTGGAGGAATCGCGAAGGTTAGGACTTGACCTGGTCCTGGAGATCGATGTCCAGGGCGCTTCGCAGGTGAAGTGGCAATTGCCGGAGTCGGTGGCGATTTTTATTTTGCCTCCTTCGCGGCAAGAGTTGGAAAGGCGGCTGCGGTCGCGCGGACAGAATTCCGACGAGGACATTGCGCGGCGATTGCAAAAAGCGCGCGATGAAATCTCGGAGTTTGGAAAATATTACGATTATTGCGCCGTGAATGAAGAAGTGGAACGTGCGGGACGCGAAGTGCAAGCAATTGTAACGGCGCTGCGTTGTACAAAATCGCGGCGTCAGGGCATGGAGAAAAACTTCTGGCATCGTTTGGGGGGAATGACTGAGATGACGGTACTGACAAAAGCTCCGGAGAGCCAGTTTGCGTACGTGGTGCTGGCTGCGCGGCGCGCGAGGCAGATCATGGCCGGCGCGCCACCATTGGTGGAGAATCCAAGAACGCAAAAAGCAACGCGAATCGCAGTGGAAGAGCTCGACCATAGTTTGCTCGAGGACGATTTCGTGGAGCCGGATTCGATCGACGAGGATAAGGACGGCAACAAGCGCCGTAAGTAGCGCGGCGCTGCCAGGGACGCCATGCGAATCACGATGGGTGTGACCGGGGGAGTCGCGGCTTACAAAGCCGCGGAACTGGTACGCCTGTTGCAGCAAGACGGATTTACCCTGGAAGTAGTGATGACCCGGGGCGCGCGAGAATTTATTACGCCGCTGACTTTTGCGGCTTTGACCGGGCAAAAGGTAATCACCGACCTGTTTGGCAATACTGAGAATGAAGCGAATCTGGAAAGCGCCATCGAGCATATCGCGGTGGCGCAGCGTACCGACTTGTTGCTGGTTGCTCCTGCTACCGCCGACATTATTGCTAAATTCGCCCGCGGAATTGCGGATGATTTTCTGAGTACTTTGTATCTGGCATCGACCGCGCCGGTAGTGGTGGCTCCGGCGATGAACGTGAATATGTGGAATCATCCGGCGACACAAGAGAATATCGCGAAGCTGCGGGAGCGCGGCGTGAATGTGGTGCAGCCAGATGAAGGTTATTTGGCTTGCGGCATGGTGGGAGCTGGAAGACTCGCGGGGCATCAGGAAATTCTGGCGGCGGTCCGCGGGACGCTGCATTCGAATCGAGATTTGGCCGGTGAGACGGTGTTGGTTACCGCGGGGCCAACTTGCGAGGACCTTGATCCGGTGCGTTATTTGACGAACCGCTCTTCGGGAAAGATGGGCTACGCGATGGCGCAAGCCGCTGCACGGCGGGGCGCGAAAGTGATTTTGATTAGCGGGCCTTCAGCGCTGGCGACTCCAGCGGGTGTTCGGCGTGTGGATGTGCGTACCGCCGAGCAGATGCATGAAGCAGTGACCAAAGAGTTTGCAGGCTGCTCGATTGCGGTTTTTGCGGCTGCAGTGGCGGATTACCGGCCGGCGGAAAAGCATGCGGAGAAAATCAAGAAGACGGAAGGAAGCTTAACGGTGCGGTTGGAACCGACGGTGGATATTTTGCAGGAGATGGCCAGCGCAAAGGGCGACAAGTTTATCGTCGGGTTTGCGGCGGAAACCACGGACGTGGCGCAAAACGCGCGCAAGAAAATGGCTGCGAAGAATCTGGATCTTATCGTGGCCAACGATGTGACCGCGGACGGCGCGGGATTTGACCACGATACGAACGTAGTTTCGTTGTACTTCCGCGATGGGCGGGATGTGGCGTTGCCGAAGATGGGCAAGGCCGAAGTAGCGCAGCGCGTGCTGGATGAAATTGTGCGGCTGCGCGGGGCGTTGCGAACGAAGCCTGCCAAGCGACTGTCGGTGGTCTGATTCCCATCATGACCGATCGACTTCCCGAAAACCTTCAAGAAAAACTTTCTTTGCGGCTGCGATATTACGAAGACATCGGTATTCGGGAATTTTTTCGTGATCGAATTACGACTTCTCATTTAGCGCTTCCACTCGAACAGGTCGTGTCACAGGCCGGAGTCAGCATGATTTATGAAGACGGCCAAACTATGAATGAATCACCCATACCGCAGCCGCTCGTAACCGCGATACCAAAGATCGGGGAAGGCACGCTGGAGACCATTCGCGAAGACATCGGCGACTGCATACGATGCAAGCTGCACAAGGGACGAACTAAAATTGTTTTTGGCGATGGGCATCCGCACGCGAAACTACTTTTCATCGGGGAAGGCCCCGGAAGAGACGAAGATTTGCAGGGGTTGCCGTTCGTGGGGCGCGCCGGGAAACTGCTTACGCAGATGATTGAGGCCATGGGGCTGCGGCGCAGTGATGTGTACATATGCAACGTGGTGAAGTGCCGGCCGCCGGAGAATCGCGCGCCGGAAAACGATGAAGTGGCGGCGTGTTCGCCATTTTTGTTTCGGCAGATTGACCTGGTGGCTCCCAAAGTTATCGTTTGTCTGGGCAGCATCGCTGCGCAGACCATACTCGAGACCACCCGGGGAATATCGCAGTTTCGCGGGCAGTGGCTGGAGTTTCGCGGAAGAAAGTTGATGGCCACCTATCACCCTGCATATCTTCTGCGTAACCCAGCGGCGAAGAGTGAAGTGTGGAAGGATTTGCAAAAAGTAATGGTCGAGTTGGGACTCGAGGTAAAGAAGAAATCTGCTCAGACGCAAGCTTGATCGTTGAAATAGAAATAGCACCTCTCACAAAAAATCACTCCGGCAACCTGCTACGCGCGCGGCGATGAGAAACTAACTACATGGGAATTCTGCTGGGCCTGCTCACGGCCATGACTTGGGGCGGCTCGGATTTTCTTGCCAGATTTGCAACCCACCGTATTGGCACGCTTCGGACCATGTTTTATATGCAGGCCACCGGGCTGGTGTTGCTGAGCATTTGTCTGCCGTGGCTGGGCGGTTGGGGACATTTGCATGACGGCTCGCGATGGCAGCCGTGGGCTTGGGGAGTACTGGCGGGATGCATTAACGCAGTTTCGACGCTGACGCTTTATCGTTCGTTTGAGGTGGGGAAACTCTCGGTGGTGGCGCCGCTATCGGCGAGTTACCCGGCGCTGACTGTAATTTTGTCGCTGTTTACCGGAGAGCATCTGCGCGCCGCGCGAGGAGCGGGAATAATTTGCACAATGCTTGGCGTGGTGTTGGTGGCGCGCGGTGAGCAAAAGCCACATGCGGATGACGTGGAGGGAAACGCGCGCAAGGGTAAGGGAGTGGTGTGGGCGCTTTGTTCCGCAGGCGGATTTGGCGTGTTGTTCTGGCTGTTGGGAAACCGCATTGTGCCGCGTGTGGGCGCGCCGCAGGCGGTGTGGATGATTCGTTTGACGTGTGTGATTCTGACTGCGGTGATTTTGCTGGCAGTGAAGCAGCCGATCAACCTGCCGCGCGGGCCGGTTCGATGGTATGTGTGGGCCATGGGCTTGCTCGATACCAGCGCGTTTGTGTTGAGTAATCGCGGAATGCAAATGGAACAAGTGGCGATCGTGAGTGTGCTGGGGTCGCTCTACGGAGCCGTGACTGTGGGGCTGGCTTCGATTTTTTTGAAAGAACATGTTGCTAAATGGCAGTGGGCCGGGATTGTCACCATTTTCTTGGGGATTTTTTTGATCAGTTTGTAAAGCGCGCTTCCGCTTTACAAATCTCACCGCCTGTTAAACTACACGCCGACATATGAACAGGACATTTTGTAATGTGGCGCTGGCTGTGCCGCTGCGTACGACGTTTACCTACGAGGTGCCGCAACAGCTGCGTGCAGCGGTGCAGCCCGGGGTGCGGGTGCTCGTACCGTTTCGGCAAAAATCGCTGGTAGGGGTTGTGGTTGATCTGACGGAGCGCGCCCCGGCCAAAGCAAGAATTCGCGAGATCGCCAGGGTGCTGGATGTAATTCCGGCTTTGACTCCGGCGCTCATCGAACTAGGGCATTGGATCGCTGGTTATTACCTGGCCCCGGTCGGAGAAGTTTTTCGTGCCATGTTGCCTCCGGTAACGGAATTGCGAACGCAGCAGCAAATTACGATTACCGCGGCCGGGCGTGAGCTTGTTGATTCGACCTCGCCCACGCTTGGCGACGAATTTGCCGCGGAGGAAATCGCGCTGCTTTCGAAATTGATCGCGAAGCATGGGGTTTTGTCCACGAGCGTGCTTGAGAAGTCCGGATTAAGAAGCGCGGCGTTGCAACGGCTTGCGCGACGCGGTTTGGTGGGGATCCGGCATAGTCTGCTGGCGAGAAAGCAGAAGACGCAGACAATTCTTGCCTGGCGAACGGAAGAGCCTGAAAAGCGCGAAAGCAACACAGATGCGGCGGGAGAAAAGCCTGTCCGGCCGTTGCAGGGAAAAGCACTGGAGAAATTTCAGGAAGAAACTCGGCGCGTAAGAGAATTGCTGGAAGCCGAGCGCGGGCCGCTGCCGCTGCCGCAAGTGTTGAAGTTGGCTGATCTTTCGCGCGCCGCGGTCGAACGCATGCTTGTCTGCGGCTTGCTCTACAGCTGGGAGGAGCCGATTGATCCGGCGGAGGATCCTTTTGATGTGGGATATGCGCCGCCTGCTCACGAGTTGAACGCTGAGCAGGATATGGCGCTGAAGCACATCCGGGCCCGATTCGAATTGGGCGAATTTGGTGTCCAGCTGTTGTACGGGGTGACCGGCAGCGGGAAAACAGAAGTGTATTTGCGGGCGATACAAGACACGCTGGCGCGCCAGAAGACCGCACTAGTGCTGGTGCCGGAGATCGCGTTGACGTTGTGGATCGGAAGGCAATGCCGCGCGTGGTTTGGCGCGCGATTCGAAGGAGTGGCGGTGCTGCACTCCGCGCTTACCGATGTGGAGCGCGCGCGGGAATGGTGGCGGGTACGAAATGGCGAGGCGCGCGTGGTGGTGGGGACGCGCTCGGCGGTTTTTGCGCCGCTGGAGCGGCTCGGACTGATCATCGTGGATGAGGAGCAGGAGAACAGCTACAAGCAGGAAGAAACGCCGCGCTATCACGGCCGCGATGTGGCGATCGTGCGGGCAAAAATGGAAAACGCGGTGGCGCTCCTCGGGTCGGCCACGCCGTCACTGGAAAGCTATCATCACGCCACCACCGGGAAATACGAGTTGTTGACGCTGGGTTCGCGCGTCGAAAATCGCGAGCTGGCGAAAGTGGAGGTCGTTGATTTGCGTGAAGAGTTTCAACAGACACATCAAGCCGGGTCGATTTCCGCGAAGTTGCGAGCCGGCATTCAAGAATGCCTGGCGAACGGCACCCAGGCGCTGGTACTGATTAACCGGCGGGGATATTGGTGGTCGGTGTTGTGCCGCAGTTGCGGAGCTTCGGTGCAATGCGCGAATTGCAGCATTTCCATGACGTATCACAAGAACAGAAACCGTTTGGAGTGCCACTACTGCGGATTCGTGGCGCAGACGCCAAAGAATTGTCCGAAGTGCGATTCCAAATATGTTTATTTTTTTGGAGAGGGTTCGGAGCACCTGGAAGAGCGGCTGCGAAACGAATTTCCCACCGCTCGCATTGCACGCCTGGATCGCGACACGACTCGCACCAAGCGCCAATATCAGGAAACGTTAGGAGCGTTTGCAGGCGGAGCGCTGGATATCCTGGTCGGGACACAGATGCTGGCGAAGGGACACGATTTTCAGCGCGTGACGCTGGTGGGCGTGATTTCTGCCGACGGGTTACTGATCATGCCGGATTTTCGCGCAGCGGAGCGTACCTTTCAATTGTTGACGCAGGTTGCTGGGCGGGCCGGGAGGGGCGAACTTCACGGACGGGTGCTGATTCAAACATATTATCCGGAGCACTATGCGATTCAGGATGCGGTAAAACAGGATTACCTGGCGTTTTATGAGCGCGAAACGAATTTTCGCAGAACCATGGGGTATCCACCGTTTACTTCGCTGGCCAACGTAATCGTGCGCGATACAAATCTGGAGAAAGCGATTCGCTGGTCGCGGCAACTTTCGGAATATTTTTCGCCGCACAATGGTAAAGGTGTGCGGATTCTGGGTCCTGCGACGGCGCCGTTGGCGCGGTTGAAAAAGGAATACCGATTTCAATTTTTGCTGAAATCGCCAAGGCGGTCGGTACTGACCAAACTACTGGCCGGAGCACTCGATCATTGTGAGGCTAACGAAATTCCGGATACGGCGGTGATTGTGGATGTGGACCCATTGAGCCTGATGTGATGTGACGACGGAGCTAAGCGGGAGTTTGTTTTCTGCGCCAGAAATAATAGGCGGGAAGCCCAAGTAAAAAAATGATGATCGCTACGGCCAGGTAGCGAAACTGGTGAGGATCGACGAGGGCCAGGAAAACAGCGTTGCCGACGATAGCCGCGGCGACAATTACGAATATTAGCGGGGTCCAGGGATAGCCGGGCACGCGGTAGGGAATTGGCAAACCTTTTGAAGCGCGGCGAATCAGGGAAGATTGCCGCGGCTCCCAGGCCATAGAAAATCCACCCGATAAAAATTGCCCCAGAAGCCAACTCCGCGAATTTTCCGGCACAGGAAAGAATTGCCGACCACACACCGAGGGCAATGATGGCCCAAGCCGGAGTGTGAAAACGCGGATGAACCTCGGCAAGTTTTTTGAAGAAGAGATTATCGTTGGCCATAGCGTAAAAAACGCGCGGCGCGGTAAGGATCACGCTGTTCGTGGCGCTAAAGGTGGAGATCAGAATAGCGATCGCTACGATTTTTCCTGCCCACGGCCCGAGCACAAGACTCACGGCGTTGGCTGCAATAGCGTCGCTCACAGTGGCTGCCGCGGGACCGAGCGCAACCAGATACGCAATTACTGCCACTAGGTAAAGAGCCATCAAAAATAGGGAGCCCATCAGGAAAGCTTTGGGGAAATTTTGCTGCGGCTTCAGAACTTCTCCGGCGCTGTAGGTGCCGAATTGCCAGCCTTCATAAGCCCACAGCACCGCAATCATCGCCAGACCAAAATTTGATAGCAGCGAAAATCCGTGCTGAGAAGTGCCTAGTGCTCGCGGGAGATCGGCAGCGTGGTGACCCATGGAGAGCAGCACGGCGCTGAGAATGGCTACCATGGCAACCTTTATGAGCGTGGTCCAGTTTTGCAGGTCGGAACTTTTGCGAGTGCCCCAGATATTTACGGCGGTGACCACCGCGATCATGGCGACGGATACGACGTTACTGCCGACCGGTGAGAGCGGAATTATCTCTGCGAGGTAGCGGGTGAACGCGCGTGCCAGCGCGGCGATAGTGCCGCTGGCGATGATCAGGAAAAACTCCAGCCATAAAGAAACGCTGGGACACGGCCGAAGCCGTCGCGAATGTAGCAGTACAAACCGCCGGCTTCTGGATTGGAGGAGGCGAGCTCGGCGTAAGTCAGTGCGCCGAGGAGCGAAAGGATGCCGCCAACGAACCACACCAGCAGGGACAATCCGACTGATCCGTCGAGTTGCTGGAGGATCAAACTGGGAGTGAGAAAAATTCCCGAGCCGATTACGGAGCCGATGAACAGAAATAAAAGATCAGTGAGGCGCAGTGTGCGGATGAGCGGCGGCATCGGCGATGGAATTTATACCCCGGTAAAGGAAGTGACCAAGCATGATAACCGGAGTCCATTGTAGAGATGACTACAAATGATAGCTAAAGTTTCTTCAGAGGTTGATTATTGGGGAGGGCATGAAACACAGTAAAAATATCAGCAGTGCGAGAAAAGCGGCGAAGCGGCGATCAGGATCGAGCGGGGTGTCGTCGTAGATGGGAGCGGCGCGGAGAAAGCGGAGGCCGAAGAGCAGCGCAGCCCAGATGTACCAGCCGGTCCAGTGACGGAAGAAGCCGAGGAAAAGCAGCGGTGCGGGCAGGAATGCGGAGACCAGGCGATGAGTGCGAGCACTGAGGGAACGAAGGATGTGGCCACCGTCGAGTTGCCCCGCAGGTAAAAGATTGAGCGAGGTCGCGAAGAGGCCGACCCATGCGGCGCGTCCCACTGGATGTAGCAAAAGAAAATCCACGGAAATGTTGGGGTGAAAAATCCTGGCAAGGATTTGGAGAATTAAAGGGACGCCAAACACTATGTCGGAATTGGCTGGGTCTGCCAGACCTGGAACGATTCTTGGCGTTCATGACCCCGTAGACGAGTGCCGGAAGCGCAAACAAGAATCCCACGAAAGGTCCGGAAGCTCCAACATCAAAAAGCGCGCGAGTATTACGGATGGGTGAGCGCAGCAGAATGAATGCACCGAAAGTTCCGATGAGTGTTGGAGCAGGAACGAAGAACGGGTAGCTGGTTCGAATGTGGTGGTGGCGGCAGGCAAAAAAATGACCAAGTTCGTGAGCCAGCAGGATGGTGAGCAGCGTGATCGCGAACGGCAGGCCGCTAAGCAATGCTGCCGGATGTTGATAGAGGAGTTTAAAATCTCGCACGAACTCGTCCACGGAGACCGATTCGTTGTGCGCGAAGGCCACCGCGAATTGCGCGCCTGCAACGAGGCAGGTGCATAAGGTCAACAGAAAGAGTAGACCTGCGAGTGCCAGACTTTTGCGCGAAGGACTAGGTGGAGTGATGGCGTAATAGCGGCTTACCGGCGGAATGGTGCGCCAATCTATGTTGACGGGTACTGGTTGAGTGGTACCTTCTGGGGATCGAGTGGCCACGAATGATATGGCGAACCTTGAAAACGGTGAAATAACAGTACAGCACAGATGTGCGAGGTGCGCCAGTCAGTCGGAATTTGGTAGTGTCCTAATTTTGCAGGGTGTTCGGATTTAATCTTGATGTAGTTGTTTGACGCGTGTGGTGACGGCAGTCTAGTGAAAAACGGAATGAAATTGGCGGCAAGAATTCATTGGCGAACGTTGATTGCGGCCCTTGGCATCGGGCTGGTGGCGGAGGCGCTCCTCGTACGGCTTTATTTATGGTATCTGCCGGGCGCATTGGCAGCTTCGCAAAATGGTCAGTCGAATTTATGGCTGTGGGAAGCGATACGGCTAACGCAGCAACCAAGTTTGGGTGTGATGCAGTCGTGGATCAGTGTGGTTCGTCCAGGTTACGGGGAGCTGATAAGCGACATGTTTCTTGTTCCGGTATTTCAGTGGTTGGTTTATGCCGCGGTCATTTATTTTATTTTTGGAGTGGTATCTACGGAAGAGCGTGCGCGAGGTTAGGGAACGCAAAGACTAACAGGTTTAGTGCTATTGAAGCCGATTAGAAACCAAGCGAAGCAAAAGTCAGCTGGAAAATAATTCGATTAAGCCGACTCAGCGGGCTTGGTGCCTTCCAGGCCCTGCAATTCCTTGCCGGGCTTGAAGCGCACGGCTTTTCCGGGAGGGATGCTGACTTCTTCTCCCGTGCGCGGATTGCGCCCGATACCGGTCTTGCGGGGCTTCACGCTGAACACGCCGAAGCGGCGCAATTCGATCCGTTGGCCGCGGCCCAAGGCGGTTTTCGAGAGATTCGAATACGGTTTCGACAGCCTGCTCGGCCTTGGTGCGACTGATATTTGTCTTGGTCACCACGGCGTTTACGATGTCCAGCTTGATCAAAAGGAGCCTCCCGGGAGCGTGGGCAGATGCTGAGGGTGTGCCGCGGGTTGTCAAGACGTGACCCGTACACTACACTGCTGTTCCTTTGTGACACCGCTATAATTTATTTACCGATCGCCATCGGCGATTTTCTAAATGTGTTTCTCCTAGGAGGAGTGGATGTCCGTTAAGCCCGACTGCTGGATCCGGCGCATGGCGCTGGAGCACAAAATGATTGAGCCTTTTACTGACCGGCAGATGCGCGAAGGAGTCATCAGCTATGGGTGTCTCCTACGGCTATGACATCCGCGTCGCCGATGAATTTCGCGTTTTTACGAATGTGAACTCCACGATCGTGGATCCCAAGAATTTTGATCCCCGCTCCCTGGTGGAATACAAAGGCGACGTTTGCCTCATTCCTCCTAATTCCTTCGCCCTCGCGCGTTCCATTGAATATTTCCGCATCCCCCGCAATGTAGTCGACCATCTGCCTCGGGAAATCCACCTACGCCCGTTGCGGCATCATCGTCAATGTCACCCCCTTTGAGCCCGAATGGGAAGGCTTCGTCACTTTGGAAATCAGCAACACCACCCCTCTTCCCGCCAAAATTTATGACTGAAGGCCTCTGCCAGGTTCTCTTCTTTGAATCCGACGAGGATTGTGAATCAGCTACAAAGATAAAAAGGGAAAGTACCAGTCCCGCAAAGTGGGATCGTCTTACCGCGGCTTTAGCCTTTGCGTGTAGTGGGCGCCCGCACTGTGCCCTGGTTCTGCGTAAGTTTTGAAGAAGGTTCGAGAAAGTCCTGACGGCGTCCAGGGAATTCCATCGCAGAATTGTCGCCGTCAAAAAATGTTATTTCAGCGCGGGCTCGATAGGAACGAGTTTCACCGTAGGACCGTACCTTCCATCGGGTACCCGCGTCCCGCCACGCTTCCAGCCCGCCCTGTAGCGGCCTGTATGCGCTTGATTCCTTGTTTTCGTAGAGCACGCCACACGGGCGCTGGTAGCTTCGTTTGGTCAAGTGCAGTACAGGACCACGTCCCGGTCACGGGGCAAGCGATCATTCTTCTCTTCCAGTTCTGTAGCATCCATGCGAAATGCGCCTGGAATGGTTTGTGGGTCGGCTTCGAAATCCATCGAGTGGCGCAAATCGACGATGACGACTTCCTCGCCTGCATCGATTTTCTCTTTTAATTCGCCGACGCTGATGCGCGAGATGCGCAGCTGGCGGATGAACCTTTGGCGAGCGATGAATTTGTAGGCGATATACAAGGCGAAAACCGTAAACAGCACAATTCCCAGGCGGCGGCCGAAATAAGCGAGATGCGCTGTGATTTGTTCGATCTGGCCGCTGAATACAAACCCTGCGCCCAAAAATGTGCCGGCCCACAGCAGCGTGCCCATCAAATCAAACATCATGAAACGCGCCACGCGCATGTGAAAAACGCCGGCAAGCGGCGGCGCCACGGCGCCAACCCCTGGAAGAAATTTCGCGAAGATGAGTGAACGGGCGCCCTGGCGAGAAAAAACGCCTTCGGTGCGTCTCACGCACGAATCCGGTTCCAGTGAAATTTTGCAGAGCAACTGCAGGATAGCGATGCCTTTGATTCTGCCCAGTTCGTACCACAGGGAATCCGCGCAGAGGGCGGCGAACATGGCGACGAGGAGCGCGGCGAAAATATTCATCCGCCCTGTGCCAGCCAACAGCGCCCGCAGCGAGAAGCAAGGGAACCGAAGGGACGGGAAGGCCAATTTGCTCAACGAATACCCACCCGAGGAGAACTACGTATCCGTGCTGGACCAGGAATTCGAGTGTGTTGTTCATTGATGCGAGTCGAATTTACGCTAAATTTCACGGCAAGAACGGCTTTTTGCCCCAGCTCCGGACATCACAAACGCGGAGATCGGTTTCGCATGCGTGGCGCGGCTTCTCGATCACGCAAAGGTTGCGGCAAAGAATCCGGATCGCCTGGATACCCTATGGCCATGGCTGCGATGGGTTCCCAACCTGCGGGTATTTCGAAAACTTGCCGTGCTTTATCGGCATCATATCCCGCCATTTGATGAACGAATATTCCACGGGAGGTGGCTTCGACAGTCAGCCATGCGCTGGCGGCACCGACATCATACTGCGCATTTCGGTTTGGCGTTCCGCTCTTTGCGAATGACTAACTCCGCAACCGCGAGGGCCAAGACCGGCGCATGTTGCGCCCAAGTCACGTTGCTGGGCACCAGCACGCTGACTAACTTCGGCGAAATTTTATGGATCATCTTTAGTGGCGATGATATACGCCCACGGCTGTTCGTGTTACTGCTGGAGGGCGCCCAGCGCCGCAAATGGCCTGGAAAGAATGGCCAGCATATCTGGCGCGACGGGTTTGCCTCGCTGAAGGCGCGCGGACTCCCAACCGCTCGCTGTGATAAGAAAATCGTGCACCGGACAATCTATTCAGGGGCCCTTTTGTGCATGAACCTTTCCTTTCGCTTTTTAGACTGCAGTCGTCGCAGAAAATAATCTTAGCGAGCCCAGATTGGCTTGGTAGCGATTTCCGCTACCAGTGCTTTACCTTGGTAGCGCGCGATCTTCAATTTGGGCATTTTCCGCTTCGGCTGGCCGCTTACCGTCCAGGCTCCCGGCCAGAAGTGAGTGATAGAGCAGCCCGTTAAGGACTCCCCACCAAGATGAATGTATCGTCCATGTACGTCCAGCCCTGGATTCTGTATATGGCACGCCGACGATCACCATACCGTGGTGCAGAAGCGTGGAATGAATCGTGATGGTGGTTTCCTGGCCGCCATGCTGGGTGCCAGTTGAAGCGAAGACGCTGCCAACTTTTCCGACCAACGCGCCCTTGCCCGACAACGCGCCGGTCTGGTCGAGGAAGTCTGCGCATTTGCGCAGCCATGTTGCCAAAGCGCGTCGGAGTGCCGAAGATAATTGCGTCGGCTTCGGCAAGCTTGTCTACCGAAGCTATTGGTACATATAAAAACTAGCCTTGGCAGTCTTGGCGCCATATTTTTCCAGGACGTCATCGGGGATGAGTTCCGCGACCTGATACAGCGAAACTTCCGCCCCCGAGACCTCCTTGACGCCCTCAACAACCGCCTGGGCCATTTTGTAAATGTGGCCGTACATGCTGTAGAAAATCACTTGAACTTTGATGCTCATAATTTTCTCCTTGTGCGCCGGTTAAAACCGGCGAGGTGTAGTGAATGCAAAAGTCATACGAAAGTGGTGTAGCGACCCACATCGGCCCCGAGTCATGCGGAGCCGCTCGCAAGAGCGGTGTCGAAGGAGAACGTGCGTGCCGGGTATTCAGCCGCGTAAGACATCACTCCCGGGACGCCGACGCTGTAAGGAGAAGCGGAAGGCCCGATCGGGTGCACCGAAATCGCGAGGTGTGCCAGAGTCCCGCGCGGTCAGAGACCCCGTGCACGTACGCAGACACCTCGCGCGGGAACCGGGAGATCCCCAGTTCGCCCAAGGCCGCAGTAGCCTTGGGACGCATCGGGAAGTCTAAGGACGTACGCCGATGACGAACGGACATGGGAAGTCGGACAGTCCTGTAGTACCTGCGAAGTCCCCGAACAAAGCTGGGCAACCGGTGGCGGAAGGGATGGAGGGAAGAGGGCTGGCCAAAGGGAACCTGCCACAGCGATGCGCCCCGGACGGAGCCGGAAAGACGCGCCGAGTGCGCTGGAGCGGGTAGGTTAAGCAGCAGGAAAGGATAAGAAGTTGCGGTTCACGGCGCTTCGCGCACATCTACAACTTGGAAACGCTTGCGCATGGCCTATTCTCGATGAAGAAGGAAGCTGCGCCGGGCGTGGACGGAGAGACGTGGCGACATTACGGCGAGCAACTGGAGAGGAATTTTCAGGACCTTTCCGAAAGGCTGAAGCGAGGAGCGTATCGAGCGAAGCCGGTGCGTAGAGTGTATATCCCTAAGGCCGACGGGCGGCAAAGACCGCTGGGAGTCCGGCGCTGGAGACAGAATCGTCCAGCGCGCGACGGTCGAGGTGTTGAACGCTATCTACGAAACGGACTTTCTCGGGTTTTCGTACGGGTTCCGACCAGGGCGAAGCCAGCATCAAGCGCTGGATGCACTGTACGCGGGATTGCTGACGAGAAAAGTGAACTGGGTGCTTGATCTGGACATCAAAGCTTTTTCGATGGGCTTTCCCACGAATGGCTGGTGAAATTCGTCGAGCACCGGATTGCAGACCGGCGCGTTGTGCGGCTCATCCAGAAATGGCTGAAAGCCGGCGTGCTGGAGGATGGGAAACGAATACGGACGGAAGGAGGGACGCCCCAGGGTGGAAGTGCTTCGCCGCTTTTGGCGAACGTCTATCTTCACTACGTATTCGATTTGTGGGTCCAAGCATGGCGTCAGAAGCGCGCGCACGGTGATGTGATCGTAGTGCGATTCGCGGACGACATTGTGGTGGGCTTCCACAGCAAAGCGGATGCCGATCAGTTTCGGGTGGAACTTACCGAACGAATGAGGAAGTTCCACCTGGAACTGCATCCCGAGAAAACGCGACTTCTGGAGTTTGGTCCGTATGCGATCGACCAACGGCAGTGGCGTGGAGAAGGGAAACCGGAGACGTTCAACTTTCTTGGCTTCACACATATCTGTGTGAAGAAGAAAAGCAATGGACGGTTTACGGTGTTGCGGCAGACGATACGCAAGAGACTGCAGGCGAAGTTGAACGAGGTGAAAACCGAACTTCAGCGACGGATGCATGAACCCATTCCCGAAGTCGGCAAGTGGTTGCAAGCAGTGGTGCGTGGACACATCCGATATTACGGAGTGCCACAGAACCACAACGCGCTGTGGATCTTTCGGTTCCAAGTGGGACGGCTCTGGCATCGCGCGCTGTCGCGGCGCAGCCAGAACGGCCGCATTCTTTGGGATCGCATGCGGCGCCTCATCACTCGCTGGCTCTCTCTGCCTACCGTCTGTCATCCCTATCCCCTGCGCCGCATGGGCGTCCTCAGCTTAGGCAAGAGCCGGATGCGGTAGTGCCGCTCGTCCGGATCCGTGGAGGGGGTCACGAGCAATCGTGATCCCTACTCCGATCCGGTCTGATAAATGGGAACTCTGTCGTTAGAGTACGTCTGCCGATAGGCCGCTCTCAATCGCTGTGACTCCCGCAGCGGAATAATCTATCTCGGGCTATTTCGGGACTTGCTTGATCATCTCCGTGTCAATGGTGATGTTTACGTCGTCGCCGACCACTACGCCGCCGTTATCCATGGTGGCGTTCCATTTCACGCCGAAGTCCTGACGGTTGATCTTGGTGGTGGCGTTCACGGCCGCGCGCTGATTGCCCCAAGGGTCTTTTACTGGAGCGGTTGGTCCGTCGACGTCCAAGACAACTTGTTTGGTGTTGCCGCGGATGGTGAGATCGCCGGTTACTTTGAGTTTGCCGGGGGAAACTTGCTCGACCCGAGTGGATTTGAAGGTCATGGTGGGGAAGTGATCGACGTCGAAGAAATGGTCGCTGCGCAGATCCTTGTCGCGGGCCGGTTCGCGAGTGTCGACCGTGGATACGTCAATGGTGACGTTTACCGCGGACTTGGAGATGTCCTGGTCATCGACCAATACTGTTCCGTTGACTTTACTGAAGGCGCCGCGGACGGTGGAGATAGCCAGATGGCGCACGGAAAATTGCGCGGCGCTGTGTTGCGAATCGATTTTCCATTCAGTGGAGGCCGCAAAGCCTGGAACGCAATTGAGTAGCACCACGACGGCAATTCCCGCGATGGAAATGATTCTCGTTGAGAGATTCTTCACCGGTGTTCTCCTTTAGTTGGCTCGCTTTTACTTTGAATCATTTTGCGTCGGTTTATTAGCTGCACCGCTGCGCGAGTCGCAATCAGCCTCTCGACCGGCTTGCTGCGAGCGAATCTCTGCCAACATGGCAGCCAGAACTTTTAATTTAGCCGGCGCGACGTCCTGAAATTGCCGCTTGTGCAAGGCGCTTACCGGGCGAGCAAGAATTTTAAGAAGTTCGAGACCCTGCGGAGTTACAAAAGCCTTCACCACGCGACGGTCACGACTCTGGCGTTTTCTGGTGATGAGATTGCGCTTTTCCATGCGGTCCAGCAGGCGGGTAATGTCCGGGTCGCGAGAGATCATGCGTTCACCGATTTCGCGGCAGGCCAGTCCAGCGGGACCAGCGCCGCGAAGAATACGCAAGACGTTGTATTGCGCCGCGGTTAGGCCCGCGGTCTTGATTACTTGTTCGGCTTGAGCTCCGAACGCGTCAGCGATTTGCATGAACGCAACGAACAAGCCGGCCTCCGCATGGGCGTCGGAATTTTTAGGTAACGAGGAACTCACGAGAGCACTATAGTCGTTATAACGACAGTTGTCAAACCTAAAAATTTAAAACCGGGAGGCCGTTCGAACCGCATGAACGAAAAGATCTCCTGGCTGCGATGGACGCGATCAGGGTTTGCTTAAGGGCCGAATCTGCAGCTGGCTTATGAAGCTTTTCGGGCTCTGGGTCACGATGGTTTCCACGGCGTGAGCCACATCATCCGGTGACAAAACCTTGGCGGGGTCTTTGTGGCTGGTACCGGAAAATTCTGTCGCTACGCTACCAGGACAAATCGTACTGACGCGAATCCCGTAACCGCGCAAATCTTCGGCCATGCACGCCGACAGACCCTGGAGGCCCCACTTTGAAGCGCAATATAACCCGCCACCTTTGAAGGCGTTTACTCCAGCCAGGGAACTGATGTTGATGATATCGCCGCGCTTGAGGCCGATCATCCCCGGCGCGACGGCTTTGGAAAGCAGGAATACACTTTTCAAATTGGTATTCAGAACGCGGTCCCAATCTTCTTCAGATTTTTCATGCGCGGGACCGAAGACGCCGATGCCAGCGTTATTTACGAGGATGGTAATCGGTCCGAGAGCGGATTCTGTCTTCGCGACCAGAGCGTCCACATCGGCGGGGCGGGTAACATCCGCTACATGCGAGAACACCCGGCCTCCCAAGCCAGCAAGTTGCGCGGTGACGGCATTTAACGCGTCGGCATCGCGGCCACAGACAGCCACGGCCGCGCCCAGCGATGCTAAACGCACCGCGATGGCACGCCCGATGCCACGGCTGCCGCCGGTCACCAGGGCCAGGGCATCGCCAAGAGGTTTATCGTCAGTCCCTTGAGCACCCAGGTTATGTGTTTCAAGCATCAAAATTCTTTCTCGTGCAAGCCACGGTTTTTATGCGAAACTCATCTTAACATTGGAGGCGCACGCGCTGGCGCTAAGATGTAATAGCGCGATCGACAGGGTAAGACGATTTTCTAAAGCGATTCTCATCCATATTATTTTTATTTACACGTGACGACTTGCGAAGGGATAGCGTCTTCCCTATAATCCCAGAGTTTTCCGAACGATAGCAGGAATTCCCGGCAGGAATAGCCGGGGTGAACGGGAATAAAATCCCAAGGGTAGCAGTTTGAGCGAGGAGAAATCGGAATGAATGGATTACAGAAGATAGTGGGCCTCGCGGTGATCGCGGCGCTTAGTTTGAATCTCGGATCAGCAGTTGGGACGAGAGCCCAGGCGACACAGACCGCGCCCGCAGGGCAAGATGCGGCCGCGGGTGCCAAGCCGCAGTACACCATGGCGGAGTACAACTCCTACCAGGCCGCCGCGGCGGACAAAAATCCGACCTCGCAAGTAAAGGCACTGGACGATTTTGTCGCCAAGTATCCGAACTCCGCACTGCTGATTTATATTTATCCGCTGTATTACCAAGCGTACAGCCAGCTGAAAAATTATCCGAAGGTAATCGAGTACGCCGATAAAGTCGTCGCGTTGGGCGAGAAGGTAGATGCCGGGGCTCATTATCAGGCGCTGTATGCGCGCGCGTTCGCTTACAACGCGATGGTCGCTGATCCGGCGAACGCTAATACCGCCGCCAAGGATCCGGCGCTGGCGAAGAGCGCGCTGGCCGGGGCGGTGGCTGGATTGAAAGCTCTGGACGAAGTCAAAAAGCCTGAGTCCATGAGTGAAGACGCGTTTGCGGCCCAGAAAAAACAAATACAAATTTATTTCCATGCAACGGCGGCGCAGGCCGCGATGGTTCTGAAGGATTACAATGCCGCCGTGGAGCATTACAAGGCGGTGCTGGCGCTAAATCCGGATGACGCCGTCACCAGCTATCGCGTCGGCTTGGCTTATATGGCCATGACCCCTCCGAAGCAGATGGACGCGTTCTGGTCCATTGCTCGGGCGGTCACTGCGAAAGGCGCGACCAAGGCGCAATCCGACAAGGTGAAAGATTATTTGCGCAAGTTGATCGTAAATTACCAACAGGCGGCTTGCGACAATCTTACCGATGCGGAGCTGAACGAATTGCTGCAGTTGGCGAGCAGTTCGCCGGAACGTCCCGAGAGCTACAAGTTACCAAGCGCGGACGATCTTACTGCGGCGCGCAAAGACATGACCATGAGGTCGGTGGTCGAAGATCTCAAAGCTGGTGGGGATAAAGCTAAAGTTACTTGGCTGGCGGCTTGCGGACTGGAATTCCCAGAAGTGCCCGGCAAAGTCATCGAGGTTACGGCGGGGACCGATGCCGTACAGCTGAAAGTTGCGTTCGTAACCAGCGAGGCCGAATTTGAATCGGCCAGCACACCTAACATGGACGTGAAAGTCGTTGGGCAGCCTGAAGCAGCGAAACTGGAAAAGAACGGGGCGGTGCACTTTACCGGCACGCTGGTCTCGTTTGATCCTGATCCTGCTTTCATGTTGCATTTCGATAAGGCCAAGGTGAAGGAAGAGGATCTGCCGAAGGAAGGCACCAAGAAACCCGCAGCTCGACGTCCGGCGGCCAAGAAACCGCAGTAATCAGGCATAGTCGTTAAATGCTTAGCGTTTTGAAACGGCTCTCCCTAAAGCAGATTGTTACGAAACGATAGCGATAAAGCGGTTAGAGCGATGTTCCGAGTGCCGGAGCATCGCTTTTTTGTTTTGGGGAGGCGAATTCGCGTCGTCGTCGTGTGATGACTGGTGGAGCGAGATCAGGTGGCCTGCAGGGCTGCACGTAGCTTGCGTCCACCGAGAATGTTCAGCATGCGTTTTAGATTGTAGGCGGCTACGGCAAGGCTGATTTCTGTTTGTGCTCCTCGCAATCCGCGCAGCAGGAAGCGTGGATGTCCGAAGATGCGGTATTTCAAATTGGCGAATGGATGTTCCACGGTTGATCGTCGCAGCCGCATCGCTTCCGGCGTGGCCCGCTGTTGCATGCGCTGTAGCGCCTCTTCGTGTAGGTGACGAGTAACGATCCGTCGCGGCGACACGGTGCATCGCGATTTCAGAGCGCAGGCTCCGCAGACTTCGGGTTGTGCTGCATAGAGCACGGCACGATCTTTCCGCATTAGTTGTTTGCGGGCGAGAGTCTGCCCGGCCGGGCACAGGAACTTGTCGCTCTCAGGTTGGTAAGTAAATTCCGTGCGGTCGAATAGCGTGCCATCTCCTCGGCTGTTCACGCCACGGTTGGCAGGCACATGCGGCAAGATGCCCTTAGCCTCGCAGGCTTCGGCCTGCTTTCCATTCGAGTAGCCCGCATCGGCAACCACGTTGATCGGTTGCGCAGGCCCACCCGTCGCTGCCTGCGCGGCTTCCGCCATCGGTTGCAGGCTGCCGTTGTCGCCGGCCTGAACGGTCACTTGCTGCGCCACGATCAACGCGTGTTCGGCATCGACGGCGGCTTGCACGTTGTAGGCAGGAATGAAGCCTTGAGTGGTGCGCATGAAGCCAACTTCCGGCTCCGGATGCTCGCGCAACTTTTCCAGCGCGCCGGCCACTGCACTGGGATCAATGACCACCTCGTCTTGCTCATCGCTCTGCTCCAACTGCTCTAGGTAACGTTCCAGTCCCTCGCGCTCGCGCACACTTTTCACGCTGCTGACCGCTTGGAACTTCGAGCCATCGATGGCGATCCACTCGCCCTTCACCAAGCCTACCGAGCGCGCCAGCCGCACCAACTCGGCTCCCGCAGCGGTTACGCCTTCTCGATGCATGCGCCGGAACTCAGCAATCGTCTTGTGGTCCGGCGCCAGCCGTCCCAGCAGCCACATCAACTCGATGTTCCGCCGACACTCCGACTCCAGCCGCCGCGAGGAACGGATCTGCTGCAAATAGCCGTATAGGTAGAGTTTCAGCAGATCGCGCGGATCATAACCAGGCCGCCCAGTCTCAGCCGCCTCGGCGCGCTCAAATCCCAAACCCGCCATGTCCAACCGATCGACAAATGCATCGATGACGCGGCACACATGATCGTCCGGAATTAGCTCTTCCAAAGTGACTGGAAAAAGCGTTCCCTGCGTACGACCTTCTCCCTGCACAAAGCCCATAAAAAGATGCCCTCGCTTTCACGAGGGCATCTTCTCATTTATTTTCGGGCCGCTCAACAGAGTTTCGTAACAATCTGCCTAAAGGGGAGCCGTTTTCTATATGGCTTGGTTTCTTTGCTGGAGTCGGAAAGTCGAAGTGCGGCTTAGTACCGGGATTTGCGATGCCCGTTATGGTCCAACTTGTATTCTCCGATTTTGCGGCTGAGGGTGTTGCGGTGGATTCCTAAAGCTTCCGCGGCGCGGGATTGATTACCCTGGGCACAATCGAGAACTCGTTTGATAAAGCGCTTCTCGAATTCGCACACGGCTTCGTCGAAAAGAATCCCGCGTTCCACCATTTGATTGACGAGCCCTTCCAGTTGATCCTTCACGTCAGACGCTCCATAGAAAAAAAATCAAATCCGCCAGCCGGATCCACCACACAATCCATTACAGGGCATGCCCCGTGAGAATGCGGAAGGCTTCCAGATACTTTTCGCGCGTCGCGGCCACAACATCTGCAGGCAATTCGGGTCCGGGAGGAATCTTGGGCCAGCGAATGCGTTCGAGATAATCACGCACGAATTGCTTGTCGAAAGAGGGCTGAGGGCCGCTTGGTTGGTACTGCGCCTTAGGCCAGAAGCGCGAGGAATCGGGAGTAAAAGCTTCATCGATCCATATCAATTCGCCATCGAGGAGCCCAAATTCAAATTTAGTGTCGGCAAGAATGATGCCGCGCGGCTCCGCGTATGCCGCAGCACGTTGGTAAAGATCGATGCTGACCGCCCGAACTTGCCGAGCCAGTTCTTCGCCGATCATGGAAGTGACCCGTTCGAAAGAAATGTTCTCGTCGTGCCCTGCGGCAGCTTTCGTTGAGGGCGTGAAGATGGGTGCGGGCAGGCGATCGGATTCGCGCATAGCGGGTGGCAATTCAATGCCACAAAGCATTCCGGTGGCTAGGTAGTCTTTCCAGCCGGAGCCCGAGAGATAGCCGCGCACAACGCATTCGACGGGCAGAGGCTGAGTCTTGCGGACAATCATGGAGCGTCCCGCAAGTTCGTGGCGATAGGCGTCAAATGGAGCGGGGAAGCGGTCGGCGCTCAGCACGTGATTGGGGATTACATCGTTGAACAGATTGAACCAGAAGAGTGACAGTTGAGTGAGTACTCGGCCTTTGCCGGGAATCGGAGTGGGTAAAATAACGTCGAAAGCGGAAAGACGATCGGTGGCGACAATCAGTAGTTTGTCGCCAAGGTCGTAAATATCGCGGACCTTCCCGCGAGCGAAAGGCTCAACCCCTGCAAAATGTGTTTCGCGCAGCATGCGGCTAGCAGGAATGGCAGGCAAAAAATTTTCCCCCGACGAAGTAAAAACATTCTAGCGTACAGCGAGTCGATGTCAATTGTCCGAGCGGTGGAAAACTTTGGAAAGAATCATGACAAAAAATCTTGCGCGAATACATGCGCGACGCTTGTGACGCGCTTTGACATCAGCGAAGGAACTTCGGTTATAAGAACCGCGTACTTATGGAAGAGGTGGAAGGTGCAGAGACAAATAATTGCCGTGATTAGTTGTTGCGCATTTTTTGCGACCCAGAACGAGGCTCCAGGGCGGCGGGTCGAGAGAAATACGATTACTTCTGAGCATGATCCCAAATTGCGAATCCTCTTGCCCGAATCAGTGCGTTACGTAGGCACAGACCGATGGGTGTTGTACGGCATCGCGGATTGTGAGTTGCACGCGTTTGTGAAGGCGGATGAACAGAGAAATGTGCAGGAGCTCTACTGGGTGCAGTTCGAGGGCTATATTCCGACCCGGCCGGATTTGCACCACAAATACGATTCACCGCGGCATGCCACGATTGGCGGCCTGGATTTCTACGTGGACACCTGGCCGCGCTCGAATGAGGAGAAGACCGAGGCAGGTTCAGACCGCGAACACATCGACGCGCTGATACGCGCAAAGGGCTACAAGATTCCCGCAAACATGATGTACGTGCGACTGGTACATCTTCTCGACCCTGAAAAGCGCAAGGAGCTAATGATTATTTACGGCGAAGATTTGGCATCCAGCGGATTCACAGCCGCGGACCTACACGAAGGAGGGAAAACATCTGACCATTGGCCGGCCCTTGAGAACGGGCTGATTGAGCGAGTCAAAACGAAAATCGTGCTTGAGGAAACCGGCAAGCTCTGATCCTGCTCACAGCGATTCGATTGAACTTGCCAAAGTTTATGCGGCGGAAGCGGCTGCAGCGCGTTGTTTCGGCTCGGCATCGCCTTCCCAACGGACGCTGACAAGTTTTGAAACGCCGGGCTCCTGCATGGTCACACCATAGAGGACGCTGCCCATTTCCATGGTTTTGCGGTTATGGGTGACGATGATGAATTGCGTTTGATCGCTCATGTCCCCGATAAGACGCGTGAAGCGTCCGACGTTGGCTTCGTTTAGCGGCGCGTCCGCTTTGTCGAGAATACAAAACGGGCTGGGCTGATAGCGGAAGATGGCAATGAGTAGCGCCAGCGCGGTCATGGCTTTTTCACCGCCGCTGAGCAGCAGGATATTCTGCAGGCGCTTGCCGGGAGGCGAGGCCACGATGTCGATGCCGGCGTCGCCTGAGCTATCCGCTTCAGTCAGGCGCATTTCCGCCATTCCGCCGCCGAAGATGGTGTGGAAAGCTTCGGAGAAGCTCTTGTTGATGGCGTGAAAGGCGTGTTCGAATTTTTCCTTGGTGGCGGCATCGAGCTCGGCGATAGCTTGCTGCGTGTCTTGAATGGATTTCAGTAAATCATCGCGCTCGCGGGTGAGAAAGGTGAAGCGCTGGTCGCACTCGTTGAATTCCTCAAGGGCCATCATGTTTACAGCACCCATGGCGTCGATGCGCTCTTTCATTTCGCGGTAGCTGATTTCGGCGGCGGCCAGTTCTTCGCCGCTCATGAAGGCGGTCTCGGTGGCGAGCAGGTCTTCAGGCTGGGCGTTTACCTCGGCCATGCATGTTTCGCGCAGATGCTGGCGGTCTGAATCGTTGCGGGCGCGAGCGATTTCCGCGTGGTTGCGTTGTTCGCGCAATTCTTGCAGCGATTGGCGGCCCATGCGCAGGTGATCTTCCATTTGCGCGACGCGATTGCGGCCACCGTCCCATTCCTGTTCCATTTCGCGTTGGCGCGTTTCGAGGCGCAGCTTTTCGGCGCGCAAGCCGTCTAGTTGTAGAGCCAATTCCTCGCTTTGCTGCGCGAGGCTGGCGAGTTCCTCGTTTACGGAATTAAGTTGCTGGTGCAAGGATGCTTCGCGGCGCACCAGTTCGACGTGTTCTTCGGTCAGGCGCATGGCGAGAGCCTCGGCAGCGGCGAGGCGTTCGTTCATGCCGGCTAGCTCCGCGCGTCCGGCGGCGAGTTCATTCTGGTCCGATTCGATGGAGCCACGAAGTCCGGCCAAGTGATCGGTGAGGCGCGCTCTTCGGCTTCGGTCTCCGCGCGGTTCGCGGTAGCCGTAGCGTGCTCAGTTTTTGAGCGCTCCGCGCGGGTGCGTGCTTGTTCCACGTCCTGGCGGATGCGGCGCAACTCATTCTGGCAAACGGTCAGTTCGAGGCCTAGGCGAGCAAGTTCGCCCTGCATTTGCTGGTGGCGATGTTTCGAAGTGAAGACCGTACGTTCAATTTCACGTTGTCGCAAGTCGACGTCTTCCAGAGCCTTCTGCGCGAGCTGCAAATCGGCGTTTAGCGCTTCCAACGTGGCCTGCCGCGCGCTGGCGTCGTGCTCGAGCTGCATCACTTCGGCGTCCAGGGCGCGAAGTTCGCGCTTCATGCCCAGCGGCCCGGCTTCATCGGCGCGTCCGCCGGTGACCATGCGGCCCTGGTAACAAGTGCCGTCGGGAGTGACAAAGGCGAATTGCGGATTGTCGCGAGCAAGACGTTCCGCGGCGCCGGCGTTATCGGCCAGGTAAGCGGCTTTGAGCCGCGGCAAAAATTGTTTGGCGGCCGCGCCCAGGGGATCGCGAAATTCAACCAGCTTGTCGAGGCGGGAGATGACGCCATCCTCGATACGGAAATTTATGATCGGCTCGTAATCCGCGAGGCGCAGATTGCGCAGGGAATCAACGAAAAACGTTGCCCGTCCGCCCACTTCGTTACGCAGGAGCGAGACGCCAGCGCGCGCGTGATCGTACGTTTCCACGACGACATATTCCAGTTCGTCGCGCAGGTATTGTTCGATGGCGGCCTCGTGGTGCTCTTCCACTTCGGCGTAATCCGCCAGTACGCCCACGGCGCGAAAATCTTCTCCGCCGCCGCGTTCATTGGCGGCGAAAAGCTTCTGTACCGCATCGGCAGTGTAGGAGCGGTCGTTCAGAATTTGCGTAAGAGTGGAGTGGCGAGCGCGCACGCCGGACAGAGAATCGCGCAATACATCGACCTGCTGCTTGATCGTTTCTTGTTCCTGGCGCAAGTCCTGAATGGTGGCCTGCCAGTCCGCGGCCTTCTGCTTCAGTACGCTGAGGTGGCCGGCGGCCGCTTCATATTCATGGCTGCGGTGTCGGCGTCATCGCGGAGCTGGATGGAGGACTCCAGCAAATCGTGTTCGTTTGATTCGAGTTTTTGTAGCGCCTGCCCCTGGTGAACGAGCGCCTCTTCAGCCTGTTTTTGTTCGCCGTGCAGCCGCAGCAAACTTTCGCCGGCTTCAAGTTCGGCTCGTCGCAGCGCCTCGATCCGCTCCTCCGACTCCGCGATCAGCGCCGCCCCGAATGCGCGCGCCCAGTAGGATTTCGACGCGTCCTGTCAAAATGCCGGACTCTTCTCGTAATTGTGTGACCGCGTCGATTTGAGCGGCGCTTCGGCGTCGCACTCGGCGGCTTGCGCAGCCGCCTGGCTCAGTTCACTCGAAGCCTGAGTGTGCCGCAGAGAGTTCTTCCGAGCGCTGGCGATTGAAATTGATTTTTTTTCGCCGCGATCCACCTTGAGAGCCGTCAGGTTCAAAACATTTTGATTCTGGCGGATTTCCGCGTCCAGCGCGTAGATGCGCTGGTTCAGGCGGTCGTGATCGTCTTCCTGCTGTTTTATGTCGGTAGCGTGTTGAGTCTCGGCAGCGGTCATCTCGCTGAGTTGCGCGGCCAAGCGGTCCGCTTCCTGTTCCAGTTCGCGTGCTTTACCGGCCAGCATCTGGCGCACGATCCCGCGCATTTGATCGCGAACTTCGGAGTAGCGGCGCGCCTTGGAGGCTTGACGCTTTAGAGAGCCAAGTTGCTTTTCGACTTCCACGACGATGTCGTTTACGCGTGAGAGATTAAGGTTGGAAGACTCCAGCTTCGCCTCCGCGAGCCGTTTTTTGTTTTGAATTTGGTTACGCGGCGGCTTCTTCAATGATGGCGCGCCGCTCCATCGGTTTGGTGGAGAGAATCAGGCCGATGCGGCCCTGTTCGATGATGGCGTAGGAATCCGGACCAAGGCCGACACCCATGAACATTTCCTGGATGTCCCGGAGACGCCCGGTACGGCCGTTGATTAGATATTCGCTTTGGCCAGAGCGGTAAAGCCTGCGGCTGATTGACAACTTCACCCGGCCTGATTGCCAACACTGGTTTATCCGCACCTTTTCTGCGGCGTTTGGAGCGGGGTTCGGACATAGGCGCCATGGGCGGAACGGCCGCAGCGTCTATGTTGTTGTCTGGCATCTTTCCGATTGTTCAGGGGACTGCGCGGGGACGAGCGAGTGAATTTCGGTGTTGTAATTCGGGTCGTCTGCTGCGAGCGCCGCATTCTGGCCGTCAGCGTTATAAGAGAGCCCGCGGCCTCGGCGGGCGTCGCGGCGGCCTGGGACTGAATGTCAGCGGTCTCCAGTACGAATCGCGCGGCATCAGCGAGTTCAGGGTCTTCCATGGTGATGGTGACTTCCGCGAGGCCCATGGGAGGGCGCTTGACGGTGCCATTAAAGATGCAATCGGCCATAGCGCCTCACGCGCCGGGATTTGTGGCTTTGTTCTCCGAGCACCCAGGAGATGGCATCCACGACATTGGACTTGCCGCAACCGTTAGGGCCGACGATGCAGGTTGTGCCCGAACCGCTGAAGGTCACAATGGTGCGTTCACAGAACGATTTGAAGCCAACGATTTCGACTTTCCGAAGCTTAAGCAAGGTTTCCTCTTTGTGTCCCTGAACGCATATAAGACTTTTGCCAGCAACTCACCGTTTCAGACAGTTGTAGCCCACGGCGGTTCCAAAAGCGCGATGAGAGACGAGTCTTTGTTCCCGGGGAGGAAGGCTTGTGTGGCGACAAAAACGTTGGCTGGATCTCGATGAGAACCCTAGCCGCCCGGCGCTGGCGCGTGGATGGCGATCGAATAAAAAACTAGCATGAAGCACCAAAAGTGTAAAGGATTACCCCACGCATTGTGGCGCATTTGTTAAGGCCACAAGGAAGCCGACTGAGTTTCAATAAGCGCACCCAGAGGATAGAAAAGTTCTCTAAACAGAAGAGCTGGAATAGGAAGTAAGGTATTTTGGAAAGCGATGAGGGCCCGCAAGCAATGCTTGGTAGAACAGCCTACGAACGCTAATTGACTACAGCAATATACGTATGGCCTGTTTCCGAGAGAAATAATCTGCTACCTTATCAATACAAGCGATCGAAAAGGCGTTGCACTCTTCGGCGTATCGTCAATCTTGCAACTGATAAGGCAAGTACGGAACCAGCCCCGCCCACAGCCCGAGGACGTTCAGTAAAAGTAATACGGGGCCACGCATTTGGAAAAGCGGGCAACCCTGCGCATTCTTGTCGCCGACGATCATGAATCGGTGCGTAAAGGGGTGTGCGTCATCCTGGAGACTCGCGGCGACATCGAAGTGTGCGGCGAAGCCGCCAATGGCCGGGAAGCGATTAATTATCATCTGGAGCTAAAACCAGATTTAATTATCCTGACATCACCATGCCAATAGTGAGTGGCATTGACGCCGCGGAAATGATCCGCAAGACGCTGCCGAACGTCCCGATTCTGTTTTTGTCCATGCATCAGAGCAGGCAGATTATTACAGAAGCCAAAAGAATTGGCGTGCGGGGCTACGTCAAAAAGTCAGACGCAGCCGCGACCCTGTTGAACGCGGTAGACGCCCTTCTGCGCAACGAGCCGTTTTTCCCTTGAGGTTGTTTAAGAACAGCGCGCGGTTCGGTGTGGGACCTTTCAGTGGTTTCGCTCACTTATGTTTTTGTCTGCGCGCCTGAATCATCCACCAGATATATGTCATACCACGCCAGGATCCGATTCAGGCGGTCGCCCGAGATGCTTTTCTTCATGGAAGCCGTGCGGCTCGCGTGGGTAGAGCACCAATTCCGTATCGACTCCATAACGTTTGAGGCCGCGGTAAAGCTCAAGACTCTGGCCGACCGGGTCAACGGTATCGGCTTCGCCCTGCAAAATCAGCGTCGGGGTCTGGGCGTTCTTTAAATGCACGAATGGAGAGCTATTGAGAAAACCGGCAATCTTTTCGGGCTCGTAGGGCACGCCGTAAAACCATTCGTCGTACGATGGATGTTGTTCGGTCCCATATTCCGAAATTAAGTTGGATAAACCGGCGCCAGACACCGCTGCTTTAAAGCGGGTGGTTTGCGTGATGGCCCATATCGGACATATATCCGCCGTAAAGACCATCCTCCGATGGCGAGCTTATCGGGATCGGCAATACCCGGGCGATCAGATCGTTGATTCCGGCCATTATGTCTCTGAAGTCCCCACCACCCCAGTCACCACGATTCATCTCAATGAATTTTTGGCCATAACCAATGGAGCCACGTATGTTGGGATAAAAAATCGCATATCCACGCGCGACCAATAATTGGCCCCACGTTTCAACGGTGTCCTCCCAAGCGCCAGTGGGGCCGCCATGAATCAGCACAATCAGAGGCAGCTTGGTTTTACCGGTGTAGCCCGTGGGCTTTAAGAGCGCAGCTTCAATTTCCTGTCCGTCAAACGATTTGTATTTATAAAATTCCGGCGTGGCCAGGGAATATTGCTTCCAGGCATCGTTGATGTGCGTGACTTGCCGCGGACTTGTTTTCTGGTCCCAGACAAAAAGCTCCTGCGGCTGCGTAGCGGTCTGAGAGACAAAAAATGCTTCTCCGCCGTCCGAGGCCGCAAAAGCGGAGGGGTTGATGGGAATTGTAGAGTTGATCTCCTTGATTGCGCCATTCGCGCCGAACGCGCTGAATTTAGTATGAAAGCCATCGGCAGAGATGGTGAGTAAAGTTCCGTCGCGCAGCCATTTGAAATCAAAAATCTGACGATCGAGGCTCAGTCCGGAGATATTGCGGGCGGCGTCGTTTTCAACGGGCAGCAACATCAGGTCGTGCGGAGAAGGCCCGTCTTCGCGGGCGCCGATGTAGGCGATGGTCTTGCCATTGGGGGAAACATAAATATGACCAAATGGCCCGCGCGGCGAGGCCAGTCGAATCATCTCGCCATCCGGCACGTGAATCCCAAAAATGCGATCGGTGTTCTGATCGGATTCCGGATGATCGGTGGCGGAGGCGACAAGATTCTGGCCGCTGGGCATCCAGGCGAGCTCTTTGATCTCCCAGTTGGCTGGGGTTATCGCCTTGGGGTCCCCCGATTCGGCGGGCAACAGCCATACGCGCGGTTGTTTGTTGTCTTTGTCCGCAACGTGGGCATCGTTTTTGTCTTTTTCTTTCTTTTCATCTTCTTCTGTCTTGGCGTCGGGCGCGATGTAGGCGATATATTTACCGTCCTTCGACCACGCAAAGCTCTTAATGCTGCTCTTTCCTTTCGTTCGGGCTGCGGCTTCGCCATCGTTGCCGTTCATCAAATAGATTTGCTGCTCGTCGCTGCCTCGGTTTGATAGAAAAGCCAACTGGCTGCCGTCCGGTGACCACCGCGGGCTTGTTTCTGATTTCTTGGAGTACGTGAATTGGCGCACGGCGTCCGTGCTCTTGTCGTACATCCAGATGTGTTGAGCCCGTTGCTCTCCTTTAGGCGCCTCGGAAACCACGAACGCCAGCCGCGTGCCATCCGGCGACAATTGCAGGTCGGATAGAAAATGAACATTTATTGCCGCTTCAGGTGTTAGGGGCACTTTACTGCTACTGGCGGCAGTGTCTTGTGCGTTCAGAGTATGTCCGTATCCAAAAACTGCCAACAAAATCAGAGCAAATCGAGCATTTTTCAAGAAACATCCTCCCGGGAACGAACGAGCACTCTAGCCGCCGCGATGGCGGGTCGTCAAATTACGTGACAACGTTGAGTAAAAATCAGAAACACGTCAACGCTTCTACGTTGCTCCGCTTTTGCGGCGTCGGCTACAATCTAACGTTTATCTAAAGCGCGGACACACTCGCATACCGCGGAGACACAGGGAACACATGGCCGAGATTCAGTTGCATAACACCCTGGGCGGAAAAATTGAGCCCTTCGTGCCGCAAAAAGCGGGCGAAGTGCAAATGTACAGCTGCGGGCCGACGGTATACGACTACGCGCACATCGGGAATTTTCGCACCTTCGTGTTTCAGGATATTCTGCGTCGCTTCCTGAAGTCTCGCGGATTCAAAATGACGCAGGTCATGAATCTTACCGATGTGGACGACCGCATTATCGCCAATGCCGCTGCTGCTGGCGTGGGCATTCGGGAATACACCGAAAAATTCGCGCAGGCTTTTTTTGATGATTGCAAAACTCTGAGTCTGGAGGCGCCCGAGCATTGGACGCGCGCAACCGACAACATCGACAGCATGGTGCGACTCATTGAGCAGCTGCGTGAGAAATCGTTCACGTATGAGAGCGAAGGATCGATTTACTACCGCATCTCGAAATTCCCCGATTACGGGAAGCTATCCAACATTGATGTGGCGGGCATCCAGGCGGGCGCCCGCGTGGATGTGGACCGCTACGAAAAAGAAAGCGCTCGCGATTTCGCGCTGTGGAAAGCGCCTAAGGAAGGCGAGCATTTCTGGGAGACCAGTATCGGGCGAGGCCGGCCGGGCTGGCACATTGAATGTTCGGCAATGGCCATGAAATATTTCGGTGAAACTCTGGACATTCACACTGGAGGAATCGATCTGGCTTTCCCGCATCACGAAAATGAGATCGCCCAGAGCGAAGGGGCTACCGGAAAACACTTCGTCAAATATTGGCTGCATGCCGAGCATTTGCTGGTCGAAGGCGAAAAGATGTCTAAATCGCTGGGGAATTTTTATACCTTGCGCGATCTTTTTGCCAAAGGCTATAAACCTTCGGCGTTGCGGTTTGCGTTGGCCAGCGTGCCATACCGGCGGCAATTGAATTTTACGTTTGATGGATTGCAGCAGGCCTCCAGTTCAGTCGATCGGCTCAGAAATTTTGCGGACCGCCTGGCACAGGGCAAGTTTCCCACAGGCGCGCAAAAAAGCATGGCCGAGAATCGCGAAGGCCACGGAAGAATTTGATGCCGGCCTGTCAGACGACCTGAACACGGCGCGCGCTTTGGGAGCGGTGTTTGAATTTGTGCGCGAAGCAAACATTGCCATGGACAAAGGGGAGTTTGGCAGCGCCGACGTGCCTGCCGCGCTGAAGTTCTTGCAAAGCTTCGACCAAATTTTTGCAGTGCTCGAAAATAATGATGCGCAGAAGCTGCAGGCTCTGGGCTATGGCCAGGAAAACAGCAACGCCGCGGATGCCGAGATCGAAAAACTGGTCGCTGAACGGCAGGTGGCGCGTCAGACACGCGACTTCGCAACCGCCGATCGCATCCGTAAAGAGCTTGATAAACGTGGTATAATTCTTGAAGATTCGCGAGACGGCAGCGTCCGATGGAAACGCAAATGACCAATAATTTCCAACTCTTCCCCAGCAATTTCTCACCGGCCGAAACTCGTCCCAATCTTTACAGCGTTGATTAACAACCCCTCCTTGTAGTGAAAGCAGTGAAAATTCTGTAATTGCGTTTCGCCGCACTGATCGTCGCCCTCCGGCACGCTCCGCCTAAACGCTGGCCACTCTTCTTTTAAGGAGGAAGACATGATTACCGCACCTGAATCCAAAACGAAATCGTCTGTGACTTCGCGATCTAATTCTGAATGGAAGCTTCCTCAATTAGTGACGGAACTGCCGGGGCCAAACGCCAAAGCGAGTGTTGGAGCAAGATGCCAGGTTCATGTCGCCGTCGTATACGCGCGATTACCCGCTGGTGGCCAAGCGTGGGCGCGGCGCGGTAGTGGAGGACGTGGACGGAAACAGATTTCTGGACTTTGCCGCGGGGATCGCGGTTTGCTCGACCGGGCATTGTCATCCGAAAGTTGTCGCCGCCATTCAAGAGCAGGCCGCGGAATTGATTCATATGTCGGGAACGGATTTTTATTACGAGAATATGCCGCGATTTGCTGAAAAGTTGGCAGCCACCGTGCCAGGCCCTGAAGCCAAGAAAGTGTTTTTTACTAACTCCGGGACCGAGGCAGTCGAAGGCGCGGTCAAACTGGCGCGTTATGCGACGAAGCGCGACAAATTCGTCGCGTTTTATGGGTGCTTTCACGGGCGAACCATGGGTTCTCTGTCGCTGACGGCGTCAAAAGCAACACAGCGCAAGGGATTTGGCGCGTTGTTGAGCGGCGTCGAACATATTCCTTATCCATATGCATACCGCTGCGCGCATGGCCACACCGCCGAAACCTGCGGCGCGGAAATTCTCGAGCAGCTCGAAGGGCAAATTTTCAAGCGGCTCTTTGATCCCGAAGAAGTGGCGGGAATTATTATCGAGCCCATTCAAGGGGAAGGCGGTTACGTTCCGGCGCCCGATTTTTTCCTGCAAGAGTTGCAGCGCATCTGCCGGCAGCACGGCATCATGTTGATCGTGGATGAAGTGCAATCGGGCATGGGACGAACCGGCAAGTGGTGGGCGTGCGAAAATTCCGGCATTGAGCCGGACATTCTTTGCTCCGCGAAGGGTATTGCCAGCGGAATGCCGCTCGGAGCGTTCATCGCCCGGGAAAGCGTGATGAACTGGAAGCCCGGCTCGCACGGCACGACGTTCGGAGGCAATCCGGTGTGCATCGCCGCGGGTTTGGCCACGTTTGATCTAATCGAATCGGAATATCGCGAAAACGCTGCGCAGGTGGGCGATTATATTTTCCAGAAAACCGCGAACTGGACCGATAAGTACAAGATCGTCGGCGATGTTCGCGGGCGCGGTTTGATGATCGGAATCGAGATTGTTCGCGATCAAAAAACCAAGGAAAAAGGCGTCGATCTGCGCAACCATATCGTCGATCTCGCCTTCCATCGTGGCCTGTGCATACTTGGCGCGGGCGAAAATACATTGCGGCTTTCACCGCCGCTTTTGATCGACCGCGAACAAGCCGATGCCGCACTTTCAATTCTTGAGCAGTGTATTCAGGAAGTGGAAGGCAAGGCATAGCGAAGGTTCTCGGGTCGTAAGATATCCGTCATCCCGTGAGCGTCGGTAGAAGATACGGGCGCCACGGGATTTTTCTTTATATACTGCCTGTACGGTTCGCGTCCCGCCCAGGCAAGGTCATGCCCATATTTTCACGTTTGATATTTACCGTTGTGCATTGGAGCGCGCGCCGTGGCCTGCGCGATTCCCCTGCTGACGTTACGCCACAGAAACAAAATGAAGAAACGCAGCGGAGTGAGAAATTCGAGCGCAAGGAAAAGGCGCGTCGCAGAGGTCTGCTCGGAGAAACTTATGGTTACTGGTATTTGCGCAGGCAGGGCTACATTTTCATTGCAAAAAATTACATGCCGCAAGGCGTCAAGGCGAGCTGGATCTAGTGGGATACGACGGGGCAACGATTGCTTTCGTGGAAATCCGGACGCGCACTGTGGGTGGAGATATTTCTGGCCTGCCGGAGCTGAGTGTCAATTATGCTAAACAGAGTGTGCTGGTGCGCACCGCACAACGCTTCTTGGCGGATCGTCATCTGAACGATTGCCCGACGCGCTTCGATGTGCTGGCCATCGACAATATTCCCGGCCGTCCGCCGGAAATCAGGCTGCACAAAGACACCTTCAGCCCCCAATTGCGCCGCTCGAGATAATTTTCTGAGCTTTGTTGCTCTAAATGGCTATACCATCCGCAGCGCAGGCCTGGGCCGTCACCTATCTGTCCATCGGCGCAATCGCGGTACAATTTACCAATTGCGTTAGCGGCGACACGCAGCTTTCGTGTGTATACGCCCGCTCTTTTAATAGTAATTAAGTCGAGGAGGAATCTTTGCCTGAGTTGCGGAAGGATCCAATCACAGGTCGCTGGGTTATTATTTCCACGGAACGTGGCAAGCGCCCCAACGAATTCCTGCGCGAAAGCGTTGTGGCCTCCAACGGCAAGAATTGCCCTTTTTGTCCCGGGCAGGAATCCAAAACGCCGACGGAAATCCTGGTATACGGACGCAATGGCGGCAGCAAAAATACGCCGGGGTGGAGCATCCGAGTCGTCCCCAACAAGTTCCCAGCACTAGGCATCGAAGGCGATCTGGATCGCGAAGGGGAAGGGCTATTCGACAAAATGAACGGCGTAGGCGCGCACGAAGTGATCATCGAAACTCCCGACCACGCCTCCACGCTGGCAAGTCTTCCGGAGCGCGCGGTGGAAGACGTGTTGTGGGCGTATCGCGACCGCATGCTGGATCTGAAGAACGACAAACGCTTTCGCTATATCCTCATTTTCAAGAATCACGGCGAAGCTGCGGGCGCTTCACTGGAACATCCGCACTCGCAGCTGATTGCGCTGCCAATCGTTCCGCGCCGCGTACGTGAAGAGGTCGATAATTGCTGGCACTATTACGACGAGAAAGAACGTTGCATTTTTTGCGACATTATTCGTCAGGAACGCGATACCGGCGAGCGGGTCATCGGTGAAAACGAGCATTTCATTACTTTGGCGCCGTATGCTCCGCGTTTTCCTTTTGAAATGTGGCTGCTGCCAAAGGCGCACGGGTCTTCCTACGAAAATAATCAAAGTTCCATCTACAGCAGCTTGGCGCGCATGTTGAAAGACACGCTGATGCGGCTGGATTCCGTGCTGGATCGCCCAGCGTACAATTTCATGATTCACACTTCGCCCATCGGTGAAGAAATCAACGATCACTATCACTGGCACATTGAGATTATTCCTAAGCTCACCAAGGTCGCGGGATTCGAATGGGGCACTGGTTTTTACATCAACCCCACGCCGCCGGAAGAGTCGGCGCGTTTTCTGCGCGAAGCAAAAATCGACTCGCCCTTGGTAAGCAAGAAATAACAAGCAAGAAATAATAAACACGAAATAGCTCAGCCTGGCCGTGCACGAGGTCTCTCGCCGCTTAAGCGACTTGCTTCAGAGCTTGACGAGCAAAGTGCTCGTTAGACTTGAATTTCAAACGCTCACAAACTTCGGACGTTAGCAGCAACGTCCAGTGCTTGTGCGAGTTTTGCTATACTCAAAAGTTTGGCGCGGTACCCAAGTGGCCCAAGGGAGAGGTCTGCAAAATCCCTCTGGAACACAGCCAGTGTGTGGTATCAATGGGATATGGCTGTGTGATTTGGTGTAAATAGGCGTAATCGAGGCGCTTTGGGCATAGAAGTGGGCATAGAATTTGGGCATAGGTTGTCCTAACCTTTTCAAGAGGGTTTACGTGGCGCGGTACCCAAGTGGCCTAAGGGAATGGTCTGCAAAACCATCATTCGTGGGTTCGAATCCCACCCGCGCCTCCAAAATCTTAAGCGATAAATTCCGTTGATTTTGCACTATTCCGCAGCCGCCACTTACAACCGAGCCACTACCTACATCTGGGGAGGAACACATGGCAGACATCCAGCGAATCGATGCTCAACAGGCACACGCAAAAGCCGAGTCCAAACAAGCCTTGTTGGTCTGTGCTTATGAGGACGAGGCCAAATGCCGGATGCTCAATCTGGAAGGGTCCATATCGTTCGGCAGCTTGCAATCCCGGGCGGCGTCGCTGCCGAAAACACAGGAAATCATCTTTTATTGAGCGTGACCCGCCGAAGCCAGCGCTGTCGGTCAGGCAGCGAAATATCAGGCGCAAGGCTTTACCAACGTCAAGATACTGAAAGGCGGAGTAGAGGCGTGGAAGGCTGCGGGATACGCGATGAATTGAACGGCGTGTCAATAAGGGAGCCACTGGCCTGACGCTTTCCCCAAGGAGTCTGGTGCAACCAGGGGCCAGTGCAGAACGCGCATTTGTTTGAGACGCGGTTCGAGATCAAAGTTTTCGGGAGCCGACGCCAGTCTTTCACGTGCTCATATACAACCATACCAATAGAAAGTACAACACGCCACCCCACAACCAGCCGCTGTGATTCTCTTTCTTCGGCCACCAAAACCAAAGTAAGATTGAGGTCACAATAAAGTTGAACACTCCAAAGGCTACTTGTAACCAAAACGGCAAGCTCGAATATTTCATAGGGCTATGGTATCGTCGCTCCCATACCCGGTATCGGTGTCATTTGCCCGACCGCTTGACGTGCGACGTTGTCGCAAGCCTCGTGGGCCAATAAGTCGAGACCTGCACCATAAGCCCAAACCCACGGACCGCCTACCTTGGCGAGAGCGGTTGCTTTGGTTCCGAACGAGCTCACCAATTGTTCCAGCGGGCCGACGAGGCTCCAAGAATCTGCCGAAAGGGTTTGAATTACGGGCTGCCCAGCACGCGCGGCACTATTTAGAAGTACAGCCTAGTCCCCAGACTGACTGTTGTCTCCAAAACACTCTGCTGCGGCTGTTGCCCAAACCCAGGAATCATTTGCAACGGGCTGGCAAACTGTAGTGCGTTGCCAGGTGCAGACGAGTAAAAATCATTCAAGCATTGCTTGACGGCCTGCTGTATCGCAGCCTTTTGTAGGGAGGCGACGTTTAGCGGCGCGTGGAAGGTGCCGCCATAATAGAAACCGGGTCTAGTGAAATAATGGTAGGCACCAATCTGGTTAATGAAGTCATAAAAGAACGGATCAAGACCCGGAGGCCCGTCGGCGGTTACATCCACGCATACGTCAACGCCGGAATCTAGTGTACACAGACCAAACCAATCAATGAAGCGGAGCGGCGAATTTAGTACATAGCCGTAGCGATTCCAGGATTGGGGATTGCCTGGGTCTACGGCTGCGAGGCCGGCGGGGTCGGCGTCATCCAGCGGCCGAGGGTAGAGGAGTCTTGGCGGAACCAGGTGTGATCGAGGTTGGTTTCGAGGTCGCGCTCGTGGGCGGTAAATTTGTATTGAGTGGTGGTGCCACTGAGGCAAGTGCCCACGTTCACGTTGGCTTCACCATAGGGGTAGTAGTCGTCACACTCCGCAATTGATGCGGTTGGATAGGCAGTTACGAGACGCGTCGAACCGAGATGGTCCTGATGAAAAAAATAGGTAGTCAGGTTGTAATACTCGGCTACCATCTGGCCGCCAAAGTACATATAAGAGGCATTGAGGCCGCCGCTGGGTAGAACCTCAGAGACTACCTTGCCTCGCAAATCGTAGAGATATTGCAACGTGGGCGATCCCGAAGCCCGGTAAACACGATAACCCAGAGCATCGTAGTAGTAATGCGCGGTATTGCCGCCATCAACGTCGGTGAGGCGATTTTCGGCATTGTAGGTGTAGCTGTGGGAGGCGTCGTGGGTCATGTTGCCGGCGGCGTCGTAGGTGTAGGGAGTGCCGAGCAGGTGGTTGTTGGCGTCGGATTGGTCGTTGAACGTGTTGCAGGTGCCAGAGGTAACAGATTGAAGAGTGCGGTTGCCCCAATTGTCGTAGCTCCAGGAAAGACCTTTGCAGGGTTGTGTGGAAACTGTATCTCCCATGGTGCTTACACGGTTCAAAGAATCGTAGCCGTAGGCGCGGACGAACGATTGGGCGCCGGAAGCGTTCCAATTCATGACGTTCCCGTTGTTGGATGTTCCAGTATTGTAACCCATCGAAAGATCCAAAACATTTCCTGACGGGGTGTTATCGCCGCAAGGTTGAAGCAGAGTGGTGCTAATAGTGTTGAGGTCTAGGCGACAGGGATTCAAGCTCTTATCGTACACATTTGATTGCGTGAGGCCATTACTGAAAGCTCCCTTGCGTAGAGCACCGTGGGGGAAATATCCATTGGTGGCATCAGCGGTGAAGATGGCGGCAGGATGCTGGGAATCAACGAGACTGCTGGTCAGGGTCTTGGGCCGCGCGGCACTGTCATAGGTGTAACGGAAGGTCGTTCCAAAACCGTTTGAAGCGGAGAGCATGTTCCCCATCAGGTCGTAAGAATAAGTAAGGGTCCAGCCGGTGGAGCAACAGTTCTGTGGAGTTGATTGTACGTTCCACAAGGGCCTACCCATAGCATCGTAGCTGAAAGCAGAAACCGTGATCGGGGTCCGCGTTGTTACTAATCTTCCAATCGTATTATTTGGGGTTGCGCCTCCAGGAACGAATCCTGAATCGTACTGAAACCAAGTAAGCGGAGTAGTGTCGGAATAAGACTTCTGCGTCAATCGGTGGAGGAGGTCAAATGTGTATGTCGTCGTTACTGTGTTGGTGCCGGTTTGGTTAGGGGCTGGTGCAGACTTTGGTAGCCAGATCGCCGTTCGAATTGTAGGTGTACGAGACCGTGCCAGATTCCCAGGGTTCTTTTCACTGGTCAGCCGTGACAGGCCGTCGTAGGTATAGGTGCGAGGGCGCCAGTTAGCAGATATCGAGGAGCCGCCTTTCTGGTTTACCGTAAGAAGGTTCCCCAAGGCGTCGTAGGTGTAGTCGGTTTCCAGGATTTTTAGACCTGTTGGGTCTTCGAAAACCTGAGTGGCGCGGCCTAAGCCGTCGGCGCAGGACTCAGTTGATTTACCAGCTTGGTCTTTCTTCGTGATGCAGTTATTTGTATAAGAGATGGAAACATTACTCGACCCGTCAGGGGGAGTGATCAGGGTGGGGCGGTTGAGGGCGTCGTACTGCTCGGAGGTGATGCCGTAAGTCGAGTCGGACGTCGAGCGATAAGGATTACTGGTGGAAGCTAGCCGACCAAGTGAATCGTAGGTGGTGTCCACATATACGATGCCTTGGGGGTCGGATTTCAACTGCTGTTGTATGGTGCGGCCAAGGCCGTCAAGCAGGACCATGCTGGTTACGGATTGAGAAGAGTTCATTTCTCGTGCGGCGGTGGTACTAGTGGGGCTAGTATAGGTCCATTTCGTCAAGCCGCCATCCGGATATGATTGCTGCGCAGGTCGCCAGAAGAACGCATCACTGTAAGTCGTAGTGGTTGGTTGGCTGTTCTCGTCGGTGAGCGTAGTCATTACCCCGCCAGTACAATTCCACACGAGGGAGCGAGACAAGCCTAAAGGCTCAGTGACGCTCGTTGGGAATGCATTACCGCAGGAAGAGCCAGTGTAACTGTAGGTTGTGGCCGCACCGTTGGAATCGGTAGCGGTCAGTAACATTCCAGTATCATAGTAGGTGTTCTTGCTTTGGGAGTTGGTGCCAGTTGGGTAGGTAATGCTCGTAAGATTCCCGCGCGAGCCAGTAACCGACACGTGCTGAGGGGTTCCTGATGAAGGTGTGGGAGTGGTTTCGTCGTAATTGTTGCTCGTTTGTGAGACGACCGTTCCTGTTCCGTTACAGGCCGAAGCGGTGCCTGAACCGTTGCAAACGGTTACCTGTTGTGGGAAGGCATTTATATTACCAAGCGAGGCGTAAGCCATCAGCACTTTCTTGATCAACGGTCCCGGCGCACCCGCGCCGTAGTCGTAATCGTCGCTCTCAGTAGGCATGCCGTAGGAGCTATATAGGTCAACATGTTTGGATTGCTGAGTACCCAGTGTTGTAACGACTGAACGCTGTGTAATTGGCAGGGTAATCGCGGTGCTGTTGCAGGGTGAGGTCGCTCCGTTGTAGCAGGTATTGGTAGTAAGCAGGCTAGCGACTTGGCGCTGCGTTTCGTAGATTCCCTGAAAATT
>CAVPKZ010000115.1:0-6300 GCA_963705755.1 uncultured Acidobacteriota bacterium | reverse complement strand
GACGTCGATCATGGCGAAGCGAGGGCTCGCCAAAGGGAATGCGGGCAAGCGCCATGACCTCGACATCGCGGCGCGGGGCTGAATCGTCTATGGCCGCTATGCCGAGCCCAGGCTGACGATCTACCCCGGCGACGTCGTCGTCGTGGAAACGGAGGACGCATTCGGCGGCGTCATCACGAGCGAACAGGACAGTCCGACCGCGAAGCTGAATTTTCCGTTTCTAAATCCTCAATGCGGCCCGATCGCCGTGAGGGGCGCGAAGAAGGGCGATTGCCTCGCCGTCCACGCCAGCGCGTTTGGCCCATTTCTGCGCTACAACTGATGGGTCTTTAATCTGAATCGGCATACAATTTCACCTCGTGAGGATAAACTGTGCAAATGTTGATAGTTTCTTGTGCACGCTTGTTCAAGACTTCCGTGTGCCAGAGCGAATGTGCGGGTTATGAAAATTGTGTCAAGAGGAAAATCACTGGGTACCCACAACATTTCAACAGGGTTGTGGATAATGTGGAATCAATGACTTATGGGCGACTGCGTCCCATAAGTTATATTATGTTAACTAAGAAATAAGGAACTCCTCTTAGCCCACCTTTGACATCCCCGTAGCGGCTTCAGCCCGCTTCTCTCTCACTGGATGCAAGCATCCTCCGCATTCGATCGATTCATTTATTTAAGATTCACGGCTTTTAGTGCTTGGCGGTTTTCTGCTGTTCCAATTCGTATTTTATGTTTTGTTCGACCAGGTGGGGGTCGGCGCCGACAATGCGGCGGCCGTTGATGAAGATTGTGGGGGTGCTGGAGACTTGGAGGGCCAGGCCGTTTGCGCGGCTGGCTTCGACGGCGGCGGCGGCTTCGGGGCTGGCTATGCAGGCCTTGAAGGTGTCGAGATTCATGCCGATCTGCGAGGCGTAATCGATCAGCTTGGCGTAGGAATTTTCGGGCGAGATGATGTCTTGATTGTCGTAGATGAGGTCGTAAAGCTTCCAGAAGGCCTTGGGGTCCTGGTCGTAGGCGCATCGGCCGGCGATGGCGGCGCTGTGGGCCCAGGGATGCTGCTCGAGAGGGAAATCCTTGAACACCAGGCGCACCTGGGGATAGTTCGCTAAGAGTGCCTGAAGCACGTTGTGGAGGCTTCGCAGACCGGGCATTCGAAGTCGGAGAACTCCACCATGGTTATCGAGGCCTTGGGGTCACCCCAAACGGGCGCGTCCTTGATCTGAAGCTTGGCGCGATTCTCTGCCATGGGGTCCTTGGTCAGGTCGGAGAGTTCCCCACGCAATAAATACCTGCCGTCTTTGCTGACATAAAACTGCACGGCTTGCACGTTGTCTTCAATCTTTACGCTAATGTCGGTAGCTAGCAATCCGGGAACACTCGATTCCTTGAGAGGGCCAACGGTGACTTGCACGTCTGGGCCAAAGGCGTAGATTGCGCAGATAAGCTTCCACGGATTTTTGGATTGGGGACGGTGGGGTGCTCGTTGCGGGAGGTGCCGACGCCGGCGCGGGTGGTTTGGATTGTTGCGCGAAGAGAATCGGCGCGATAAGGAAACAAAAAGCGGGGACTAGACAATGTTTCGTAAGGGTATTCACGCATCTCCTATTTTTAGTGCCGCTCTTCGATTTGGAAATACCACGCTGATCAGGGAATCCAACGCTGCGCGATCGGGAAAGGACGGCCAAAGCCAAAAGCGCGCGAAGTAATTTTGAGGCCGGGCGCGGCTTGCTTGCGCTTGTACTCGTTGCGGTCGACCAGTAAAGCAATGTCGCGCACTAATTTCAGATCATAGCCGCAGTGGTCGGCAATTTCCTGAGGACTTTGTAAATCCTCAATATAGGCTTTGAGGATGCGGTCGAGGACGTCGTAGGGAGGCAGAATATCTTCGTCTTTTTGGTCGGGGCGCAACTCCGCTGAGGGCGCTTTGTTGATGGTCGATTCAGGGATCACTTCCCTCTCGCGATTAATCCAATTGGCCAATTCGTAGACCATCAATTTGGGCACGTCAGAAAGAATGGCCAAGCCTCCGGCCATGTCGCCGTACAAAGTGCAATATCCCACGGCGAGCTCGGATTTATTTCCGGTACTGAGCACCATGGAGCCGAATTTGTTGGATAGCGCCATCAGGTAATTCCCACGAATGCGCGCCTGGATATTTTCTTCGGTGACGTCGGGCTTCAACGTTTTAAAAATTGGGGCGGTGACTTTTAAATAGGCGTCGAACACGTCCCCGATGGGCATGGTGATCATGTCGATGCCGAGATTTTTGGCGACGGTTTCCGCGTCGGTCTTGCTTCCCTCCGACGAATACGGGCCAGGCATGGAGACGCCGAGAACATTTTCTGCCCCCAGCGCATCCACAGCGATGGCAGCAACTACCGCGGAGTCGATACCGCCGCTGAGGCCGACAAAAACTTTTTTGAAGCCGCATTTTTGCACGTAATCAACGGTGCCGGTCACAATCGCCTGGTAAGCGTAGGCGATTTCTTCATGCGGCTGATCGTGAATTTCGCCTTTGCCGGTCACGGTATCGAAGAAGACCAGGTCTTCTTCGAAAGCGCGCGCTCGGGCGGCAACCTTACCGTCAGCGGTGAGCGCCATGCTGGCGCCATCAAAGATCAAGCTGTCATCCCCACCAACCTGATTCACATACACGATGGGCCGGTTATGATGCACAGCGATGGAACGCAACATTTCCAGACGCAAGCCGCGTTGTCGATGGTGTAAGGCGAAGCGGAAATGTTCAGAAGGACGGTAGTTCCCTGCGCGATAATTTCGGTTACGGGATCCCGATCATAGCGACGATTCGCCCAGAAATTTTTGTCGTTCCACACGTCTTCGCAAATGGAGATGCCCAACTGCTCTTGTCCAAGTCCAAAGACGGATTGCCGGTCGGCCGGCTGAAAATACCGCGATTCATCGAAGACATCGTAAGTGGGCAAAAGCATTTTGCTTTGCTCAAAGACGATGCGCCCTTCGCAAATCAACGCTGCTTTGTTGGCGATGGATTTTCCAATGGATTTTTCGCGGCCGTTTTTCACGCGGCCGGCATAGCCGACTATCGAGGGCAATGGAAGCTTGGCGGCGAGTTCCTTTAGTTCCTTGCGATTGTGGTCGATAAAGGCGGGGCGTTCCAGCAGGTCCTGAGGTAAATAGCCGCAAAGACAAAGCTCGGAAAAAACGGCCAGGTCCGCCCCTCGTTGGTGGGCGGTGGTGGCCAAGCTCAAAATGCGAGCGGCATTGCCTGCAAAATCGCCGACGGTGGGATTAAACTGCGCGAGCGCTATTTTCATGCCCGGATTTGAGGATACGGTTCGTTGGGCTTGAAAGCAAATGGAGTGGGATGCGAGGTTGCGGAGGAAGAAAGAGGCCGTGGCTATTCCGAAAGTCCCAGCGACGCTCCCTCCCTGCTGGTTTTTGTACCAATCTTGAAGAAGACGAGTTTTGCGGACGGCCCCACCAATTGCATAATGGCCGGCAGCAACTCGGTATACAGGCTCATCTTATCGAGTAACGCGGCGGCACCGTAACTTGCCGCGAGAGATTAGCTTCTTCATCATTAGCAAAGGAGATGGCCAAAGTATATTCAATGCAATTCAGCTGGGACCGAACGATGGGAGCTGGCAGTTCACGCTTTTTGCGGCAGGTGCAAATCGAGCAGCAAAAGGTCGGGTTTCGAATCCGCGACTAATTGCATGGCAGTGCCAAAGCAGGAAGCTTCTCCGACAATGTGTATGCGCGGTTCGTCCTCCAGCAGCTTTTTGATGGCTTCGCGCATAATTTCGCTGTCGTCAGCTAATAGTACCTTGATAGGTAATACTGGCTTAACGGTCATAATTGTCCTCCCCGTGCCCGGAGACGGAATGAGTTATAACAGAAGTGGCGGAACGATGCCAGTTTTAGTATCAATGTAGGACAGCCGACAAAACCCTGACAGAGCTGCACGAAATGATGATTCCCCAAGAAAAAAGGCTCCTGAAGTTGCGTCAGGAGCCCAAGAAAATCTATGTGTTTCGTCAATTAGATGGTGGCCGATTAAACGCTGAAGGAGCTGCCGCAACCGCAAGTGCTCTTTACGTTGGGATTATTGAATTTGAAGCCGGCGCCTTCCACGGTTTCGATGTAATCGATTTCAATGCCGTCCAGGTACATGGAACTCATCTGGTCGACGGCAACTTTCAAGCCATCAAACTCAAAAATCTGGTCGGTGTCATTGGTCTGGTTTTCAAATGCCATGTGATATTGGAACCCCGAGCAGCCACCGCCTACGACGGCAACGCGCAGGGCCACCGGCGAAGGGTTCTGCATAGTCATGATCTCTTTGACTTTGGTGCTGGCAACGGGCGTCAGATTAATCATAATTCCTTTGGCCTCCGGTCGCGGGCTCAGGCCGCGATCCTTGAACTATTATAGCAAACCTTTTGACCTACTGCACGGCGCGACGTTCCAAAGGTGCACGCGGTTGGAAACACCGGCTGGCAGTTTTCTCAAAAAGCCGCGCGGGTTCGTCTACAATGTGATGCATCTATGGCACATAAAGTCACTTTGATACCAGGCGAAGGGATTGGCCCAGAGGTAGCCTCCGCAGTGCGCCGCATCCTGGCGGCGACTGGCGTGAAGATTGAATGGGAAGAGTTCGAAGGCCGCACCGACAAGAGCACCGAAAAGGGTCAGCTGGTCAGCCCGTCGGCGGTTGACTCCGTCAGACGCAATCACGTGGCGCTGAAAGGGCCGATGGCTACCGCTATTGCGGGTGGCGCGCCCAGCGTGAACGTGGCGCTGCGTAAGACGCTGGATTTGTACGCAAACTTGCGGCCGGTGAAGAATCTGCCGGGAGTGAAATCGCGATTCGAAGGCGTGAATGTAGTGCTGGTGCGCGAAAACACCGAGGACTTGTATTCCGGGTTGGAGCATGAGGTTGTTCCGGGGGTGGTGGAAAGTCTAAAAATCATTACCGAAAAAGCTTCCACGCGCATTGCGAAGTTTGCGTTCAGCTACGCCAAGAAAATGGGGCGCAAAAAAATTCACGCTATTCATAAAGCGAACATCATGAAATTGTCGGACGGCCTTTTTTTGAAGTCGACCCGCACGGTGGCCAAGGAATTTTCTGAGATTGAATATCTTGAGATGATCGTGGATAACGCGTGCATGCAAATTGTGCTGAACCCGCAACAATTCGACGTGTTGCTGCTGCCCAATTTGTATGGCGATGTGATGAGCGATCTGGCTGCTGGACTGGTCGGAGGGCTAGGGGTGGTTGGAAGCGCAAACATCGGCGATGATGCGGCCATGTTTGAAGCGGTCCACGGCACAGCACCGGATATCGCGGGCAAAGGATTCGCGAATCCAACGGCGTTACTGCTGAGCAGCATTCTAATGCTGGACCATCTCGGGGAGCGGGGCGCTGCGCGAAGTATCGAGGCGGCATTGGAAAAAGTTTATCGCGAAGGCGTGCACACCACGCGCGACGTGGGCGGACAGGCAGGCACGGATGAATTCACCGAAGCGGTGATCGGCGCGCTAAAGTAGGCGGTTCAGGTAATCTCTGGTTCACCTGAAAATGGGACAGCGTTCTCCCGTTAAGATAGCGTGGCGAGCGCACGAAGTATCGACGGAAGCGCTACACGCCGTAACGAGAACCGCCTTCAGAAGCCTGCTCTTGACAACAAAAATGGCCTTAGTAACATGGCACTCGCTGAGGGAGAGTGCCGTAGTCCTTGGCGCCCTTCCCTGACATTCCAAAAAATCATTGCGCTGCGTCTAAAGGTGGAAGCGATGGCGAGATCGAGTGATTCGATTTCATCTCTTCAGCGATGCCGACAGCCCACATTCGCACTTGCACAGGAGGACATATGGCAACGACCAAGGTCGCAGTAGCACCAATGAAGGTAGCGCTGATTCCTAAGGCGGGGGCCGATTTCCAGATTGTCGACCGCGAGATTCCCCAGCCTGGTCCAGAACAGGTACGCATCAAGGTACAGGCCTGTGGTGTCTGCCACAGCGATGTGTTCACCAAAGAAGGTTTGTGGCCGGGCATCGAATACCCGCGCGTGCCGGGACACGAAGTCGCAGGGATTGTAGATGAAGTGGGTGCGGGTGTGACCGAATGGAAGAAGGGACAGCGCGTGGGCGTTGGCTGGCATGGCGGCCACGATGGCACGTGCCTCTATTGCAGGCGGGGTGATTTTGGTAATTGCCAGAACATGAAGGTAGCGGGCATTAGTTACGACGGCGGATACCAGGAATACATGGTGGCTCCGGCGGAGGCGGTGACGGCGATACCTGCGAGGGTTTGAGTGACGT
>CAVPKZ010000114.1:0-39718 GCA_963705755.1 uncultured Acidobacteriota bacterium | reverse complement strand
GGCCCGACCACCGGCGCTTTAATTTTGCCTTGCTTAACCAGATGATTGATTGCCAGACCGAACTGCGCTCGCTCGCCGTATCCCAGCCAGCAAATTCGCGCCGGCAATCCCTGAAACTTTATGCGCTTGCGTGCCAACTCAATCCATCGCCGCAGAATTCTATTCTCTGGAAACAGTTCCAGCACTAACTCATCGGTGACATGGATATCGGAAGGCTCACCAGACAGCGCCGCCCAGCGGAACGGTCCACGGCCCTCGCAGAAAACTCTCCGAGTTCAGTACCGGGGCCACCGGCCAAGGCACCCATCGCAACTATTATGATGGCGGCAAATACGCCTACCTGGACACCGCGCCCGACGAGACTTTCATCCATCAGCCGTCTTATTTCCGCCAACTCGTCAACGGCAACATGATCGTGGACGCCCCGACCCCAGCAACGTCTCCGAGGTCTCCATGTGGTGGGTGCCCGGTTCGCGCAAAGGCGAAGAGGCCGAGTACAACAGTGGATCTGGTCCAAACTGGTGCCGCCAAAAGTCGCCAAAGACCAGACTCCCTTCGCGGGCCTGCACGGTCCAGTCTATGTCCCCAAAAAATTGGAAGACGGCGGCAACCGCGGATACGGGGCCTTCGGCTGCAACGGTTTCATCATTCTTGATTTGAGCGACCCGAAAAAACAGCGAGAAGTCGGCCGGTTCGAACCACCCGCGCAATATTCCGGAATGGGCATTGCGTTCCACACCATTTATTGTGGAGTTCTCGACCGGGGATTTGTGCTCACCAACGGAGAAACCACCAATTCCGATTGCAACCAGATTTTTCTTCCCAACTGGATTATCGATATTCGCGACGAAGAGCATCCAGTCCCGGTAGCGCAACTTCCGCGCCCAGTCCCGCCGCCGGAGGCCCCATACCGCGATTTTTGTTTCAAGCGCGGACGCTTCGGCGCGCACAATCCCCTCATTTGAAGGCGCCCGGTAAACCGCGTCAGGATTTTATTGCCTATTCCTATTTCATTGCTGGACTGCGCTGCTACGACATCGGCAATCTTTATCGCCCCGAAGAAGTGGCCTACTTCGTTCCGCCACAAGGCGGCGACCTGGAAAAGTTCGGCAGCTACGATCGCACCGTCGACAATGTCTTCATTGAATGGGACCGCAACGTAATTTGGGCGGCCACCGATACCGGGCTGTATGCGCTAAGCTGTCCCAATCTTGGCAAGCCGTTTCTCGATCCCCTGCCCGTCGCGGAATGGTCTCTGAATAAGTTGAATGAAGGCGCGGCGTAGCAATAGTCTGCGTCAGACGCTAGGAGGATTCTTGATGAACATGGAACAACGCATTGGTTTGCCGCTAGTGGGGGCACTCCTACTGACAGGCATGTCACTCACGGCGCAAACTACCGCGCCGAAAAAGATCAAATTGCTGACGCTGCTCGGAAAACCTATCCAGTTTGTCATCGCCGAAAAACAGGGGTACTTCGCAAAGCACGGTGTCTCCGCCGAAACCGAAAATCTGCCCAGCTCCGAAGTTTTGCGCAGCAATCTCGCCAGTGGAAACGGTGATCTTGCTTATCTGGCGGTAGACAACGCCGTAGCCATGGTCGAACTCGCTCATCAGGACATGGTGATCCTCATGGGCGGGGAAGGTTCGCAGAATGAATTGGTGGTGCAGCCGGAAATTAAATCGCTCCAAGAGCTCCGCGGCAAAACATTGATCGTGGATGCTCCTAACACCGCATACGCTTTACAAATGAAGAAAATTCTTTTGGCGAAGGGACTCCAGGTCGTGCGCGATTACGAAATGAAACCCATTGGCGGTACTCCCCAGCGGCTGATTGCCTTACGAGAACACAAAGAATACGCGGGATCCATGCTCGGCCCTCCTTCCTCAATCATCGCCAAGCAAGAGGGATTTGTAAGCCTAGCCAAGGTCCAGGACGTCATCGGCCCCTATCAAGCGGCGGGATATTTCGCGCAGCGAAAATGGGCGCTAGATAATAAAGAAAATCTCGACAATTATCTGGCCGCAATTGTCGAGGCGCAACGCTGGTTAATGGACCCTGCTAACAAGCAGCAGGTCATCGATCTATGGATCAGCGAATTTCGTATGAAGCCAGAAATTGCCGCGGCAACTTACGAGTCCAGCGTGAACGCCCCTGGGGGATTCGAGAAGGATGCGGCGCTCAACATAGATGGCTTCAAAAATGTTTTGAAATTGCGCGCCGAAATTGAAGGCCAGTGGGGCGGTCATCCTCCCGGCGTCGAGAAATATTACGACCCGTCGTTTTACTACGCCGCGTTGAAGAAAGCGTCCGGCGGAAAATAGAGCCGAGGAAATAATTGCTGCGAAATGTCAGGTCAGCTGAATATCTAAAATCGATCGACTAAGGTGCGAAAACATATGAGCGTTGTAAAAGCATGCGTACGGCGATCCGCGTTTCTGTGGTTGGTATTCTGCACCAGCTTATTTTGCGGGGTCACAATTCAAGCGCAACAGAAAGAGCGTACCCTTGAAGAAATCAAGGCAGAAGCTATAAAGCGCGCCGAAAATGGCATGTATCCGCTGATCGGTCTCGATCCTGCCGATGTGCGCGAGGCTTTCTCGAAAATCAACAGCACCGATAACGACGAGTGGGCTGCGGGATTCAGCGCCGTTGCCGACCGTTACATGGCCCAGGCTAAAGCTACCGAAGCTTCCGACCCGGCGAAGGCCAGCGCTCTCTACGTACGCGCTTGGCGGCTTTATTCTTTTGGCCGGTGGCCGGTGCCACTTTTGCCGGTAAAAAACGAGCATACGCCAGCGCTGGAAGCTTTCTTGCTCACGCCAGGCTGCAGGAGAATCCGTTCAGGTAGTTCACATTCCTTTCGAAGGTTCGGAAATCATCGGCTACCTCCGCTTGCCAAAAACTGTAAAAGGTCCAGTGCCGGTAGTCATCGCCATCAGCGGGCTGGATAGCCGCAAAGAAGATCTCTCCGAGAATTTTGGCGCGATCCTTCCATTTGGAATTGGATTTATCGGCATAGATTCGCCCGGCACCGGTCAAGCCCCTATCAAGGCCAGTGAAACTTCGGAGCGCATGTTTTCCCGGGTGATTGATTATTTACAGACCCGCCCTGAAGTCGACAAAACCAGGATCGGAGTGGACGGCCAGAGTTTCGGCGCCTATTGGGCCACCAAACTCGCGATCATTGAGCATGCGCGACTGAAAGGTGTAGTTGCGCAATCCCCGCTGGCGGATGCGACCTTTAAAAAGATTTTCTCGTGAATAAAACTTTGGGCAACCGCGAATATTTATTCGGACTTGTCCCCGCATTAATGTCCATCTACGAAGGCGCAAATTCGATTGAAGATTTGCTCGGTGATTTTTCCGAAGAAGTCTCTTTTTGGTCAAGCAGGGCTGATCGGCAGCCGACGTCGCCGATGCCTTATCATTGCAGGCGCGCTGGACACCCAAGTGCCGATCTCCGACGCGTACATGATTTTGAGCAGCGGCGACGTTCCCAAAGAAGCGTGGATCAATCCCCGCGAAGGTGGCCATCTGGGACGCCAAGTGAAAAGTTCAGCCGATCCTGTCATTTTCAAGCAGGTGATTTTCCCTGGCTCGTGCGCAATCTAAACACTCAAACCGCGCAGTAGTTTCCCGAATCCGATCATTTGCGTTGAAATCGTGACTACAGCGTAGGCACGTCCCCACTCTCGGCCGGATTCGCCATCGTATCGCGCAGTTTCGTGGTGTCCAGTTCGCCTTCCCAACGGCTCACCACAATTGTGGCAACGCCATTGCCGATTACATTGGTCAGCGCGCGACATTCGCTCATGAATTTGTCGATGCCCACCAAAATTGCTAACGCCTGAATCGGAATCGACGGCACCGCCGTAAGAATTGCCGCCAAAGTAACAAATCCTGTACCAGTAACTCCGGAAGCGCCCTTCGACGCGATCATCGCGAACAACAAAGTCCCTACGATCTGCCCGAGTGCCAGATGAGTGTTGGTGGCTTGCGCCAGGAAAATCACTGCCAAGGTTAAATAAATATTGGTGCCGTCAGTGTTAAAACTGTAGCCGGTCGGAAAAACCAATCCCACGATGGATCGCGAAGCCCCCAGGCGTTCAAGCTTCTGCATCATGTCCGGTAAAACCGTTTCGGAGGAACTGGTCCCCAGCACGATTAGAAGTTCATCCTTGATATAGACAATAAAACGAAAAATCGAAAAACCCGTCAGCACCGCAATGCTCCCCAGAATCACCACCACAAAAACAATACTGGTCAGATAAAACGTACCGATCAATTTCGCGAGACTTGACAGCGATCCCAGTCCGTAGCTGCCGACCGTAAACGCCATTCCGCCAAGAGCGCCCAGCGGCGCCACTTTCACGATGATGCGAATAATCCCAAAAACAACCTTCGTAAGTGCACCTATCGCACGCGCGATTCTCTCTCCAAGCGCGCCAAGCCGTGAAATTGAAAAGCCAGTCAAAATAGAAACCAACAGCACCTGCAAAACGTCGCCGCCCGCAAAGGCATCCACGAAAGTCCTGGGCACGATGCCGACCAAAAACGGAACAATGCCAGTGTCCTTGGCGCGCCCAACATAGTTCGCAATAGCTTTGGGATCCAGCGAACGCGGATCGAGATTCAATCCACTTCCCGGATGCACGATAATCGCGACAATGATTCCCGTGATTAGCGCCAGTGTCGACACAACCTCGAAGTACACCAGCGCTTTCACTCCCACCCGGCCAACTTTTTTTAGGTCGCCGACCGACGCGATGCCCTGCACCACCACGCAAAAAATCACCGGTGCGATCATCATGCGGATCAGCGCCACAAACACGTCGCCGAGAGGCTTCAGCGCGATGCCGGCATGCGGAAAAAATCGCCCAATTAAGATCCCGATGCAAATGGCGATAAGGACTTGTACGTAGAGGGTGCTATACCACGGCCCGCGTGGTTTTCTGCTCGTTGGGGCGTCCGGTGGAAGCGACGTCGCGTTGCTCAACTTATTTTTCCTCGATTCGGTCGCAGCAACACGTCACCTCTCATTGCACGCGATTCTCTGGCAATTCGTTTTTGAAAATGAATTGCTCGACGTCGCCCAGGCAGTGCGAAACAGATGCTCCGCGGCTTGCCGCGTAACGCCCGCAATGTGGGGTGTAAATAAAATTCGGCGTGCTGTCTCTCCGGTGAGCGAAAGCAGCGGGTTCTCCAGTGAGGGAGGCTCCGTTTCGTAGACGTCGATGGCCGCGCCGCCCAAATGTCCGGAAGTCAGCGCCCGCGCCAAAGCGGCCTCATCAACGATGCCACCGCGCGAAGCCTGAACTAAAATGGCTCCTGGTTTCATTTTTTCGAGCTCGCGAGCACTGATGAGCCCGCGCGTCGCCGGTAGCAGCGGAACATGCAGCGTCACGATGTCCGCTGACTTCAGTAGCTCGTCCAACGACAAAGATTTCGCATTCATCGCTCCGGCCGCAGCAACATCACGCGGCGCGGGATCGTAGTAACAAATCCGGCAGCCCGCTCGATGGAAAGCTTGCGCCACCGCAACGCCAATCGTGCCGAGGCCAATCACCCCTACCGACAATCCGTCCAAACCCGAAAGATTGTCGCGCACTATGCGCGCGCGAAACTCCTCATACTTCCCCGCACGAATTTCCGTATCGGCCCCAAGCAAATCGCCGCAGCAACGCAGAAGTAGTGCTAACCGCGTACTCCGCGATCGCGCTGTTGCTGCCGCCAGGCACATTGGCTACCGCGATGCCCATGCTTTTCAGCAACGGCAAATCCAGGCGATCAAGGCCTGCTCCAGTTACCTGCACCAATTTCACAGTGGATTCTCAAAAATTTCAGCGCTGAGCATCGGTCCAACTGCGGGGATCACTAGCGTCCGCGCTTGCTTCATCAGCGGAATCACTTCGGCATCGTTCGGCGCGTGATAAGCAACCGTCAATTCCGCAGTCGGCAACTCCTTGGCACGCTCAAAATCAATTCGCGGGCGCAGGCAAAGCACATCCACGCTCATCGCTTCCGGACATCCTTCGACGATACGCCAGGTTCAGCAGTACCCTGCCGAATGTCGCCGACCGGGAATAAAGAACGAGCGGCTCGGTTCCCGTATTCCGCGTCGCGTGCTTTTCGCCGGAAGGAATCACAATCGCATCGCCGGCCTTCAACGCGTAATTTCCGCTATCCGCTTCGGTCATGCCTCCACCGGAAAGCACATAAATGCATTCTTCAAAATCGTTGTGCACGTGGCGACTTCTCGGCGAATTGCCCGGCACCGGAACCGGAATCTCTATCTTGCGCAGAGTGATTCCAGAAACCCCGCCATCCCCAGAAACAATCTCCAGTGCGGTACGGCCGGGCAGGTCCAGCAACTTCGCCGCACGCTGAGTGAAAACTCGCGCCATTACTGAATCCTTTTCGAATTCTTCACTTCCGCAATGCCGCCTTGAAGTAGGTCCAGCTGCCTGAAAACTTCTTTGGCTTCTTTCGCGATCGAATCGGCCACCACTTGCAACATCCGCGTACTTTTTTCCATGGTGGCGTGTTGCGGGCTACCATACCAGCCGGTAGGCGCTATGGAACGCACATCCGTGAGCACCGGCTGGTAACTACGCGTCCGCCGCAAGCCATCAATCTTTTTTCCGTGCGCGTGGTCCGACGAATTATCGATGCGCTCTAAATGCACCAATTCAGGCCGGTGCGCCATCACTGCCAGTGTTTCAATTTCGCCGCCGTGCGTGAGCCCGTTGCATTCTTTCCCGAAATTCTTCCGCCACGAAACAAGCCTGCACCGTCAACACCGTCATTCCAAAATCGCGGTGCAATGTTTCAGCCGCGACGCCCAGCGGCGGAATATTCAGTTCATGCCAATTCAGAATCAGCAGGTATTTCGCCCCATGCTGCGCCGTTGACGCGGCCGTCTCCGTGACCACCCGCATAAACGTCTCGGCCGTCAGAGTGATAGTGCCCTCGAAAGGCATATGCAGCGGTGTAACGCCCAGCGGCCCGCCTGGCAAAACCAATCCATCCATACGCTCTGCCACCGCGTGAGCTATCACATTGGCCGCAAAAATATCCGTACCTGTCGGAAGATGCGGCCCATGTTGCTCCACGCTCCCCGCTGGCAAAATCACTAGCGGGTTTTTGTTCAATTGTTCGGCAATTTCCGGCTGCGTAATTCCACCAAATAGCGGCTAGGCAACATGGTGCGCCTTATTCGCGTTTGCTTTGCGCGCCGATTCCATCGCTTCGGAAATCGCCACCTCTTGGCCCCTGCGTTCGATGGAGCGCAGCGCAGCATTCACGATCGCCACCGCGGCATTTCCATTTGCCGCTGTCAGCTCATTAGGCTTGCCTGTTTTGCAGCTCTCCGCAAACAGCTCCAGCTCCGTGCGAAACATATCGCTGGGCGGAACTTTCAGCTCTTCGCGGCTGCCATATCCGTTTTTGCCTCGCTGAATGTACAGCGTGGAGCTCTCGTGCAATTTATCCGGCGTATCCCAGGTGCCGAAATCAATCTCGTAGTGCATCAATCCATTGGACCCGAAAACGCGCACCGCAAAAACTCCCGGCGAAGTCCAGCACGAACCTACATACCCTATTTTTCCGTCTGCGAATTTCAACAAAGTCATCGACTGATCATCTACTTCGGCGCCTACCGGCGACAATTTCGAGGCTATGGAACTGGCGGACACGACTTCCCCGCCCAAATATTGCATCACGTCGAATTGATGAATAGCCAGTTGCGACAGCGGCCCACCGGGCGCTTTATCTTTGTACCAGCGCCACGTCTTGGGCGTCAGTTCCAACGCACGTTCGTTCGAAAAGTTCGCTTCAATAAATGCCACTCGTCCCAATTCCCCCGCCGCAATGGCCTCGCCAATTTCCGAATTCCAGCCATCAGCCGGGCACTGTGGCCCACCGTGACAGTGATACCGTATTTTTGTTGCAACGCCGAGATTTCCAGACCATCCTCAAGCGTGCTGGCGATAGGCTTCTCCGTGTACACGTGCTTCCCGCTTTTCGCCACCTCGCGCGCCATCGGCAGGTGTTGCTCGTTCGGCACCGTGAGGATCACCCCTTGAATCTCCGGATCGGCGAGTATCGCTTGCATACTCGCCGCCGCTGGAACTCCAAGCTCCTGCTGAAAAGCTGCACGCTTTTCTTCCGAACGGCTGTAGCCGACAACAATCTCGAGAAGCTTTGATTTCTTCGACGCCTTGGTGAGCACCTTGGCCCAACGCCCTAGCCCTACAATTCCAGCTTTTACCGGCTCGTCACTCATCGCCGCCCTTTCGAAAAAATCGCTTGCTCTGAAAAACGGAACAATTTCTTGCAAACTCTCAAATCTGATAGTACCGTATTACGGGATGATGCAACAGTCAAGCCATTTACCTTCAACCGCGCCTCTATCCTTTATAGAGCGGTCCGCCGCCCGCTGCGTCGCCAGGTCCTCGACGAATTGCGCCAATCTATCATTGCCGGGCGCCTCGCCCCGGGTCTGGCGTTTGATCGAACGCGAACTGATCGCCATGATGGGCGTCTCCCTAACAGTGATTGCGAAGCCCTTCGCCAAATGGAATCCGAAGGACTGGTCGCCAATATTCCTGACAAAGGCCCGGTAGTTCGCGAATTAACGCTCGCGGAAGCGAAGGATCTGTATTCGATTCGCGCGGTGCTCGAAGGATTGGCTGCGTGTCTTTTCACCGAAACGCCAGCCCCGCGCAAAAAAAACTTCTTGAGCAAGCCTTGAAGGCCACCGCACAATCCTACGAAAATGGTGATCCGACCACTATTCTTGAAGCTAAGAATCGCTTCTACGAGGTTTTATTTCAGGGCGCAGGGAGCGAGACACTCTCATCCATGATTGGCACGCTCCACGTGCGCATCGGCGATGGCGCGCGCTGGGCCTGGGACATCCGCGACGCTCTTGAAAAGCGTTGGAAAGAAAGCATTCGCGGACTGCGGTCCATGCTTGCGGCTATCGCCAAGGCGACGCTTCGTTGGCCGAGACGCTTTTGCGCGACGAAGTTACAAAGCGGCCGCCGAAGTCATGCGATTATTAATGAGAAAAGACGTAGGTCAGTGAGCGCACGCCAGCGCATTGTCCGGGGGAGAAAATTTATGCCTACTGATTTCATCGTGCACGACAAAGCCGACACCGTTGGCGTCGTGGTTGTCGAAGACGTCCAGCCAGGCAAGGAAGTCACCGGTTGGATCATGGAAACCGACGAGACCATTCACTTCAAGTCTCTCGACGCCGTGCCGCTCGGTCACAAAATTGCCCTGCGGGATCTTAAAACTGGCGACACCGTGCTGAAATACGGACATGATGTCGGCCGCATCGTTGCCGATGTCGGCCAGGGCCGTCATGTTCACGTACACAATATGAAAACCAAGAGGTGGTAAACGTGGCGCAGCACTCCTTTTTCGGCTATCGGCGTGAGAATGGACGAGTCGGCATACGCAATCATGTTGTCATTTTTCCGCTCGACGATTTGTCTAACGCCAGCGCGGAAGCCGTCGCCAATAACATTAAAGGAACGCTCGCGCTTCCTCACGCGTATGGACGTTTGCAATTTGGCGAGGACCTCGAGTGCATTTCCGCACGCTGATCGGCACCGGCAGCAATCCGAATGTAGCTGCTTGCGTGGTGATCGGCATCGAGCCCGAGCTGGAGCGGGCGGGTAGTTGAAGGAATCGCCAAAACCGGCAAGCCAGTAGTGGGCTTCTCTATCGAAGGCCACGGCGACATCAACACCATCGCCGCCGCTTCGCGCAAAGCACAGGAATTTGTGCAGTGGGCCTCCGAAAAACAACGCGAATCCTGCTCCATCAAGGAACTCTTCGTTTCGACTAAGTGCGGCGAAAGCGACACCACCTCGGGACTGGCTTCCTGCCCCACGGTCGGGAATCTGATCGACGAACTCGATCCGCTCGGTGCCACAACCTGTTTCGGCGAAACTTCCGAATTAACCGGAGCTGAAATCGTGTGCGCCAGCCGCGCCGCCACTCCCGAAGTGAAAGAACGCTTCATGAAAGTTTTTAACGCCTATCAAGAAGTGATCGACCGCCACAAAACCAGCGACCTTTCCGAATCTCAACCCACCAAGGGAAATATTGCCGGCGGTTTAACTACCATCGAAGAAAAAGCCTTTGGCAACTTGCAGAAAATCGGTCGTAAAACAAAATTTATAGACGTGCTAAAGCCCGCAGAGGCCCCTGCGAAAGGTCCCGGCCTGTATTACATGGATACTTCCTCTGCCGCTGCCGAATGCGTCACGCTGCAAGCCGCCGCGGGTTTTGTTGTGCACCTCTTTCCCACCGGACAGGGCAACGTCATCGGCAATCCCATTGAGCCGGTCATTAAACTCACCGCCAATCCCAAGACCGCGCGCACTATGAGCGAGCATATTGATCTCGATGTGTCTGGCATCCTGCGCCGTGAAATGTCTCTCGACGAAGCCGGCGATCGCCTGATCGACATCATGATCAGAACTTGCAACGGCCGCCTGACCTGCGCCGAAGCTTCTAGGTCACCGCGAATTCGTGATGACCAAGCTGTATCAAAGCGCGTGATCTCCAGAAACTTTTCGTGCCAACTTTCGTATTCATGAGGGGAAGAAAATAGATGAAATATTGCCGTTTCACTTACAAGGGCAGTGCGCGATACGGTCTCGTTGAATCTTCCAAGGGTGTCGAGCACATCACGCACTTACTGTCGACTCCACCAGAACAAGTAGGGAAATTAAAATCAGTGCCCGCGGAACAAATTGAGCCGCTGCCTTTCTTGGAAGCCGCACTGCTCGCCCCGGTGCAACCTTCTAAAATCGTTTGCGTCGGTCGCAACTATCGCGGTCACGCAGCCGAGATGGGCAACGAGGTCCCTAAAGAGCCGCTACTTTTTTTCAAGCCGCCCTCTTCCCTCTTGGACCCCGGCCACGACATTCGCCGCCCATCCATTTCCGAGCGCGTCGATCACGAAGGCGAACTTGGCGTGGTGATCGCCAAGCCTTGTTACAAATTGCCGGCCGGTGAAGATGTGCATCCTTACATTCTTGGCTACACCGCGGTCAACGACGTGAGTGCGCGCGATTTTCAAAAAAAAGATAATCAGTGGGCGCGTGCCAAAGGCTTCGATACATTTTGTCCCGTGGGCCCGCTGGTCACTGGCGACCTCGATCCGTGGAAGGGCGTGAGTGTCGGAACTCGGGTGAACGGTCAGGTTCGCCAGCAGGGCAACACCCGCGACTTTGTATTTCCGCTGGACGCCCTCATTCACTACATTTCAAACATCATGACCCTGATGCCCGGCGATTTAATCTGCACCGGCACACCCGAAGGCGTCGGCCCTCTGGTGCCCGGAGATGTAGTAGAAATTTCCGTCGAAGGTGTAGGAACCCTGCGCAATCCCGTCGTAAGCGACTAAGTAAAATTAAAGTTATGCGGAGTGCCCCAGGCTCGATTTGTAGCCTGGGTCTTGCTGTTGCATTCTGCCGCTGCAAACTTTCACCTGCGCCCTAACTAACGCAAGGCGCCTCGCGAATCACGCGCGTATTCCGATCATCCGCAACAAAATCTACGCTCCGCTACTTCACCGCCGCTCCCTGAATCGTCGTCTGAAAACTTATCGCCATTAACCACTGCCCATTTCGTTTCAGCCACACCCGGCTAACCTGGATCGGCTTGCCGTGATACGGCTGATGCAAGCAGGTCATCACGATGGTATTTCCAAAATCAAACATCTGCGCGGAAACCAGCGGCGCCGGCGCCGATGGATAGCCCGTCTGCTTCTGCAAATTCAGCGTGGCGATGCGATCAGCCTTAAACACCGGGTGATCGCTGCTCGAACTCACGGTGACGAAGCTCTCATCGACATGCGGCGACCACGCAGACGCGTCATGATTGGTCACCCCAGTTTCAAGCGCCTGCCACGAGGCCAGCACCGCTTGCTCTGATTCGTTCTTGGGCTGGAATGGCACGGTCTTGCAGGGATTTTGGCAATCCGCAACGCCCGTGCCCGACGAAGATTGCGCTGTCTCCGCCTGCGAAACTTCGTGATACACCAGCAATCGCCAATTCGTTCCGCGCTTAACCCATACCCGCAGCACGTGGATCTTTTCACGCGCGCTCATAATTGCCACAACCTGGCCATAATCGTGGTGTTCGATTTTCGCGGCGCTTTCGTCCCCCAGGGGCGAAGTGGGAACGGAACTTACCACCTCAGCCCGCGTCATCGTTTTTCCGGCCGCATTCGTCCACCTGAAATCCGCGTCAAGCAACTTGCCGATCTCCTCGCTGTCCTGTTTCGCCGCAGCTCGCACGAACGCATGATCCGCCCGGGTCACAACCGTATCGCCGCCTTCGCCCGCTGCGCCTCTGGCAACCTTCGTAGTCGCAAACCCGTTCATTAAAGACCCGGTCATCAAAACGAAAAACGAAGCGGCGAGTAGGAGACAGATGACCATTGGACGTGAAATGCGTCGTTTCATTGCTGGAGCCTCCGGAAATTTCGTCTCCGCTACACGAAAAAAGGGCCGGCGTAATTTCTTCCGGCCCCGTTCTCAAATCGAAACAAACTAGAACGTGAATTTCAAACCAAACTGAATCGCGCGAGCCCCGCCTGACCCGACCACTGGATTGACAGCCGCGACGTCAGGTGTAGCGCAACCGCAGCCGAATGGGCCGACCGAGGGATCAGCAGTTGCACCGGCGCCGAAACCACTCGTCCCGCCCCAGGGGTTTGCAAAGTTCGGGTGATTGGTGATGTTAAACATCTCCGCCCGGAACTGTACCCCAAGCCGTTCCCTGAATTTGAAGTTCTTGGAAATGGACAAATCCAGGTTGTGGAAGCCGGTATCGCGGAAAATGTTGCGCCCCGAATTTCCAAAGGTGCCGAATGCCGGGGGAAGCAGAAAGGACTTCCCATTTAGGCTTGCGTAGCACCCACCTGTGCCGCCGGCAATCGCGGAATTGAGAGACACGAGCGTGGCCGCAGTTGTGTGCGCGAGGCATCCGTTCCAGAGCGCGGTGGATTGTGTAGCTGATAGAGGTACCGTTCCGCCGCCTGGAGATGAAATCGTGCATGCGCCCGGTCCAACGCAGAGAGGAATGGAATGCGACCCTCCCGATTGGAAATCGGCGGGATTACCAAAGAAATCCCAGCGATCTGCGAATTCACTGGTGCCGCTGAAATTGTTACTTGTGTCAAACGCTTGCCACGGCTGCCCGCTCTGCAGTGTCAAGATGCTGTTGACCTGCCAGCCCTCCAACAGCTGGGCAAACGATTTGATATTCGGGAACGAGTAGGTGGCAGAAAGCGTAAAACGGTGCCGGATATCAAAATCGCTGTTGCCGTATTCACCATTCGGGTTAAGGCTGTCCTTAGGCAGGTACTGATTCCAATTGTAGGACTGGTTATCGAGGGCGTGCGCGTAGGTATAGCCCACGATAAGATCCAAACCGTGGTAATTGCGACCGGTGAAAGTAGTCTGCAAACCATTGTAATTTGATCGGTAAATATTCGAATAGTAGTTGATGAATTCCAAGTACGGATACTTTGCATAGAAGGGGCGCGTGACCTGATTGCCCACTGTATAACTGGAATCCAGCGCGGCTTGGTTAATGTCCTGGATGCCCGTCAACTTCGAACCATGATTACCGACATAGGCGACGTCCAAAGACAACTTGCCCGAGAAGGCATGCTGCATTCCTAAGGTCCAGGTGGTGACGAATGGAGTCTTGTAATTACGGTCCATCGCGAAGATATCGCATGGGCCAGCATCTGTGACGCCGCCAACGGTGAGTCCGTCGCCACAAACAACTTGTTGCACCAGGTTAGCAGGATAGACTGTCGCACCGCCTTTGGCTGAGCCGTTCCAATTCAGTTGCGAAGGCCCGAGTGTGATACCGGACGCTACGATGTTGCCAATTCCTGACGTCGTCACCCCGTTAACCTGAATTGCGGCGCCCGTAGGAACCACATTGGCTCCCAGAGTGACCGTGTTTTGGGTGTCTTGTTGCGAGAGAAACGTGCTCATGGAAAGCAAATCATAGACGATACTCCCGCCGGCCCGAATCACCGTGGTTCCGTTACCGGTAACGTCCCAGGCGACCCCGATGCGCGGAGCAAAATTCCAGGGATCCTTCTTGTACAGTGAGCCGATATTCTTGCCCACTTGCTCAAGACCGACAGAAGGCTCAAAGTTTCCCAGTTGATTGTTGGCTTCCGACGGAACCCCCTGCAGTTCATAGCGCAACCCCAGGTTAAGCGTCACGCGCTTCGCAATCCGCCAATCGTCTTGAATGAAACCGGCAAACAGGTTTTGCGTCATGTGCCGCACGGGGTCGCCAGCCAATAGGGACGCACTGCTTGGAGTCCCGGCCAGGAAACTCTCGAGTGGAGTCTCGCCGGCAAAGGAAAAGTCGCTCTGGAATCTTGGCCGTCCTCTGGCACCGCGAAAAGTTCCCTGGTTGACTTTATCCACACGGAATTCGGCCCCGAATTTCAGGGCGTGCTTTCCATGCAGATTCGAGATCTGGTCCACAAAGTCGTAAACGTTATCCGGCCCTACCAACTTCGGGAAATTATGAAAACCTCCCAGTTCCGTGAAACCGTCAATCCTGACGTTGGGTACTCCTTGAAGGATCGGGTTGGTGACGCCGGTGTTGATTGGATTGGGCGAGGTAGCGTTCGCCGGGACGATGGTCAAATTATAACGTGTATAACCAACTCTTAAGTCGTTCGACCACGTAGCACTGGGAGTCCACGCCCAGTGCCCTGCAGCCGCCTGCGCCCGTGAGTGAATAACTGTCCCGTATTCTGGCAGCAACTCGGGCGAATCCTCGGCGGTGATATTGTCATTTCCCAGGAAGTACGAACCGCTAATTGAATGGTGGTCATTCAAATGGTAGTCGACTTTTCCGAGTCCGTTCCTCGACGAATCGACATCCGGAAAGCCCCCGTTAATGGTTTTTGCTGGAGAGGCGTTCGGCCCATAAGCACCTCCGGTACAGCCAGTGTATGGGGGCGCCAAGGAGGCCGGGCATCCGAGAAGAGCCAGGCTCTGCGAGCTGAACGGAATTCCCTGCGCCGCCAGTCCCGCCAAGGCATCCGGAACGCTGATTGATGGATCGCCCACGGAAATCGTCGTGGGCGCGTTGACTTGGATAGAATTGCCCACATTGTACGTGCGCGCTTCATACGCGCCGAAATAAAAGAGCTTGTCTCTAACGATGTGTCCGCCGACGCTCCCGCCGTACTGTTCCAGTTCCACTGGGGTCTTGGGCTGAAGAGTGCCATCCGGGTTGAAGTGATTAAAGAAATTCCGCGCATCAAAGGAATCGGACCTGCCGAACGCATAAGCTGATCCGTGAATATCATTCGTTCCGGACTTCAGCCCTACACTCGTGATGGCGCCTGGTTTCCAACCGAATTCCGCCTTGGGATTCACCTGGGTGTTGAATTCCTGAATGGCATCAATGGGCAAAATCGTGGCAGCATCGCCGGCAACGGCGGCGGCATTAGTTACACTAAAACCCATGAAAGCTTCATCGTTGCTCAGTCCATCGACAAGGTAGCTGGTGTCCTCGGGCCGGGCGCCATTCGTCGTCTGTGTCCACGGGCCACCGCCTGGATAAACAGTCGTCCCAGGCCGCAGTGTAAGCAGGTTCTGATAATTCCGCCCGTTCAGAGGCAAATCGTTAATGATCTCGTTGCTGAGGGTGCCGCCCAACGTCGTCGTGGTCGTATCCACCATCGGGACGTCCTCGGTCACTGTAACAACTTCGGTTTGCGACCCAGTCTGCAGTGCCGCATCCACTCGAACTTCCTTGCCGACTTCCACCAGGATGTTCTGGCGCTCAAACGCCTTGAAGCCCTTGAACTCTACGCGCACTGTAAATGTACCAGGCGTCAAGTCCGACGCCACGTACTCCCCAGCCTGGTCAGTGATCACGGTTTTCGAAATTCCACGCGCCACGTCGGTGACCGTCACCGTAGCTCCAACAACGTTTCCGCCGGATTGGTCGGTAACCGCCCCAAGGATCTCCCCGTTGCTGCCTTGGCCACAGACTTGAAAACTGCCCGCCAGCAAAACCACGAGCGCAAACAGGGGGCGAACGCCCATCAAGGCGCGTATCGAGCGAAATCGGTTCATTCTTGCAGTATTCGAGATCATAAGGACATCACCCTCCTGAAACGGTATAGCGGCTATACCATTCAATCTCAAGGGATGTCAAGCAAATCCTTGATATTAACTATCAAAAGAATCGATTTTACGAAGATTTTACGACAGATGTTGGCATGGTGGTCAGACCACGACCATGAGAATGCGCACTATCTACACTTCCGAGATTTGATCGCAGGATTAAGCCGTCAGGGCTTTTTGGGAGCCGGACTAGGGTCTTTTGCCGGCGGCACCTGGGCTGGCGGTTGGGCGATTGGAGGTTGGCCCCCCGACGCTGGAGTCGAACTGGGAGTTGCGGGTGGCTGCCTGGGTGCCGGAGCTGGTTTTGACGGTTGCGAAACCTTTTGCAGGACCGAGCCGCCCTGCTCCACAGCCTTATCGGTCCTGAGTACCAAAGCGAGAGCGCAGACCATAAACATTATCGCGCACCAAGTCGTCGCCTTGGACAAGACGTTCGCGGCGCCGCGGGGCCCAAAAGCCGTTTGGCTGCCCGCCCCGCCGAAAGCGCCCGCGAGGTCAGCAGCTTTGCCGCTCTGCAGCAATACTACGACGATTAGTACCATGCAGTTGATCACGAAGAAGCCAGTCAGCAGCCACCCCGCATATCGAAAGCCGATCGTGACGATCCCCATTCCTATTAACAACGCTATCGTCCATTTCATCCAAACTGGCATTCGGTTTTCCTTGCCGCGCAGCGTTTAGCTTATGTTGTTGCGTCAGCGAATATTTATTTTGATCAGGGCCTTTGCTGGCCGTGTTTACTGAGGTTTCGAGCCCTTCACTATAGCGGTAAAAGACTTGGGCTCCAGACTCGCCCCGCCAACCAGTGCCCCGTCTAGCTCTTCCTGGGCCATCAACCCCTGAATATTGTCCGGTTTGACGCTGCCGCCATAAAGAATGCGCAAGGCTGCCGCATGTTCCGGTGAATATCGCTTCGCTACACACTGACGCAAGTAACGGTGCGAGGCAGCGGCAATTTCAGGCGTAGCCGTGCGGCCGGTACCGATGGCCCACACTGGCTCGTATGCCATCAGAATACGGGAGAATTCCTCAGCGGTCAACGCGCCGGGACCATTACTTAGTTGAGCTTCGCAAATCCGCTCGGTGTAGCCGGCTTCGCGCTCGGCAAGCGTTTCACCTACACAAACAATAGGTGTCAGCCCGGCAGCAAGCGCGGCTTTAGTCTTTTTTGCCACCATCTCATCCGTCTCGCCAAAAATCTGCCGGCGTTCCGAATGCCCCACAATCACGTAGCGGCACCCAGCTTCCTGGAGCATCGCGGGTGAGACTTCTCCCGTGAACGCGCCTTCCTTTTCCCAGTACACGTTTTGACCGGCCACGCTGATTTTAGTGTTCCTTGTCGATTCAACAGCAGCCGGGATAGACGTAAACGGAGGCGCCACCACGATGTCGCAATAGTTGGCGTCCGCGACCAGCGGAGCAAACGCCGCAAAAAATGCGCGTGTGTCGGCAATGGTCTTGTACATTTTCCAATTGCCGGCGATCACCCGAGGCCTCATCGAATTATCCTCATGCCCATGGGTACTTTTTATTTCTCAGTAAGCGCTTCAACGCCCGGAAGTTTGCGCCCGCCGAGAAATTCGAGCGAAGCGCCGCCACCGGTGGAAATATGCGAAATCTTATCAGCCACGCCGGACTGGTGTACCGCGGCAACCGAGTCCCCTCCCCCAACAATGGAGGTCGCGCCGCTTTCCGTGGCACTGGCCACAGCTTTAGCAATGGCAAGAGTGCCCTTTGCAAACGCCGGCATTTCGAAAACGCCCATCGGGCCGTTCCAAACAATCGTTTTCGCCTTGGCAATTTCCGCCGCGTACAACGCAATCGTCCGCGGTCCAATATCAAGTCCCATTTGATGGCCCGGCATAGCTCCCACATCTACGATCGTTGCGGGCGCATCCGGTTTGAACTCCGGCGCGATCACGTTATCGACCGGCAGCAGGAATTTGAAATTCCGGGCACGCGCGTCGTCGAGGATTTTTTTAGCTAAATCCAGTTTTTCGTTTTCCACCAGGGATTTCCCGATTGTCTTGCCTTGCGCTTTCAGAAATGTGTAGGCCATCCCGCCACCAATCAGCAGCACGTCGGCAATCTTCATCAAATTTTCCACCACTTCGATCTTGTCGCTTACTTTCGCGCCGCCAAGAATCGCCACAAACGGCCTCTCCGGATTGCTGATAGCCTTCCCGAGGTACGCCAATTCTTTTTCCATCAGCAGCCCCGCCGCCGATTGCTTCACGAAATGAGTTATGCCCACGACCGAAGCATGCGCGCGGTGCGCCGAACCGAACGCGTCACAAACAAACAGGCCATCGCATAACGCCGCTAGTTGCTTCGAAAAGCCTTGATCGCTTTTTTCTTCTTCGGCATGAAAGCGCACATTTTCCAGCAATAACACCTCGCCGTCTTTGAGTGCCTTGCTCTTTGCTTCCGCGTCCGCGCCAACGCAGTCGTCCGAAAATGTAATGCGCTTCCCCAAAAGCTCCTCTAGCTTCTTCGCAGCCGGCTTCAAGGAATATTTTTCATTGCGCGTCCCTTTTGGACGTCCTAGATGCGACGCCAGAACAAGCCGCCCGCCTTTCTCGATTGCCAGCCGCAAAGTCGGAAGCGTTTCCCGAATGCGGGTATCATCCGTAACCACCCCATCTTTCAGCGGCACGTTAAAATCAACACGCAAAAACATGCGCTTCCCGCGTAGATCAAGATCCTTGATCGTTAGTTTGGCCATGATTTGAAATCCGCAACAAAATTAAAATTTCGCGGCCATGAATTTAATCAGGTCGCGGCAGCGGCAGGAATATCCCCATTCGTTGTCATACCATGCGAGAACTTTCACGCAACGGTCTCCCACTACTTTCGTGTATCCGGAATCTACGATCGACGAATTCGGATTCCCCTTGAAATCCGCGGAAACCAGTTCTTCTTCGGTGTAACCAAGAATCCCTTTCATCGCGCCATTGGCCGCTGCTTTCAATGCCGCGTTCACCGATTCCACCGTGGCCGGCTTATCTACAAACACTGTCAGGTCCACCACACTCACGTTAGGAGTCGGCACCCGCATCGCGTACCCGTCAAGCTTCCCTTTCAACTCCGGGATAACCAGGTGCAGCGCTTTGGCCGCTCCCGTTGAACTCGGAATCATATTGATCGCCGCCGCGCGCGCCCGGCGCAGGTCCTTATGCGGCAAATCCAAAAGCTTTTGATCGTTGGTATAGGAGTGAATGGTGGTCATCGTCCCACTGTGAATGCCGAATGTTTCGTGCAAGACTTTGGCGACCGGCGCCAGGCAATTCGTGGTGCAGGAAGCATTCGAGACCACGTTGTGTTTCGCGGGGTCGTACCTCTTGTTGTTCACGCCCAGGACAAAAGTAGCATCTGCACCATCCGCCGGCGCCGAAATAATCACTTTCTTCACCGTGCCGCGCAGATGTTTCTTGGCATCCGCACCCTTGGTAAAAAGTCCCGTTGATTCCACGACGATGTCCGCGCCCACTGAAGGCCAATCAATTTCGCCCGGGTCTTTCGTCTTGAAGACTTTAAAACTCTTCCCTTCCACACTGATGGTGTCCTCTGTGTGCGTAACTTTGTGGTGCAGATTGCCCAGAACGGAGTCGTACTTCAGCAAATGCGCCAGGGTTGCCGCATCGGTCACGTCGTTTACCGCCACAAATTGAATATCTTTGTCGTCCAAAGCGGTGCGCATGATGTTGCGCCCGATGCGCCCAAACCCATTGATTCCAACTTTAATCGCCATTCTTCCTCCGTCGCGGGATGAACAAAGCGCGGCCAGCTCTAACTAAAAATCAGCCGCGGGTGGAACAGGAAATGCTATGGGCAGGCTTGTCAAAAGTCAAACGCTGGAATCATTTCCTAATACGCGATCCGCCTAAACCGCGACCTGAACTTCCCGCGTCGTCTCCTCTTGACAATCAAAAGAAGAGCTGTATCCTTCCTCTTGATCCTCAGGGGGAATGCCTTTTATGCCGGACAAACCAGGTGACCTCGTTCAAGGCACCCTCGACATGCTCATCCTGAAAACCCTGGCTCTCCAACCCATGCACGGCTATGGCGTCGCCGTCCGCCTCGAACAAATGAGCCAAGGTGTTTTTCGCCTCAATGCGGGCTCCCTGTTCGTCGCCTTCCAGCGTCTGCAACGAGCAGGACTGATCAAAAGCGAGTGGAAAGCCACCGAGAATAGCAGGCGCGCAAAGTATTATGCCTTGACAGACCAGGGTCGAAAGAGACTCAACAGCGAAAAAAGAGAATGGGGAAAACAAGTGGCCGCCATCGCCAGAATCTTGGAGGCCTCGTAAGCGACCATGTCATTGCTGCCAACCATGGTCGGCGGACTCCGGTCGCTGTTCCGAAAGAAGCGCGTCGAAAAGGAATTAGACGAAGAGCTGCGCGGCTTCCTCGACATGGCCGCCGAAGAAAAGATGAAGCACGGCATGAGCCGCGAAGAAGCGCTTCGAGCCGTGCGCCTGGAGCAGGGTGGCCCCGAAGTTACCAAGGAACTCGTCCGCTCGGCCGGCTGGGAATCGATTGTCGAGACCTCCTGGCAGGACTTGCGCTTCGCGGCGCGTATGCTCCGCAAATCTCCAGACTTCACCTCCGTCGCTATTCTTACTCTAGCCCTCGGCATCGGCGCTTCGACTTCCATTTTCTCGGTGGTAGACGCTGTGCTGCTGCGTCCTCTTCCCTACCCAAATCCCCAGCAAATCGTTCGCGTCTGGGAACAATCTCCTGACGGCCACCGCATCAACTTGGCAGACCCAAATTTTGACGACTTTCTCGCCCAGAACAACACCTTCGATAGTCTCGCCGTCTATGGCTTCGGCCTGTCGTCCGTCTCCGGCGGTAGCGAACCGGTACGTCTCGACATCGCCGCCGTCTCCCGCGATTTCTTCAAGGTCCTTGGCGTCGAGCCTGTTCGCGGCCGCGCCTTTGCTCCCGACGAGCAACGCCTGCACGGCGCTCCGGCAGTAATCGTGAGTCACAGCTACTGGCAAAGATATCTTGGCGGCGAGTCTGATTTGTCGCACTTCCGACTATCGATGGAAGGTGGCATCTATCCCGTCGTAGGCGTTTTGCCCCGGGGATTCGATTTTCCCGCCGGCGTGGCGGCCTGGATTCCCCGCGAGTTGGACTCCGAAATCCCCGACCGCACGGCACATAATTGGCGAGGTGTCGGCCGCCTCCGCGATGGCGTCACCGTCGCTCAGGCGCGCGCCAATCTCGGCGCCATTGCCCGCCGCATCAGAGATCAGTATGGAAAAAAGGTTGATCTCGCCGACGCCGCGGTCATCCCCCTCGCTGACGCAATGGTAGGAGATGTACGCACTACTCTCCTGACCCTTCTGGGAGGCGTCGGCCTTTTGCTTCTGGTCGCGTGCGCCAACGTCGCCGGTTTGCTTCTCGTGCGCACTTCCGCTCGTCTCAAAGAACTGGCTGTGCGTGCAGCTCTCGGCGCCGGGCGTGGCCGTTTGATTCGGCAGTTCCTTGCCGAGTCCTTCGTCCTTTCCTTCGCTGGAGGCGCACTCGGAGTCTTAATTGCCATTTGGGCAGTGAAGATAGTCCCCGCAATCCTTCCGGCGAACCTGCCGCGGCAGCAAGGTATCGCCATCAACACGCCGGTTCTGTTGTTCGCGTTGGTCGCAACTATAGGTGTTGCCGTTTCGCTCGGGTTTTTTACCGTTTGGCGCGCCGGCAGTGGAGATCTAAACGAAACGTTGCGCGCTGGCTCTCGCTCCTATACGGGCACGTCCCCCAGCCAGCGCTTTCGCGGCGTCCTGGTGATAGGCGAAATCGCCATCACCCTCGTTATTTTGGTCGGCGCAGGACTTCTCGGCCGCAGTTTCTTGCGGCTTATTTCCACCAGCCCCGGCTTTAGTCATGAAAATCTGATCACCATGGAGTTTTCCCCGCCAATTCCGCAGGGAAAATGGGGCACCGACCAGTCAGCCATCGCGCGACAAGTACATCTGATGGACGACGTATTGGCCCGCCTGGGTGCGCTTCCCGGCGCCCTATCCGTCGGTTTATCTGGAGCCATCCCGGTCGCGGCCGGCGACAATCTCGCTGACGGTGGATTTCTAATACTCAATGGCCAAAAGTCGCCCACCAATTTCGACGAATGGGCTCGCATTGCTCAAAACCCTTCCCAGGTCGGACATGCCTTGTATTGCGTCGCCGGCGAAGGTTACTTCGGCACCTTGGGGATTCCCCTGATCCGTGGGCGCATTTTCGGCGATCAGGACAACCGCAATTCGCTTAACGTCGCGGTCATCAGCCAGTCCCTGGCTCGCCAGCAATGGCCAGATCAGGATCCCGTCGGGCAAATCATCAATTTCGGCAATATGGACGGCAACGTGAAACCGCTCACCATCGTAGGTGTCGTTGGCGACGTGCGCGCCGAAGGCCTGGATCGTCCCCCGAGCTCCATTATTTATGTGGATTACCGTCAACGCGGCCTGAACGCCAATTCGTCGCCCACCATCGTCATGCGTGTCGCCGCACCCCCTACCGAAATACTTTCTGCCGCGCGCGGCATCTTCCGCGATCTCGCTCCTGACGCCCCCGTCAAATTCTCCACCTTCGCCGAGGAAATGGGTGGCTGGCTCGCGGCACGCCGTTTGCTGCTCGTGCTAGGGGGACTGTTTGCCACCGTCGCCCTGGTTCTTGCCGCGCTCGGCATCTACGGTGTCGTGGCCTTTTCGGTTACGCGCCGCACCCAGGAGATCGGCATTCGCATGTCCTTGGGCGCCGGCCGTGACAACATTTTGCGCTTGGTGCTAGGTGAAGGCGCGCGCATCGTAGCTCTCGGCGTAGTAATCGGCATTGCCGCGTCGCTGGCCATTACCCGCCTCATATCCACTCTCCTCTTCGGCATCAGCGCCACAGACCCCTTGACCTTCGTCGCCGTCGCCGTCCTGCTCTCTGCCGTCGCCCTCGTCGCCTCCTACATCCCCGCTCGCCGTGCCACCCGCGTCGATCCCCTCGTAGCTCTGCGCTACGAATAATTAAAATCACGCGGAGGCTGTCCCACCTTCGATTTTCAGGGTGGGTATTGAAGTTGATTTTTCTTCTGACTTAATCTGGAAACGCGCCGAAGTGGCTCTCGAAGAGTGACCCAGGTTCGCAGTTGAGCTATGAACCTGCGTCTCGCAGTTAAATTTTTTTCTTAAGGGAGCGGCTGAGCCGGACAATTAGCTTCACCGCACAGTGCCTTCAGCTTCTTTCCGACAGCACAGCTGTTCACGAATTCTCCATTTCTGACCTTTAGTACAGTTGTAGTTAAATTCTATAGTAGTAATATTAGTCTGTGGACATCTACGCGCGAGAGCTCCCCGGCAGCGTCGCTCTACGCTACCCGCCTTCTCGTTCTAACTGTTCCCCCACCACCTTGCCGCGACTCGCTATAGTTACTACTCAGTTACTAAAACACCTTGAATTTGCCTCGTTAACGGCACTCAACTTCCCTACTTTCAACGTCTTCCAAACTCTTATGCCTTTTCGCTCGTTTCGCGAAAGAGGTCTCCTTTATTTTCACCAACTTGCAGACTCCTTTTGCTTCGCTCTTGCACACTTTTTGCCGCCTCAATCGTTTGTTTTCAATATTTTGTGAACTCTTTTGCCAAAAACACCGGGGTGGGGTACCCACCCTTTCCTTTGGCGAGCGGGAAATTGGAGACGGGCGTTGTGTTGAATGTTTGTGGGTCGCGGCTTTAGCCGCGATATTAACCAACCATAAAACCCCCCGGGGCTTTAGCCCCTGAAGGCTGCAACCACCAAATAGTTAGGAGAGTGAGATTTAGACTACTGCGGGTACTGTTTGACGCTGGTTACACGTGTTCCCGTGAAGCGCACGAACACCGTTTTTGATGGCGGCTGGCCGTAAATCCAGTCCTCAATGTCGTTGCCTTCCGCGTCACGTTCGCGAACCTTGTGCTCCGGCTTGCCGATCGCGGCAACCACCTCTTCCCGGTCCATGCCCACGACTGCGATTCGGTCCTGAATCGCTTTTTTCATTTCGATTGGAAGAGTGTCAAACCATTGCACCGACGCGGAGCGTTGCTTCGTAAAATCCAGAAAAGGCGCGAGCAGTTTCTTCAAGTCGTCAGGAGATAAATCCGGCAGCGGCTTACCGAATTCAAGAAACAGCGTGCTACCCAGCCCGGGCTGCATTCCTGGAGGCCCCTGATCTTGTGGCGTAGTGGAGGTTGTGCGAGTCGTCGGGATGCCGCCCATGTCTAGATGAATGCGGTCCCGTAAGCGCTTCTTGCCTCGGCCGCCGCCATTTAAATCCACGACGATTTGTTTATCGTGAAATTCGAGCTTGGTAATTTGAACGTGATCGCCGGTACTAACCGCCGCGCCGTGGGTAGCCACCTGGCGGTCAAGCATGTCGAAATCGGTGGGCTGTCCGATGTGCACAATGAAACCATCTTTGCCGGCGGGCAGGGGCTTGATGGCTCTCGCAAATTCGCCGGACACATAGCGGATCAGATTCAATCTCGAACTATCCTGCAGCGAGGTGTTCTTGCTGCCGTTTTGGGATTTGTCCTGCGCGCTCGATGGATTCTGCTGGTCGCTATCGGATGCTTCATTTCCGAACAAAGGAATTTCGTCGCTGGGAAATGTTCCCGCATTTGCGCTCGCGGGCGGGCGCAGTCTATTTACCTGCGGCACATCCGCATCTGCAAACAGCAGGAACGTCAAAGCTAGAGCAAAAATCGTCATCCGTAAGGGTTCCAACCGGCGGGGCAATCCCGGGCCAGTTTACCTTAACTCTTATTCTATGATGCGAAAAACTCGCTGAACAGCCAGATGCAGGGCCAGCCTTATCCTTTCGCTTAACTGTCCTAAAGGGCTATTCCCTCCTGGATAGGTGGAGGTTCCTGCACAGCGGGCCCGCCTGCCTCAGGCAGGCCTACGGTAGGCACCGAGGGTACCCGAGGTTATCTAGGCTCTATTCTGGTCAGTGGGCAGGTCATCTTAAGCCCACAGCCTAAGGTGCGCCGGCCCGCCTACGACGCAAGCAGCACCAACGCTCGACCACGCAACAATCCGTTAACGGGACACTACTTGAACACCTTGGCGGTCGATCTTCACCGGAAGCACTTCCGCGCCCGCGTCTCGAATGCTGGCCTCCACCCGCTGGCGCGCGTCCGGTTCAATGAGCAGGACCACGCAGCCTCCACCGCCAGCGCCGCAAACTTTGCCGGCTAGCGCGCCCTTTTTGCGCGCTCCTTCAATGACGCGGTCAACTAATTTCGTCGATATGGTGGGCAAATTTCTTTTGCGGAAGAACCATTCTTCACGCATCAGCCGCCCAGCTTCGTCCCAGTCCGTGGCTTCCAACGCGACGCGCAACAGCTGCGCGACTTTGGAAATTTTTTCCATGCCGTTTTGCACCGCGAGCTTGCCGTTAATGTGCGCTTTAAAAACTTCCCAATTATTGATGCCATGCTGGCGTGGTTTGCCGGTGTAACAGACCGCGATGCGTCGTTCCAGCTCATCCAGATTCAACCGCAGCTCCACGCGATGTTCCCCGCCCGCGGGCAGCTCGATGGCCGCCGCGCCACCAAACGCTGGAGGATAATGGTCCTGCGTTCCGGTGGGCACGCAGATCACTACCGCTTCTGCATCGCGGCTGATATGAATCCAATCTTCTTTACTCTTGCCCGCTCCGGTGAAGCGATCCAGCGCCGCGCAGATCGCCACCGCCATCGCGCTGGAGCCACCGATGCCCGCGCCCGCCGGAGCTTCTGAGTCGGTCGTGAGAGTGAATCCTCCGGGTGGCCGAAAGAACTTCACAATTTCGGCGAGCAGTGGAAGGCGATAGCGGCCAGCTTTTGCAAGCTCAGCGAGGGAACTGAAACTTTCGTCGCGCTTGGTGTCGCGGGAGACCAGTTTGATTTGTTCATCGCCAGAACGGTTGGTTTCAATTACGCACGATGCGTAGCGCGAAATCGCCACGTTCACGGTTAGCGCTCCGGGATGAAAGAGGTACAACGGCCAAATATCAAGAGTGGCCCCAGCCAGATCGACGCGGGTTGGCGCCTTGGACTCGATAATCATGTTTGTCCTTGGAAAAAAGACGACTGGTTATTTTAACGTTGCGGCGAGTCGTCGGCCCAATTTAGTTCAGTGAATGTGACGTGAATTACTTTGCGCCCGAAATACCGCGCGCGCGGAACATCAGTTGCGGGCCATCTTTCTTTTCTTGTGCCAGCGCTATGTTGGGCTCGAAGCATCGTCGGCAGCGCGCTTCGTAAATACCGGTGGCGCCGACCACGACCAATTCTTCGCTTTCCACCAGCCGTTGCGTGTGTACCGCGGGATTGCCACAGCGGACGCAAATGGCTAGCAACTTGGTGATCTCTTCGGCGATTGCCAGGAGCCGCGGCATGGGTTCAAACGGCCGGCCCAGATAATCGGTGTCCAGACCCGCGACGATCACGCGCTTTCCGAGATTCGCGAGCTTCGTGCAAACATCCACCACTTCTTCTCCCAGAAATTGCGCTTCATCGATGCCGATAACTTCGGTGCGCGGTTGCACCTTGTCCATGATTTCCGACGCCCTGGTGACGTTGTCCGATGCGATGCCCAGTCCCGAATGCGACACAATTTCATTGGCTGCATATCGTTGGTCGATGGACGGCTTGAAGATCTGCACGCGCTGGCGTGCGAATTCCGCACGGCGCAAGCGGCGGATGAGCTTCTTCGCTCTTGCCCGAGAACATCGGGCCCACTACCACTTCAATCCAACCCATATTGCCTTTAACAATGTCCAAGCGATTAATCCTTCCGTTCAACTCTTGCTCTGATTATCTCATCAAAATAATTTCATTAAAATTTAATTGCCTAAATTCAACCGGCAGCGCGCGCGACACGAAACAAATTCGCTTTGAAAAAAGGTGAGAACGCCGCAACCAGAGCTATGCGAAATGCTTCGCGCCTCGTAATTAAATTATTGGAAAGCACGCCCCACGCGCCCTGGTTATCTCGAATGCCGGCCATGCCTGCAAACTTATCGATGGCAGTGGCCAGCTCGACACCTTTATCCAAAACTTCGTGAGCGAGCGCGGGCGGCAACTCGATCCCCCCGCTGCGCCCAAAGTGTCCCCGCGAACCGTCGGTCACATACGCCCAGCTCTCAGAAAAACGCGACGATCACCTGCTCCCGCCGAGTCGGTATCCCCTGCGCGGGTTTCGTTACTTCCATGGCTTTCGTTGCTTCCGATAACTTCGAGTCCGCCCTCCAAGCCAACGAAATATTGATAAACTTCGCCCTTCCCCGAAGCTATTTGGATCAATGCTTCCGTCCGTTGTCGCGCTCCGCGCATGGATTCCACGGAAGACAGCGGGGTGTGTCCGACGCCGCTGTCGACGGCAAAACCTAATACTTCAAATTGTACATTGGGATTGAGTTGCTCAGCACACAACTTCAGCGCATCGTGCACCGCATCCAACTTCGGTCCGCGCGTGCTGCCCACAGCAATCAGGCTCTTGCTCATTATTTTGCCGGCTGTATAGTAAGCGATTTTTGTGTGCTTCGCGAATGGCGACCTGAGGAAAAGAAAAGCGTGCGGGCGTTTGTCTCCCGTTGAATAATTCAGACCTGTTTGCTGAACCAAATATCCTGCTCGTAGCTGTATCTTCGCGCTGCAGGAATGCCAATTTCGGTGAGCCGGTCCATCGCTTGCGTCAATACAATCCCGCGCATACCCGCCACGTGGCTGAGTTTCTGAAAAAACATAAATGAATCAGTTCGAGCCTCGGCATTCGGAAAACATTTCCGAAGAGCCTCCAAATCCTGGCGACAAAACATCCGTTCGTTGGTGGTGCCAATGCGTTTCACAAACCAATATTTCTTGAAATTCCCGTCGGCGTCCGTCCCGGACATCGCGCGATAGAAAAAAGCCAGGATCGGGTTTCGGTCGGTATTTTCGTCCTCAAAAAAACCGATGCCCCCACGCTTCAATACTCGTCGGAACTCCGCACCAGCGGTGTCACAATTCAAGTGGTGCAGAATCGCGGATCCGTATAAGACGTCGAAATACTCATCCGGAAAATCAAGGTGATGCAGGTCCATCACCCGCGCGTCGATGAAAACCTGGTTAAAGGTCGCCATCTCCTGCGCTTTCTGGACGCCAGCCGGCGACAGGTCGACAGCGAAAACCTCTGCGCCGGAATTCGCGGCCCTGACCGGATCTCGCCCAGAGCCACAAGAGCAGATGAGCACCCGTTTGCCTGCCAAAGATGGAGCGCCGGGAATCGAAAGTTCATCGGGCACCTTCGTTGGGCGGACTTTGCGCCAAACTTCATCGAAGTGCGCCGCTTCTTTTTGGTTATCCATCCAGGCTTTTCCTCAAGCATATTTTTGGGTTCATCACGTGGCGCATTGCTTAGAAATGGCAGTATATCGTAGCGCCTGCGCACCGGCACTGCTGAGGATTAGCAAAGATTGAATGACACATCGTCGAAGGTGCCTAACGTCAACGGATTCGCTACGTAAAAGGTTAAGCTGTAATCTCCAATGTAGTAAACAGGTTGCCTAGAGCGAACCTCTCTCCCCTTGGGGGTAGTATGGAACTGACTTCAGTAGGCCAGCAGCTCCCACCCGCACAACTTCTAAATGACATCATGGTGGGACTGCGAATGCGATACGCTTCGCTGAATAATATTCATTACGAAGCCGCCTGGACGGACAGTTGGTGTGACTGCCGCTGCATGCATAAACATCAAACGCTCAGCGATGCGGCCCAGTGCGGCCTGCCTCGGGCTGCTGGTTGGTATGTCTTGGCGATCGAAGGTGGCGAGCTGCGAGAATTGACACCTGCGGAAGATAAGATCGTGAATGACTTCCGATTTGCATCCTGGAAAACTAAATCTTAAATCCGTAGCCGGCTAAGCAAACGGAGTCTTTGGAAAATATGGAGGACGCAAACTGGAACGTATGGAGCGGCCTATCGGAATCGAACCGACACCTGAACCTTGGCAAGGTTCGATTAAACACATCTAAGACGCTGGAACGGCGGCATTTGCAACCCACGTAAATGGCCGAACCTTTCGGTGCGAATCGAACTCCGTATCTGAAGCTGGGAAGCTCTAACTAAAACTCTGAAAGCGATTGATCTGGCGGCAGTTAGCTTTCCGAGTGACAGCCTTAATTGGAAACTAGATGGAAACTGAAACGGACACCACGCCCAAATTCAATAGGTTCCCTTTCGCCGTTAACCTCCCCGGAATACAGTCTGTAGGGCAGCTGTGGCAGGACTAGAGCTGGTCGAACTTCGCTGCGAGGATGAAATCGCTTTCAGTGAGGCCGTTGATCTTGTGCGTCCAGGTGGTGATCTCCGCCTTGCCCCAGCCCAGCAGAATATCCGGGTGATGGCCCTGCGATTCCGCTACCTCGCCTACTTTATTCACGAAAGCGAGCGCAGCTTTGAAATCGGGAAACGTAAACGACTTCGTAATGTGGTGTTCGTTGACGACCTTCCATCCGGACACCTGCTTCGCCAAGTCTTGCAGTTCTTTACCTTTCAGAGGCGGAACGCCGCCGCGGCACGGGACACAGGTCTTTCCGGCAAGGTCGGCCATATCATCATCCCTTCGCGAGCAAACGATTTCGCTCTTAGGCTAACACTTTAGGCAGCTGTACGGGAACACAACGGGATCCGGGAGTAATCGGCGATTGGCCCATCTCGAAAATTCGATGGCCCTCAGTTCTCTGGATAGGCGGTTGACCGCCCACTTCGGGGAAAGTTACCGGCCTCGATACCAACACACCATACATCATCATGTGACTGCCGAGACGCGAACCCTATTTCCAGGGTCATCGGAATTTGTCACTACATTTTGCATCGTGGCCCTTGATTCCGACGTGACTGTGTTAGGAGTTCGGACGAGATACGGTGCGATCTTGCACCCAGTGATTCAACTGCTCTCGAAGCCCTTCAAAATTGATCGGTTTCGAGAGGCAAGCTTTGCAACCCGCCTGAAGGATCTGTGCCTGGTCCGTCACTAGAGCATGTGCCGTCACGGCAATCACGGGAATGTCCCCCAGCGCCGGTGTTTGGCGCATCCATGCGATCAGGTCGAGACCATTTTCTGCGCCGAGATTAATGTCGAGTAAGACGGCATCGGGAAGCCGCTTCGCAAGAATCTTGTAACTTGATTCCAAGTTTGCCGCGAACCAGACTTCGTAGCCCTCCATTTCGAGCCAGTCGCAGAGGAGCTCCCGGTTGAGCTGATTGTCTTCCACGACGAGGATATTTTGTTTCAAGCATTCTCCAGGACTTGGCGCGTCACCACGCGCTGCAACTGCTTCATCAACGGTTCTCGCCAAGAATGCTGCTTACGGAAAAGCGATTCGGCATGCGCGTGGATATATTTTTCTTCTTCCTTGGTGAGATCCTTGCTCGTCAAGACAAACACGGGAAGATCGGCCGTGCGCGGGTTATCGCGCCACTCCGCCAGCAGTTCCAAGCCGCCCATCTTGGGCAGTACTAAATCTAGGATGACGAGCTCGGGCAGAACCTGAGCAACACGGGCGCGGGCTTGCTCACCATCCGCAGCAGTTATCACGGAGTAGCCGCCCGCTGTGAGCAGGTCTTCGATCATCTCGCGGGTGGCCGCGTCGTCTTCCACCACCAGAATCGCCCGTACCGGCGCTGACCGTCCCCGAGAACTAAGGCAGCGCTCGACAGCAGCCAGCAACGTCGCCTTATCCACCGGTTTGACCAGATACTCGTCAGCCCCGAGAGCGCTTCCGATGCCAGACTTATCCGCGATGGTTACGACTATCAGGGGGATTTTTGAAGTTCGCGCGTCGTTTTTCAATTGCAGCAGAACCTCCAACCCATGGACCGGCTTCATGAGGAGATCCAAAGTGATGGCATCCGGCTGATGTTCAGCCGCCATTTCAGCGGCATGTTCCGCCTGATCACATCGCAAGGTCTCATAACCCGAGGACGTGAGTTGCGACTGGATAAGTTGACCCGTCGCCGCATTGTCTTCAACGATAAGAATCCGCGGGGCTTTTCCCGATCTGGATATAGCTATGGTTGTCTGGGCAGCCGCATTCGGAGGGGTTACAAGGAGGGGCAAGGAAAAATGGAAGCAAGTTCCATCGCCGGGCTCGCTCTCGATCTTCAGTTTACTCCCGTGTAGTTCCACTAGGCGCGCAGTGATGGCCAGTCCCAGGCCGGTACCTTCTGTGGCGGTGCCCGTTTCTGTGAGGCGAAAGAATGCTTCAAAGATCCGTTGCTGTTCCTGGGGTGCAATTCCTGGTCCATCGTCACGCACTTCCAACCTGACTTGCCCACCCACCTGACGCGCGACCAATTCGATCCTGCCCAGATCCGGAGTGAACTTGATCGCATTGCCGACTAGATTCATGAGGATTTGCTTGAATCGAGTCATGTCGGCACGGACATATAAACGGGGTACAACGTCCTTGGTCAAGCACTGGGATTTCTTGTCCGCTAACGGTTGCAGGGCGCTGAGCACTTCAGCAAATGCTGAAGCGATGTTGACATCTTCCGGAGCAATCTCCATTCTCCCTGCTTCAATCTTGGAAAGATCCAAGATGTCCGTGATCAGCTTGAGCAGGTGCGTTCCGCCCGTGTGTATGTGGTCGACGTAGCGTCGCTGGCGATCATTCAGCGTGCCGTAACGTTCGTCAGCGAGCAGGTCGGAAAAGCCCAGGACTGCATTGAGTGGGGTGCGCAGTTCGTGGCTCATCGTCGATAAGAATTGATCCTTGAACTTAGTGGCGCGCTCCGCTTCTTCTTTCGCTCGGACGAGAGCTTCCTCAGCGCGCTTTTGCAAGGTGATATCGTGGAAGACGACGACCCCGCCCCGTAGGGTGCCATTCTCATCCTTAAGAGGTCTGCCCGTGATACTAATCAGAACGCCGTCCGCATTATTGGAATTGCGAACAAAGAGCTCTGCTGAATCAACACTTTCACCTCGGATTGCCCGCGCCAAGGGTACTTCGCTTGGCTCACAAGGAGTCACAGCGTCGGAATGATAAAGGCCATACCGGTCTATCCACTCGTCAGGGGTGGTGTCTGTTGCCCCCAGACCTAACATTTGCTCCGCTGAGTCGTTAAAAAGAAGAAACTTTCCGTTTTCATCGGCAACAACCACGCCATCGCCCATGCTCCCAAGAATTAATTGCAGAAGTTCTTTTTGCCGTCTTGTCTCCTTCTCTGCCAGTTTCTTTTCGGTGATGTCCCGGAAAACAAGCACGACCCCAAAACCTTCCCCTGTCTCCGTCAGAATGGGCGCTGCACTATCTTCGATGTCAAACTGCCTACCGTCCTTCGAGAGCAAAACCGTGTGATCGGCAAGGCCCACGATCTTCCCCTCGCGGAACACTTTCTTGACGGGATTTTCCACAGGGTGGCGCGTTTCCGCGTTCACGATGTCGAAGACCATATCCATGGATTTCGCGCGAGCTTCCTCCAGGTTCCATCCTGTAAGCTGCTGGGCGACAGGATTCAAAAAGGTCACAGCGCCGTTCATGTCCGTGGCGATCACCGCGTCACCAATGCTGGAAAGAGTGGTCGAAAACCACTTTTCACTCTTTGCCAGTGCTTTTTGCGCCTTTTTACGTTCGGACAGTTCGCGCTTCAGTAGTGCAAAACACAACACCATCAACGATATGCTCAGAAGCGTCCCGGCGAGCACGGTCCTGGCCGACTTCGTTGCGCTCGCGTCGGCCTGTTGCATGCGAGTCCTTAGGAGATAATTCTCTTCGTTTGTCATTCCCGCAATGAGCGTGCGGATCTGGTCCATCGCCTGTTTTCCGGAACCCTCAAGGACTAGCCCGGTTGCGGCTGCGACTTCTTTATTCCTTCGCAGATCAACCGTTCTTTGCATCTCCGCCAGTTTCTTTTCTATGAGCGGCGCCAGCGCCCGAATATGTTTCTGCTGATTCGGATTGTCGGAAGTAAGATTCTTCAGACGCGCGACGGTCTGGTCGACGGTCTTTATGGCAGCACGGTATGGCTCGAGGTAGGTCTCGTCTCCCGTGAGCAGGTAGCCTCGCTGACCGGTTTCTGCGTCGGAGAGCTGACCGACGGTTTCATCGAGCGAATTGAGAACTTCGTAGGTGTGGTCTCGCCAGTGGGCAGCCTCGACTAATAGCCCCGTGCTTCGATAAGATTGCCAGCCAACAAATATCAGAATGGCCGTTGCTATTGCGAACCCGCCAAGAACCAAGCGATTCCCCATTTGCCAGTTCATCTTTCCGCCACCTTGCGACGCAGTCTTCGGAGCCAGGCATTAACGACCGGGTCTTGCCGATTCCATCGGCTCATGGGCATTAACGACGGCCTCGAATTCGTCGAGAATTGATCTGTCCCACCAGCCGCGCTTCATCTCTTCTCGCATGATGGCAAGGGCCTCTTCCTTGGGAAGAGCCTTACGGTAGGGCCGGTCGGTAGTTAGCGCGTCGTAAACGTCCGTCACTTGAAGGATGCGCGCGGTGAGTGGAATTTGCTCGCCTTTCAGCCCGTCGGGATATCCGGAGCCGTCCCACTTTTCATGGTGGTGGCGAATGATCGGCAACACGTGGCGGAAGGATCTGAGTGGGGAACAAATTCGTTCGCCCGTTATGCTGTGCTGCTGCATGATTGTTCGCTCTTCCGAAGTCAGTGGTCCAGGTTTGAGCAGGATATGCTCTGGCACGGCTAGCTTGCCGATATCGTGGATAAGAGCACCGCGACGCAGAGCAACGCGGAGGTCCTCAGGCAACCGCAGCCGTTCCGCCACCCTCATTGAGTAGTTCGATAGACGGTCGCAATGCCCTCCCGTGTAGGGGTCCTTTGCTTCGATACTCAGCGCGAGGCTGAACAAAACTGTCTCCGCGTTGTCCAGCTCATCGGTGAATTGTTTCAATCGCAACAGAGAATGAACGCGAGCCAGCAGTTCGCGTTTATTCACGGGCTTGCTGAGAAAGTCATCGGCTCCACACACGGCTCCGTCGACGCGATCATCGGGTCTATTCAATCCGGTAACCAGGACGATGGGGATCATGCGGGTTTCGGGAGCAGATTTTGCTATCTGACAAACAGTGTAGCCCGTCCGTCGCGGCATCACGACGTCCAGCAAAGCCAAATCAACCTCTTGACTTCTGATTAAACTTAGCGCCTCATCGCCATCTTCGGCACAGATTACCTGGTAGCCTTCCGCTGTTAACAAAGCGGAAAGAAGCTCGCGATTGGGTTCCTGATCGTCGGCGACCAGGATGGTGATCGAAGAGTTTTCGAAATCGTACACAAGGCCTCTTTGTTGACACTTCCACGCGCTAGTTGGCGGTTGTAGGTTCGCTGACGGCCTCGATAGGCTTTCACGCGGCGTTAAATTGACGATTCGATTACTAATTCAGGGTAAATGAAAGGACGACGAGTTCTGGCAATAAGAACTTCAATGTAAGGAATTGGTAACCCTGGTAAGCACACAGAAATTCCTACATCGAGATTTCTGTAGGGAAGAGGTTTCTTGGCGAGTCATCTGGCCTGGCTTTGATGGCGAGGCACGTACGTATTTTGCGGGAGAGCTTTAGCCGGTGGGCGGCGGCTAGCGCCTGTTTCCCTCAACGCACTTCTGGAATACAGAAACAGGATCATTTTGACTGCCGGGTTGGTTATCGGTACCGCGCGCATTCAAAGATATCTATCTAATTTATCTTTCAATGCTTTCAATTCTTCGTGCAGTGCGGCTTCGGTTTTTGTTGAAGCGCGGTTTCCATCGGCTACCCGGCTTACCATTGAGGCACTGACATTAAATTTCCGTGCAACTCTGGAATACAGGCCCCTGAAATCGGAAAGCATGTCGCCTACTGTTGCCTGGGATTTTTGAGCCATTTTTCGGACACATATTAGCCGTGTACGACTGGGATGGGCTACAGAAGGATCGATTCCCGTTCGCTATTGACCGAGGACGTTCAGCAATGGCCTCGGCCCTACGAAGTTTGCGCCTCAGGCGCGGCGACGATCATCAATCAAGAAGAGCGCGGCAGTGATGCCGCGCTCTTCCTCTTTAGAATCATGCTGTGTTCACCATTTCAACCGAAATGTAGCCCCCGCGCAGGCTGGTCGTTGGGTAGGCGTATCTCCCGAGTAACGAGTCGATACGGAAGTAAAGGTTCGGTTGTGCATCGGTACCGATAACGCGCTTATGTCAACGAATGGAGTGCTTCCGCGATGATCGTCTTCTCATCGTATTTCCGCAAAGAGATACCTATAGGCGATGCCTTCAGGAGAAGCTAGTTAAGTTATCTGTCACTGGCCAAACACCGGCCAAAGGGCAATACAACTCTAAAAACGCTGGAATGGCGGCATTTAGCATTTTGGGGCAGGGTCTTAATTGGAAAATGATGGAAAACAACAAAGGCACGTAGTTCCCTCTATTGTCACAATCGGTGCTCTCGAGGCCTACTTCGGGTATTCTCAGAGAGACAGCACATCACGCGGAGAGCTTTTCAAAAACTCGCTGGCGCCTGTCTAGAAGAGGCGAAAAACAGATGGAGAAACTCGATCGAATCACGACTGATCCCTCTCGGATGAACGGCGAGCCCTGCATCCGGAACCTCCGTCTTACCGTCCGCCGAGTACTCGAAGCGCTCGCCATCTATCCTGACCGTGCCGAACTGAAGCGCGAATACCCGGAGCTAGTGCACGAAGATATTCGGCAAACGCTGGCCTTCGCGGCTGCTTTGGTTGACGGCAAGGTTTTGCCCCTTCCCCACCCCCGATAAGGCTGCTGCTCGATCTAGTTGGAAAGTGAATGGAAAATGAAATCCTGTTGGTAGTAGGGCAAGGGTTGCCGTCTTGCAGGAGGCTCCACTACTCTCGCCTCCTAGTCTCTGTAACGTCTCAGGTACTCTCCGGGGGGCAAAACAAGAATGCCCTCGACCCTCTTGCCGAAGTAGGGTCCAAAGTGCCGAAAATCCCCAGTCAAGAGATGTGTAGCACGAGCTTCGATGGCAGCCAATAGGATCGGTACGTCCTTCTCTGGCAACGAGACCCCCTCCGAAAGTTCGTGCTTACCCGCATCGAAGAGCTGAACCTTTCTGGCCAGCCTCACTAGCCGTGTTCGTTGAACTTCATGATTAAGATTAATTCTCGCTTCTTCCAGCGCATAGCGAGAGCTACACAAGACCCCATCTCGAAGTTTCCAGAGTTTAAGAAGTCCTGTATCGGACCGGTATGCCGCCGAAAATAAAACATTAGCATCGAGGAACAAGCGGGCCATTTTAAACAGGCCGTCGATGGGGAATTGAATCCGGGTCTATACCGAGCTTCTGGACTTCTGTTCGCGCCTTGCGGTAATCCACAGCATTGGTCGCATTGGAGAGAAGAAACTCCGCTTTGCGCTCGGGGGTGTACTTTTCAATCGGAACCACAACAGCAGGGCGAATCAGAATACCGTCTTCTCGTTCCTCCGCGGTGACGACAGTACCCTCTTCAATGCCGAAACGCCTTCGCAATTTGGCGGGGACCACGATTGCGCCTCTCTTCCCCACTTTCGCCGATTCCATCCTTAACCTCCGATGCCAATGGTGCCTGAATGTCAGTATGCCCGATAGTCAGGCATAAATCAATTCGTTTGTCCCGGATGCCCCGGACGGGTGCGCGCCATAGTTTGTGGAGATCATGCGACTCTGAAGCGCTTCTCCCAGTATTATTCGAACGCCCAGTGGGGCGGTTTGCGAGGAGGGCGAGGAGGGCAATGGCACCGCGCAGAGTCAGACGCCCCTGACTGTTTGAGTCGTGATCCGATGACGGTCTTGCATCCAGGTTCGATCACGCCAGAACCGATGAAGAGGTGTTGTTTCCGAAGGATGGGGCAGCGCATGCCAGGGGCGTTGTGCGAAAAGTATTCGCTTCGATGCGAATCCGCTCTTCGATCTTGCGACCGAGGTGGGGAGCGTGCCGAGCTCGCCACCGAATTTCCAAGAGTCACTGTGCAGGTCAGCGGACAGATCGTGCGGCGTTGAAACCAAAAGAACGCAGGCCTCGCGACTACTGAACCCCGTCCTGCTTCTCTTTGCAGTCAGAATTCTGTCGGAGGGGCGTTTTGCCGTACCCGCACGCTGATTTTATGATGCGAGTCAGCGCTGAACAAGTTCTACGACTCGCACCCCTGCGAGGTTCTGTCCTAACCATCCAGCCGCGACGGCAAAATAGGACACCATGGATTTTGGCGTAACTGGCTCTGTAGCCGCCGTTCTCTAAATGGAACGTTAATCCGGAACCGAAGCGCAAAATCGGTCGTTAATGGAAAAAATGAAAATGCGGCGGCTGGCCGTAAGTGCTTTAAAAGTATGGACAGCGGCGTATTAAATCGAACGTCACCGAACGTTGGCAAGGTCCGTACTACGACTATACTAAGGCCGCTCAAGGCTCTTCCTTATATAACATGGGGAGCTGAGCGCGACAAATATCCGCCGGTTGCGCTTCCATGCGACATCAATTCAAAGAAATTTCCGACCGCTTAGGAAACCTGCGTAATGCGCGCGGCTTTCACCACCGGGGAACGCTTTTGGCGGTCGGCGAAGCGCGTGGCTTTGTCCTTGTCGGTGTATACGCGACCAAATTTTTCGCCGTCAGCGTAAGACACGGTGACCAGCCAGTGATGATGCTTGCGGCGGCGGTCTTTATTGAAGCTGGCTTTATCTGCTTTTGCGGAGTTCTTGGGGGTGCTTTTTGTCACGGTGCTTTCCTGTTCTTGACGTCAGTGATGCGAACTATCGCAAACTAAAGGGGCACGCGCAAGTGGCACGTTAGGTAGTAACGGATTTTTATTGAAACGCATGCACCTGGCACCGATCAGTTTCCCAATTGTCGTAGCTTAATCGGAGTGGGGTAACGTTTGCGAGAGAATCGCGACTCCTGCCCTCAGCTAACTTTCTCGCATTTCTAACGTTACGGCCTCCCCGGACATCGAATAATAGGAGGCAATTCAACAATCCTGGACTTTGGTACAGCTGTAATGGGTATGTCAACAGAATGTGAAAAGTTGTGAACCATGAAACATTCCAGGAGTTTTTACGTCTTACTAGGTGAGCAGCACGATAAGCTAGTCAGTGGATAAGAACATGATCTCAACAACAAAACGTCCCCCGTTAGTTCACGACCTGCGGAATCATTCCGCGGGAGCAAGTAACCGAATTGCGCCTGCTGTTAGAGAATGGCGCTCCGACAAAGGCCGATCCTCGCCGCCCTGGTTTCTATGAACTGCAAGGGCTGCAAAATGTGTTTTACGTTTTCAAATATCCCACCGGCGCAAAGGTTCTTTTGCTCGGGGTATGGGAACGCGACCCGGTCGCGGAAATGGTGGACGCCAACTGCTGCTGTTCCGCGTAAGAATTTCCTGAAGTTTGGGTTAGCTAGAGCCGCTTGTTGTCTCGCGGCTCTTTTTATTTCTGGTCGAGTTTTAAAGCCGCAGAGTTAATGCAGTAGCGCAAGCCGGTGGGGGTGGGGCCATCATCGAACACATGTCCGAGATGGGCTTCGCACTTGCTGCACTTTACTTCGGTGCGGGCCATGCCATGGCTGCGGTCAGTTTCGGTTTCCACGGCTTGTTTATCCGCTGGAGCGTAAAAACTGGGCCAGCCGGAGCCGGAATGAAACTTGGTCTCGGATGTGAATAATGGCTGGCCGCAACAAACGCACTTGTACGTGCCCGGATCTTCGTTGTCGGCGTATTCACCTGTAAAAGCCGGCTCGGTGCCTTTCTGGCGGGTTACGTAAAATTGGTTTTGCGTAAGCTGTTTTTTCCAGTCTTTTTCGTCTTTACGTATTTTCTCTTCCATAAAAATCTCCTAATGTGGTGAATTCCTATTTGATTCCGGTGGAGAGGTTAATGTTTCATGCTTGCAATGGAGGCCGGGCATAACTGTTCCATCGCTAAAATTATACATTGACAGGCCAGCAAAGATTCCTTATCGTTGATTTTCTTACATGAAGACAACGCTCACTACTCAGGACGCATCTGCACCATCATCATCACGGCTGAACACCACGTCTGCTGGAGTGCGTATAGCGATTCGCTAAACAAAGCACTCATCGGCCCGCTGGCCCTTAAAAGCCCAGCGGGTTTTTTGTTTTTAAGCTCGATTTCGGAAAGGCGGCACGGTGAAGATTGCATTCGAAAAATATAACGGGCTGGTGCCGGCGATTGTTCAGGACCATGCCACCGGGGACGTGCTTATGCTCGGCTTCATGAATGAAGAGGCGCTCGCCGAGACACAACGGACGGGGCAGGCGGTTTTCTTTAGCCGTTCCCGGAGCAGGCTTTGGAAAAAGGGCGAGTCCAGCGGGCACCTGCTGAAGGTGCTGGAATTGCGTGTCGATTGCGATTCAGACACGCTGCTGCTTCGCGTGCAGGCCATGGGCCCGGGCGTATGCCATGAAGGGTATCGAAGCTGTTTTTTTCGGAGGCTGGAAAATGACGGTACCGCAACGGTAACGGAGGATCGCGCGTTCGAC
>CAVPKZ010000113.1:0-5768 GCA_963705755.1 uncultured Acidobacteriota bacterium | reverse complement strand
TCCCCTTGAAGAGCGGACTGCCATCGCCAATGAAGCGCACGCCGATCTCTTTATCTCCATTCACGCGAACTCCAGCCAGGATCACGGCGCCCGCGGTATTGAAACTTACTATTTGAATTTGAAAGGCTCTCCCGAAGCTATGGAAGTGGCCGCGCGAGAAAACGCCGTCGCCAACGTGGGTATTCACGACCTGGAAGATCTGGTCAAAAAAATTGCCCGTAACGAAAAAATTGACGAATCCAGAGAATTTGCCGAGGACATTCAAACTTCGTTGTCCCAACGCGTGCAAAAGGGCAACAAAACCGTTAAGAATCGCGGCGTCCGTAAAGCTCCATTCGTGGTGTTGATCGGCGCGGACATGCCTTCAATTCTTACGGAGATCTCTTTCCTCAGCAATCCCGCCGACGAACAACTTCTCAAACAGCCTGAAAACCGGCAAAGAGTCGCTGAGGGCTTATACCAGGGCGTCGCCAGCTATTTGCAAAGCCTCAATAGCGTCACCTTCAATGGCCCTTCCAAGCCGGCGCCTCCCCGCTCCACCAGCGCCAAACTTGAACATTCGCCCAACGCACAGTAACCTTGTTGCATCTATTTAATTAACGCTATGTCGACTCACTCATTGCTGCCACGCCGATTGCTGTCGGCCGCGTTGGTGATTGCCCTTCTCCTGCTGGGGCCATCCCTGCGCGCCGAAAGCATTCTTCCGGCGCATTTCGGCAAATGGACGGCAAGCAATGCGGTTCAGTCACCCGCCATTCCAGCTAACAGGAAAGACATACTCACGGAATCTGGATTGGAAACCGCGGAAACGCGTTCGTACTCGAACGGCAATGCCGCCGTCACTCTCACCACCTACCGTTTGCACGATTCCAGCGGCGCCTATGAAGCCTATACATTCTTTCAAGACCCAAAAAACAGTTGCCCACAATTCAGCGCGCTAACACCGTGCTCCATGCCCGTTGACGCTTCCTCGGACAAAAAGCGGGTCGCCCTGGTTGGAAATATTTTGATGGTCATCGACAACTCTGGGGCGCTGACCTCGGATGATCTGGATGCGTTGTCCAAACAAATAAACGCTAAAGCCGATAAGACCCCGGCACCGCCAATACCGAACTATTTGCCGACGCATGACCTCATTCCTGGAACAGAAAAGTATGCTCTGGGACCGGCCGCTTTTCGCTCCGCCCTGTCCACCCTAAACCGGCCCGAATACCAGGCATTATCTGATAACGCCGGCTTTTCCTCCGGTGCCGAAGCTATGTTTGCGCAATATCAAAAACAAGTCGACACCGCCGTAGTTCTGCTGATCGATTACCCCACCCCGCAACTCGCTGGTTTGCACTGGAAGCATCTCGAGCAGGCTCTTCCTTCTTCAGCGAATGCCGATCGAACTTCGATCGAACGCAAAGGCACGCTCCTCGCCATCGTCCTTGCCCCGACATCCCGCGCCTACGCGGCTCGCCTTCGCGATGCTGTTAATTACGAAACCCAGGTGACCTGGAACGAGCCGACGCACACCATCACCGATCCCCCGATAACCACCGTGCTCGCCAAAATCATTATTGCCACTGGCGTCTTCATGCTGGCCGCCATCGTATTCGGCGTGGCATTCGGCGGAGTGCGCGTCCTGATGAAATCCCTCTTTCCCGGAAAGGTCTTCGATCGCCCCGAGCAGATGGACGTTCTGCAGTTAGGCCTGTCCGGTAAGCGCATCAATTCGCGCGATTTTTATTAAAAAGATCCCACCAACCGCTAATTTTCGGCGTAACAAATAGTGTCCCCCTGCGTATAAATAGACAGCCTCAACCTCGACTTGGTGACATGCTTATGGTGTCGTACACTTTTCGGTACGTTTGACGGAGAACCCCCTAAACTATGCCCGGTAGCGGCACGAAAATCCCATGTAGATCTGTCCGCTTGAAATTAGCCCTTTGCTTCACGTCCCCAGTGCTTGGGCTGGCCGCCGGTTGCCAAAAGGGTCCAGCCGGTCCGGCCGCACCCACCATGCAGGCCATGCCCGTACAAGTGCAGATTGTTCAAGCGCAGAAAATTTCCGACAGCAGTGAATACCTTGCCATCTTGAAATCGCGCCACTCCGCCGCCATCAATCCCCAGGTGGAAGGCCAAATCACCAAAATTTTTGTGAAGTCCGGCGACCACGTCAAAGCCGGCACTCCGATCCTGCAAATCGATCCCTTGAAGCAACGAGCTACCGTCGGCAGCCAGGAAGCCAGCCGCGCCGCGCAGGAAGCCAATCTTCGCTATGCCCAAACGCAGCTCGAGCGCGAACGCAAACTGTTTGAAGCCGGCGTTGTCAGCAAGCAGGAATTTGACAATGCCCAGACCAGCCGTGACGCGGCCCTAGCGCAGCTCAAGTCCCTGGGCGAGCAGGTTAATCAGCAACAAGTCGAACTGCATTACTATCGCGTGTCCGCTCCCATGGCTGGAATTATTGGCGACATTCCAGTGCGCGAAGGTGACCGTGTGGCGGTCACTACCTTGCTGACCACCGTCGACGAACCCGGCACTCTAGAGGCCTACATTTACGTCCCGGCAGAGCGCGGCAAAGATCTTCGCGTTGGCCTGCCAGTTCACTTGCTGGACGAATCCGGCAAGCCTGTCAGCGACGCGCGCATCACTTTCGTTTCTCCCGAGGTTGATAACGATACCCAAACTATCCTGGCCAAAGCCTCCATTGAAAATCCTAAAGGCCAATTGCGCGTCTCTCAGCAAATGCGCGCCCAAGTTGTCTGGAGCAATCACCGGGTCCCGTCGTTCCAGTTTTGTCGGTAACTCGAATCAACGGACATTTCTTTGTATTCGTGGCCGTGAAAGAGGGTGCTGGTACTTTTGCCCGCCAAAAAGGCCTGACCATCGGCGACACCGTCGGCAACGATTACGTCGTCCTGGACGGCTTAAAGGCCGGTGACCATCTCATCGTTTCCGGTACCCAATTTTTGCAGGACGGCATGCCCGTCACGGAACAAATTCAGAATGCTAGCGCCTCACCCACTCCTGACAACACGGAAAAAGATGCTGGACACCAGGCCCGCTGAGACCATGCCTATAACGACTCACACCTCACGGAAGGCGGATCCCGCGTTTGTTTGTTGATTTCTTTATCAACCGGCCCGTATTCGCCACCGTTTGCGCCTTGATGATTATTCTTGGCGGCGCAATTTCCATTCCTTCTCTTCCTGTAGCCGAATTTCCGGACCTCGCACCGCCGCAAGTAGTAGTTTCCAGCGGCTATATCGGTGCAAACGCGCAGACCGTCGAATCCGCCGTCACCATCCCGCTGGAACAAGCCATCAACGGCGTTCAAGGCATGAAGTACATCAGTTCCACCAGTGGCAATGACGGCAGCAGCCAGATTACCGTTACTTTCGACGTGACCCGTGACGTAGACCTGGCCTCCGTCGATGTCCAGAATCGCGTCAATCAGGCCCTTGGCCGCTTGCCAAATGCCGTAAAAAACACTGGCGTTATCATCACCAAACAACTCGGCGGCTTCGTTTTTGGTGCCGGTGCGTATTCCCCGAAACGGACGTACGATAGTCTGTTCCTCAGCAATTACCTCGATCTTTATGTCAGGGATGCCGTCAAGCGGGTCCCCGGCGTTGGCGACGTGTTCATTTTTGGCGAACGCAAATACGCTATGCGTTTGTGGCTCGATCCCGCGACGCATGGCTCAACGCGGATTGTCTGCCGACGAACGTGCTGAACGCGCTGCAAGAACAAAACGTCCAAGTCGCCGCGGGCCAAGTTGGTCAGCCTCCCGCTACCTCCGGGACAAGCTTTTCAGATCAGCGTTCGCGCCATCGGCCGTCTCAGCGAGCCGTCCGAATTCGAAAATATCGTTTTGAAGACCGGCACGAACGGCACTCTGGTGCGACTGAAGAGACGTAGGACGCGCCGAACTGGGCGCCGAAGACTACGGAACCCTGCTCACCTTCGACGGCCACGAAGCCGTTGGCTTTGGCGTAACCCAACTTCCCGGCGCCAACGCCCTAGACGTTGACCGGCTTGCCAAAGAAGAGTTGCTGCACCTCTCCAAGTCATTCCCGCCTGGCCTGAAGTACGCCGTCGCTTTTGACACCACCACGGTTATCGGCGAATCCATTCGAGACGTGCTGATCACGTTGCTCCAGGCCATCCTCCTGGTGGTCTTCGTGATTTTCATATTTCTTCAGGATTGGCGCAGCACCCTCATTCCCGCCGATTACCATTCCCGTCTCGCTCGTCGGCACTTTTATTTTCGTGAAGCTCCTTGGCTTCTCCATCAATACTCTCACTCTGTTCGGCATCACTCTCGCTACCGGTCTGGTCGTGATGATGCCATCGTGGTTATCGAAAACGTGGAGCGCCACATCGCCGAAGGCATCACTGAGCCACATAATGCCGCTTCAGTAGCGATGAAAGAAGTGGCCGGCGCGGTCATCGCGACATCCCTGGTTCTTGTGGCGCGTTTCGTACCCGTCGCCTTGTTCCCCGGCACCACCGGCATCCTGTTCCGCCAGTTCGCGCTGACCATCGCGTTTTCCGTTGCGATTTCTGCTTTCAACGCACTCACTCTTGACCCCGGCGCTTTCCGCAATTTTGCTCGGTCATCATCGCGAACGCGCGCAAGGCGCGGGTCGTTTAGAGCCTTCAATCGCGATCGTCGAAGTCGGCACCAAGTCCTACAGCCAAACGGTGCGCAGCGTCATCGGCTGGCGTTTCGCTGCCGCCTGGTGTTCTTCGCGTTCTGGGTGTTACTTACTGGATCTATCAGAAAGTTCCTCGCGGATTTATTCCCGAAGACGATCAGGGCTACATCATTATGATCGTGCAGTCTCCGCAAGGCGCGTCGGTGGACTACACGAAAAATATTTGCGCCCAGGTGGAAAAGGTGCTGGCCGGGGTTCACGAAGTCGACAGCGTATTTTCTATCACCGGTTTCAGTTTCTCAGGCAGCGCTCCAAATCGCGGCATGGTTTTCGCCAGCCTGCAAGCCCTTCTCGGAACGCAAAGGGGACGAGCACTCTTCTGCCGGCATTGTTGAGCGTCTTCGCCCGCAATTGTTTGGCATCTCCCGGAGCTTGGTGATTCCCTTCAATCCGCCGGCGGTGCAAGGTTTGGGACAATTTGGCGGCTTTCAATTTGAGCTCGAAGATCTGGGCCGCAATTCGCTGCAGGCATCGCCGATGCCGCCAATAAACTGGTCGGGGAAGGCAATCAGAGCAAGGAACATTGGCCGGCCTATTCACCAGCTTCACCGCCAACGACCCGCAATATCTCGTGCGCATCGATCGCGAAAAAGCCAAGAGCCTGCAGGTTCCGCTTAACCAAATTACCGACGCGCTTCAGGTGTACATGGGCTCGGTGTATGTAAACGATTTCGATTTCAACAATCGCTCTTATCGAGTCTACATTCAGGCCGACGGCCGTTTCCGCTCCAACGCTAAAGACATCGACCAGTATTACGTGCGCTCCGACACTGGAAAAACGATTCCGCTCGATGACCTTGTCACCGTGGAGCAAACCGCGAATCCGCAGGTCATCAGCCATTACAATCTTTTCAGATCAGCTGAAATCGATGGCTCGCCGCACCGGGCCGCAGTTCCGGCGATGGCATCGCGGACATGGAAGCATTGGCGAGAAAATCCTGCCCAATGGGCATGACTTACGAATGGAGCGGCCTTTCTGCTGGAAGAATTCCAATCCGGCGGCAAAGCCACAATTTTCTTCGGGCTTGGTCTGGTCGTCGTCTATCTGACGCTGGCCGC
>CAVPKZ010000112.1:0-8014 GCA_963705755.1 uncultured Acidobacteriota bacterium | reverse complement strand
GCCGGGGCGCTTTCGGCGACAAGTTTGAGAAACTCCTGAAAGTGGGGAAGGAGGCCTTCGATTTTCAAGTTCTCGCGCAAAGCCGGAAGATTTTTGCCGGCTCCTTGCGGCTTATTGCCAGATAGCATTTGGGCGTGCAAACTTTTCTGGAATTCCGCGATCTTGTTGTAGAAAGTCAGAACTTCCTGCGTAAAGGGGTGGAGAGAAATTAATCGTTCGGCGCGGCGAATGCGGGCGTCATAAACGCTTGCAACATTTTTTGCCGGCATTATCTGCGGCTGACGGACCCGACTACGCGTTCCCACCACAAACGGTGATAACGCTTGGCGAATGCCTGTGAGACATCGCCGCGTATCATGGAATTAAATGCGCCGCGTTCGGCGAAGACGCTCATGTAAATGTGAATCAGGAAGAGCCCGATGGTCAACAATGCTGCGGCTGGATGAATGAGCACTGCCAAATAACGCAGTGCGCGAGCGTTCCAGGGAATGTATTCGGGAACCCATAGGATCACGCCCGATAACAGCAATAAAACCCCGCAAAATACGAAGCCCCAGAACAATAGTTTCTGGCCCATATTGTAGCGGCCTGTTGGGGGCATCTCCTCGTCTTCGTTGCGGACGTAGTGGTTCATGGAATTCCACCAGGCTTTGTCTTCTGACGTGGTGTGCATTTGCGAAGCCCAGCTGAGGAACATCCAGGTGAGACTGAAGGCAAAAATTAATCCAACCCACGGATGTAACATGCGTGAAATTTGAGGGCCACCCAGCACTACGGCAATCCAAAGCAACCAAGGCGACCAGAAAGCCAGCCCAGTCAACATCAAGTACAAATAGGCGAAGCCGTTGATCCAATGCATCAGGCGTTCGCGGAAGGTGTAACGGACGATGTGGCCGTTCGGCAGAATTGCATCGGCCGGCGCATCTGCTCGATTGTTCATCGCAAACGTTCTCCCGTTGTGGTTACCGGCGGTGCGGCGACCGGACGCTCTTTGACCGGAGGCCCCGCGACCGGTGGCTCGTTCTGGTTTTCGGTGGGATCGTCAGGATCATCCTTCGGGCCAAAGCGGATGTAGTGCACGAACAGTCCGATCAGGCCGCCGACCATGGCGACGTTGCCGAGCCATTTCAGCGGATGCTTCCACAATTTCACGGACCAGGGGATGTGCGGATCGGACGGCAAACCACCATAGGCTTCGGTTTGGGTCATGTCGTGCAAGACGTACATGACGCCGGTGCCGCCGACTCCCGGTGGATCGTAAACGCCAGCGTGCGGAAAATTCGAATGCTCCTGCAATTGCTTTGCGCGGGCATTGGCTAGCTCGCGCATATCGTCCTTAGTGCCAAAGTGCAAGCATCCGGTTGGACAGGACTTGATGCAGGCAGGTTCGAGGCCTTCGCTTACGCGGTCGCTGCACAACGTGCATTTGTAAACGCGCTTGGTTTCCTTGTTGAATTTGGGAATGTTGAAAGGGCAGCCGGTAATGCAATAGCCGCAGCCAATGCATTTGTCCTGCTGGAAGTCGACGATGCCGTTCGTGTACTGCACAATGGCGCCATCGGAGGGGCAGGCTTCCAGGCACCCGGGCTCGGCGCAATGCATGCACTGATTTTTGCGCATGAGCCACATGAGGGAACCGTCTTCGCGCTCATGCTCGTTGAACAAAATCAGGTTCCAGTAATTCCAGCGCGTTTCGGGCATGGTCTGATACGTGTTGTCGAAGATTGTTTCGCCGAAGGGCAGATCATTCCACTCCATGCAGGCCACTTCACAAGCTTTGCAACCGATGCAGGTGGTGGTGTCGATTAATTTGCAGACGACGTCTTCTCGTTGGGTGCCCTCGCCGGGCACGCTTCCGGCATGGCCAGAAATCTTTTGGATGCGTAGTGTGGCTTGGCTCATTTAGTTTTCTAAGCCCTTTCCACTTTCACCATGAAGCCTTTGAATTCCGGCGTGTAGGCGTTTGGATCGATCACCGTGGGCGATAAATTGTTCGCCAGCGTCTTCGCGGTCTTTCCTTCGTCCTCGGCGATGCCGCGATAGCCCCAGTGAATGGGGATGCCGATCTGATAGATCTTTTTTCCATCGATCATCATGGGCTTGATGCGTTTCGTGACCATGGCCTTGGCGATGTATTCGCCGCGGATGCTCGAAACTTTTACGCGTTCGCCACCACGCAGGCCCATTTCATTGGCCATTTCCGCGGAAATCTCCACGAAAGGCTCAGGGACGAGCTGCACGTTCATGGGATTGTTTTTCGTCCAGTAGTGGTAATGCTCCGTCAAACGATAGGTGGTGCAGACGACGTTGTAGCCTTCTTTCGGGCCACCATACTTATCGTCCGGAGTTTTGAAGCGCTTCACGACGGGGTTGTGGGTCTGCTGCGGATGCAGCAGGTTGTCGATGGGACTTTCCACCGGCTCATAAAATTCCGGGAAAGGCCCGTCGGCGAAAGACGCGAGTGGGCCAAAGATTCGCCCGACACCTTCGGGATTCATAATGAATGGCCCCATATGATCGCCCGGCTTGGAATCGGGTTTGAAGTCCGGAACATCATTGCCCGCCCATTTCTGGGTGGCATCGTTCCACCACACCTGCTTGCGGGTGGGATCAAAGGGTTTGCCGTTCAGATCGCACGAGGCGCGATTGTACAAGACGCGGCGATTGGCGGGCCAAGAGAATCCCCAATTTTGGTGCACGCCGAGTCCCGAGGGATCGGAAGCATCGCGGCGAGCGGTTAAATTTCCCGCCTCGGTGAAGGCGCCCGAGTAGATCCAGTTTCCGCAGAGAGTAGTGCCGTCATCTTTCAGCCACGCGAAGCCGGGTAATTGTTGGCCTGCCTTAATCTGTTGTTTGGTGACGGGATCTTCGAGATCGGCCAGAGCCTTGCCATTGATTTCCTTTAGCACGTCAGACAGCGACGGATTGGACGGATCGGTATAGCTAAAGGTGAGTTTGAGTATCGGATCCGGGAATTTACCGGGGTCCTGAGCATAGAGCGCACGCACGCGCAAGAAAATCTGAGCGACGATGGCCTGGTCAAGTTTGCAATCACCGGGCAAAGGCAGAGCCGCATTTTTCCATTGCAGCCAGCGGGCGGAGTTGGTGAACGAGCCGTCCTTTTCCGCGAAGCCAGCGCAGGGCAAGCGATAGACGGTGGTCTGAATCTGCTTCATTTCGTCGGTGGTGATTCCCGGCGACTTCCAGAATTCGCTGGTTTCGTCCTGATAAATTTCGCCGACTACGAGCCAGTCGGCTCTTTTCAAAGCGTCGATATTTTTCTTGGAGTCCGGGCCGATGGCAACGCCGTTCATGCCAAAGGCGAAGAGGCCTTTGACGATGCCGTTGTACATGTTTTCCCAGAGTTGGACCCAGGAAAAGTTGCGATCGACTTTTGGCAGATAGTCAAAAGCCCAGCCGTTCTGTTTGGTGGCGGCGTCTCCGTAGAAGGCTTTCAAAAGACTCACCGCAAATTTCGGCGTGTTGCTCCAATAGTTCATAGACTGCCACTCGGCTGGTTTTGCCTGCGTGGGGGTAATTCTCTTCATCCAGGCGTCAAAATTGTTGTCGGCTGGAGTAGGGACCTTCAAATAGCCGGGCAAGTTGTCGAAGATGCCCGCCATATCGGTGGCGCCTTGAATATTGGAGTGACCGCGAAGGGCATTGACGCCGCCGCCGGCGCGCCCGACATTGCCCATGATCAATTGCAGAATTGCGGCGGTGCGTATGATTTGGGTGCCAAAGGAATGGTGCGTCCAACCCACGGCATAAATTACGGTGGCGGCCTTTTTCATGTCGCCGTCTTTGCGGACGGATGTAAATAGATCGGCCACTTTCAAAAATTGATCGCGAGGAATGCCGGTGATGCGCTCGACCATTTCGGGCGTGTAACGCGAATAGTGTTTACTAAGAAGTTGATATACACAGCGCGGGTTCTGTAGTGTCAGGTCGAAGTCGACTTTTTCAGGCATGGGCGGCAACGGCGGCGCTATGCTGCCTTGTCCGGTTTGCATCTCCGCGTTTTGTACCTTAGCGCTTCCAGTGCCCGAATAATTCCACGTAGACCTGTCGTAAGCCTGTTTTTGCGCGTCGAAACCTGAAAAAACTCCGTCATTCTCGGGGAGTTTAAAGCCGTCCTTCACGATGAAAGCCGCGTTGGTGTAGTTCAGCAGGTAGTCTTTGGCGATGCGATTATTTTCGATGGCGTAGTGAATCATGCCGCCGAGCATGGCAATATCCGTTCCAGCCCGAATATGGCTGAACAAATCGGCGACCGAGGCGGTACGAGTAAAGCGCGGGTCGACAACGATTATTTTGGCGTTGCGATTACGTTTGGCTTCGATGGCCCACTTGAAGCCGCACGGGTGGTTCTCCGCCGGGTTGCCACCCATGATCAGCATCATGTCGGTGTTCTTGATATCCACCCAGCCATTGGTCATTGCCCCGCGGCCGAACGTTGGTCCCAAACTTGAGACCGTAGGGCCGTGTCAAACTCTGGCCTGGTTTTCCAGGTGCACGACCCCCAGGGCGCGCATGGTTTTGACGACGAGGTAGTTGAATTCGTTGGTATCGGTACAGCCGCCGGTCCAGGCGATGGACTCGCAGCGGTTGACGGTCTTTCCTTGTGCATCTTTCTCGATAAAAGTATCGTCGCGTATTTTTTTGACCTTCTGCGCGATCTCGTTCAGCGCGGTATCCCAGGAGATGTCTTCCCAATGATCCGACCGGGTCTCGCACTTGTGGCTTCACGACCGTCTCTCGTTCAAAATATCCTGCTGCAGCGAAGCGCCTTTGGGGCAGAGCGTTCCGCGATTGATGGGATGATCGGGATCGCCTTCCACGTGAACTACCTGGGGGTCACATTTTTTGCCGGTCGCCTATCTGTAGATAATCACGCCGCAGCTTACGGAGCAGTACGGACAGGTTGAGCGTGTCTCGCTGGCTCTGGCGATCTTCAACTCGCGAAGCTCCGCGTAGGCGGGCTGCAAATCAAATCCAAAAACCGCTGCGGCGACACCACCAGCGGTTGTTAATTTCAGAAAGTCACGACGGGTAGGCTGCACGGGCACGTCCCTTAGCAGTTTTCGCAGAACCACTTCTGTTACAGGTCTTTAATAGAACGATGCCGCATCAGAGTCAAGTAAACATTTACAATTCTTGAGATGCAGCTGGGCGCCTAACGGACGCATACCTAAAATTCTCAGGACAAGCTACAATACCGGCATTGACGCGGCTGACATGCCTACCGTGCAGCCGGTAATCTTTTGCATCCTGTGCGCGTATCAATATACACACGCAACTATCGCAGAGTTGTATGCGTAGCGACGAATACGCGGTTTGTAGGCTAAGGAGCATTGGCGCGGATGGCCTCGCACCCACAATCCATTAAACCTGACCTCGGCAGTCTGCGCATCGGCGACGCTCACCGAAAGGCTGGCGCAGGTGCCAGTAAACGCTTTGTGATCATTGTGTTGGTGATTTTTCCTTTGGCGGCAATCGCGGCGGCTGCGTACGCTCTGCGGAGTCAAAAACCCATGGTTCAAGTGATGACGGCGGCCAAAGCGGAAGCGGGCGGGCGGCAATCGCTGCTTAATGCCAGCGGCTACGTGACACCTCGGCGGCGGGCTACCATTGCAGCCAAATTTACCGGCCGGGTGACTGGCGTGTTTTTTGATGAAGGCACGCACGTACGGCAGGGACAGCTGCTGGCTACCCTTGACGATTCTGATGTGAAGCGCGCGCTGGAGTCGGCGAAAGCTGACCGCGACTCGGCGCAAGCGGCCATTGCAGACTTCCAGGTGCAATTAAAGAACGCCAAAATCCAACTGGGCCGCGCGGAGCAACTGCAGAAGGCGGGCGTTCAAACGCAGGAAAATCTGGACAACGCATCCATGGCCGCTGACAGCCTGACCGCGAAGATCGCGCTCGCCAAACAGCAGGTCGTGGGCGCGGATGCGCGCATCAACGAAGCTCAGCAGGCTGTGGACAACACCGTGATTCGTGCGCCATTTGACGGGATTGTAGTTTCGAAAGACGCGCAGGTGGGCGAAATGGTTTCGCCGATTTCCGCCGGGCGGCGGGTTTACGCGCACTGGTATCGCTACGATTGTGGATATGAATTCGAATGAGATTGAAGTGGATGTGAACGAATCGTACATTGCACGGGTGTTGCCCAACCAGCCCGTGACAGCGACTCTGGATGCTTATCCTGATTGGCAAATCCCTTGTAAGGTTCGCACGGTGATTCCGACCGCGGCACGGCAAAAGGCTACGGTGAAAGTTCGCATCTCTTTTTTGAAGCTTGATCCGAAAATTCTTCCGGACATGGGTGTGAAAGTGGCGTTTCTGTCGGAGGAGGAGCGCAAGACCCAAGGGCCGGAGCCGATGACGTATGTGCCGAAAAGCGCGGTTCGAAGCGAAGGCGGAACGTCATACGTTTTCCTGGTGCATGACGGCAAGGTGGAGCACCGCGCGATACGGGTGGGTGCTATCGCGGTACGGAGGTGGCCATCATGGCGGGCGTAATGCCGGGCGATTCGTTAGTGGTTACCGGTCCGGCTACTTTGCACGACGGCGACAAAGTTGAAATCAAACAGTAGGAGCTAAATTATGATTCGCGTTGATGGACGGTCCGATGCGCCCAGCCTCATCCGTGTGCGAGGCCTGAACAAGACGTATCGCCGTGGAGGCGAAAATATTCAGGTGTTGCAGGGACTGAATCTTGATGTGGACCAGGCTGATTTCGTGGCTTTCATGGGTCCGAGCGGATCCGGAAAAACGACACTCCTGAATTTGTTGGGGGGGCTGGACGTCCCATCCGCGGGCAGCATTACCGTGGCTGGCGACGAGATCACGCACATGTCCGCGAGCAAACTCACGCAATGGCGCGCCCGGCACGTGGGATTCATTTTTCAGATGTACAACTTGATCCCGGTGCTCACCGCGTTTCAAAACGTGGAGCTGCCGCTGCTGCTGACCAAGCTTTCCAAGTCTGAGCGGCGCAAACATGTGGAGACCGCGCTCGGCGTGGTGGGCCTGTCCGATCGCATGAACCATTTCCCGCGGCAGCTTTCTGGCGGACAGGAACAACGCGTGACGATTGCGCCGCCATTGTCTCCGACCCGACGTTTTTGTTGTGCGACGAACCGACCGGAGACTTGGACCGTAAGAGCGCGGATGAAATCATGGCGCTGATTGAAGAGTTGGTAGGCAAATATCACAAGACGGTGCTGATGGTGACTCACGATCCTGTGGTCGCAGCTCGCGCACATACAACATTGCATCTCGATAAAGGCGTGCTCGTGGAAGCTGAGCGCAAGGGCGTGCTGGTGGGTGGTGTGGCATGAAATTCAACCGGTTTATATTTGCGAATTTGTTTCGCAAGAAGATTCGGCTGATTTTGACGATTGGATCTTTCGCAGTGGCGCTCTTCTTGTTCACGTTTCTGGCGGTGGTGAGAAGCGCGTTCAGCCGCGGTACGGAACTCGCCGGCGCTGATCGGCTGGTGGTGATTAATCGCGCGGGATTGATCAATGTGATTCCGCTGTCTTATCGCGACAAGATTTTGCAGATCAAGGGCGTCAAGGCGGTTACTCATAACAACTGGTTCGGCGGCGTTTATCAGGACGAAAAGAACTTTTTCCCTCAATTCGTGATTGACCCGGAAAATCAACGCCAAGTTATGACTGAAATGCGTGTTCCCGATGATGAGTGGAATAATTTTGTAAAAGATCGCCAGGGAGCCGTGGTTGGAGCCGGCCTCGCGAAACGCTTTGGATGGAAATTGGGCGACCGGATTCCGATCAAGAACGCGCTTTATGGACCGACCAAGACCTGGGAGTTTGTGTTGGACGGCATTTATCACAACGACCATCCGGGCGGAGACGAGAGCCAGTTCTGGCTGCAGTGGAAATATTTTGACGAGACGGTACCGTCGGTAATCAAGAGCCAGGTCGGCTGGTATGTAGTGAAACTGGATTCTCCGGATGATGCTGTTCCGGTGGCCGCGGCGATG
>CAVPKZ010000111.1:0-15145 GCA_963705755.1 uncultured Acidobacteriota bacterium | reverse complement strand
TCCTGGCAATTCGCGCACACGCCGTACTCATCCACCTGAATGCGCTTCAAGGCTGCATCGATCATGTTCAGAATGGTACGGTCCGTGTTGGTCATGCCAAAGAGAAATTCCTTGGTGTAGGAGTTTGCAGCTTTATCCGCCAGATCGACAGTTTGATCATCATCCGCGGTGCGGCCCTCTTCCTGGGTGCGCGCGATGGTCTTCATCAATTCTTCGCGACGGGTAGCAAGCTTTTTCTTAAAATATTCTAATCGTTTCTTGTCCATATTATTATTCCCGCCCTCACGGTGAGTTATTGAGGGTATCTAAAAACTCCGTAGTGTAGGCCGACTTGTAAGCAGTGTCAATAGAACAGCGATTCGGAATCGCCGTAGTACGCAACAGAAAATTCTGTAAGCGCTGCATGACCTCGAACGCGAGGCCTAACTCTACCGAGCATCAGCCTTTGATGATGGCCAGCGACATTTGGTTACTCGCCGGCATCAGTGGTTTTGTCTGGAGACAGATTCGGCCGATCAGTAACAAACCGTATGGACCGTGACGCTGCGTTTATGGCATTTCTGTGGAGATCCTGAGATTGCGGGAGGTCGTCATGATTAAGAAAACAGAAGGCGGCTAAGAAGCTGTTTCAGAAGGGTAATAAAAACCTCGGCGGTCCGTACAAAACAAAAAAGGAAGCCGAGAAAAGATTGCAGCAGATGGAATGCTTAAAACACAAAAAAGGCTAATGAGTCAGGTGTTCCGTTTCCCGGGTCACACCACAATCGCAGCTCGTCACGCTACGCCCGATCGAATCGCGTGAAGAGTTTTGCTAGAGGGGTTTCGGATGCGCCGCCAAGGCCTCGCGAAACGCCGCCAGATTTGATTTGTCCACTACGGCGGTGCCGGTGTCCACAAATGTTGGGATGGGCGACGCCGGCGCGGTATTCCATTCCTTGAACTCGTGTACCGCGTTGTGATGTAAATCGTCGAGGAACTTCAGTCCGTAATAACTCATCACGTAAGGCTTTTGTGCAATTGTCGCGGCGATAGCGCCTTGTTGCACGAAGTCCAGGGTTTCCGGGTCTTTGTCGAACGCCACTATCGGAATTTTCCCGGTCTGATCCAGCCGGTGCAGGGCTTCCGCGGCGCCTGGTCCGCCTGAAGCTTCCAGGCAAATAATGCCATCGACTTTTTCTTTGGCATTTTTCGCGCCCAGCAGGGCCGAAATTTGATCATTTGCGCTGCGTGGGTCGCCTTTGTCGTCAATCGTCTGTACCACTTTGATGCCCGGGAATTTTTTCAACGCTTCGTTGACGCCGCGCACTCGTTCATCCAGATTGTCTTGTCCCGGGATGGAAACGATCACCACGTTTCCCTTGCCCTTGAGCAGATCGCCCATGCGCTTGCCGCTTTCCATTCCAGCGCGAAGATTGTCGGTCCCGATAAACGAAATGCGTTTGGAATTGGGCGCATCGGAATCGATGCAGATCACCGGGATGCCCTGGGCAATGGCTCCGTCGATGGGATCTTTGAAAATTTCCTTGCGCGAAGCGGACAACAATATTCCCGAGGGCTTCTCACTCACGGCTTTTTGAAATGCAGCCAATTCCTCTTCCGGCGAAAACTTCTCCGGGCCGGCGAATTCCACTTTGACGCCCAGCCATTTCCCGGCGTCCTGGAAGCCCGCTTCCGCCTCCTGCCAGTACGGCAGATTTGAATTGAACGTTACGAATACGTAGCGCTCCTCCTTCTGGTGATACGAATCCCCGCCGCACGACGCCAGCCCGATCCCCATCGCGAAAATCGCGCATGAAAAAATCCCTAAGCGAAGTCGGTTCATAACAACTCTCCTTTAGTCGGTGAACAAAATTTTCCAATGATGGGAATAGCGATCAGCACAAAACCACGCGAAACGGTGCCCCAACGAATGCCAGAGCCTATCACAAAGTCGTTCCGGGAGGGTCACGAGACGGTCCGAGCGAATAGGGCCCTCGGAGTTGTGACATATTCTTGCTATTAACTGATTCCGTTATCTTTTGGCTACCAATACGCAGGTACGCTTGTTCCCGAAAATCCTATGCCTCATAATCGCAAGTACTTTATTTTGTGTATACCTCGAAGCCTGCCGCATTCTTTTCAGAGTGATGCGCCACTTCGAGTGCTGTGAGCATTTGGTACGGCGTTGTCCGAGCTAAAGCATTTACCGCGAGTAAGGAAGCGATCAAAAACTTGATACCTCAGGATTTAATCGTACTCGCCGTACTGGCGGCTACCGCTCTGGTAGCCGGATTTTTCGCATATATCTACAGCATAAAACGTCAGTCCTACCTGCTGGTCTGGACCATTGGCTGGGCTGTGTATTCGTTGCATTTTCTCGCTCTCGGCCTTTCGCGCTGGATACCGGAAAGCCCCATCGAAACCTCGTTCAGCACCTGGATCTACGCTCTGGCATCCATCTTCTTCTTCGTCGGGGCGCAGTTATATGCCCAACGCAAGCCCTGGATCGTGCCAGCCGGGGTCACTGCCGGGGTACTTGGTCTGTGGACCGTTGGCAACTATCTGAATTACGTGTCTATTTCCGTGGTGATTCCGTCGGCGTGTCTTTTCCTGGCGGTGGCGATCATCTTTTGGCAGGAAACCCGGCGTCATGAGACCCTCGTCGACCATTTGCTGGCGATTTCTTTTGCGTGCTGGGCCATTCTGAGGTTATCGGTTTTTCTATTTTTCGCGCACGCCGACACAAGCCAGCGAACTGCGTTGATGTCCATCGTGGCGGTGCCTTCCGCCTTTGTCGCCATGCTCATGGTCATGGCGTTGTATGAAGAAGAGAAACGCCGGATCGAGCGCAACATGCTGGCGCTTTCGAATCTCAATCTGGCCACCTCCGGTTTCGTGGGTGGAGAAATCCAGCGCATGCTTTCACAGGCGCTTGACCGCGTGCTGGGTGTCGTGCGCCTTCCTGCCGGAGCGCTATTTCTTCATCATGGTGACCCGCAGGGTCCGACATCCGTGGTGGCGGTAGGTTTGGAAGACTCCTTCAGCCGCTCTGTTCAGGAAGAAGGCTTGGACGACTATCTGGTGGGCTTGGTGGCTCGCCTGGGTGGCCTGCTGGGTTTTCGCGATTTGCGCGATGACTCACTCTCCGCGCTGGACAAGGAACCATCCATTCGGCGCTTCCGTGAAATTGCTCTAGCTCAGGGATTGCGCAGCGTTGTCGCTATCAGTTTGCAAGCCAAGGAAAACGCTTTCGGCGTTCTGCTGTTGGGCACCTCGGATAGCCGCAAATTCACGGCTGCGGAGCTTCGCCTGCTTCTCGCGCTGGGACATCAGATTGGCATGGCCGTAGAAAACAGCTATTTGATTCAACAAACCTCCCGGCGCTCCGAAGAGCTGCATGTCCTAAACGAGATCGGCCGCGCTCTCAGCTCCACGCTCAACAAGGAAGATCTGTTGCGCAAAGTCTGGGAAGAATTACGGCGTTTGTTTGATGCCGAAAACTTTTACATTGCGTCGCTGGAATCCAACAGCGATGAAATGACCTTCGATCTGGAAATGATCGACGGCGCGCGTATGCCCAAGCGCACGCGTCCTTCCGGGAATCACATTTCCGAATACATTATCCGCACGCGTCAGCCCGTATTGATTCGCGAAAATTATGTCCAGGAAGTCAAAAAACTGGGCGTCGATCCCATACGCACGCGCGGCTGTTTCTGCGGCGTTCCGCTGGTAGCTTACGACCGTGCCATAGGCGCCATGGCGGTCTTCTCAGACAACGAGCGCGTCTTCGATGAAGGGCATCTCGAACTATTGCGCGTGCTCGCCAGCGAAGCCAGCATCGCTATTGAAAATGCACGTCTCTTCCAGGAAGAGAGAACCAAAGCGCGCCATCTTTCGCTGCTCAATATTATTTCTAGAAACGCCATCGCCACTCTCAATCCTGATGAAATGCTCGCCAAAATCGCCGAGCAGCTCGAAGACGGCCTAACCTACGACCACATCGGGATTGGCGTGCTGGAGTACTCCACACGCGAAATCGTGGTGCAGGCCGAAGCCGGCAAGCGTCGCGGCAGTTTAGGTCAACGGGTACCGCTTGGCGCGGGGCTCATCGGACATGTTGCGCGCAATGGCGAGATGGCCTTCTATCGTGGCGCGAATGTCGCGGATGCCGCGTTGAAGCCGCTTCTCCCGGACACCGCTACGGCAGTGGCCCTTCCGATCTTCTACGCCGAGCACCTCCACGGAATACTTTTTATCGAATCCTCCGCCAACATCGAATTTTCCGAAGAAGAAATTCTGCTCGTCCGCACGCTTGCCGACCTTATCGCAGGGGCGCTGCACAATGCCTATTCCTTCCAGAAAGCGCAGGAGCAAGCCATCACTGACGGCCTCACCGGTGTCAAAACGCACCGCTTTTTCATGGAAGCGCTGGGCAATGAGTGGAAGCGTTCCACGCGCGCCGCTCGCGCCTTTGCACTGGTGCTGATGGACCTTGACCGCTTCAAATTCGTCAACGATTTTTACGGTCACCTTGAGGGCGACCTTGTTTTGCAACGAGTCGGACATATCCTCGAAACGAATTGCCGGCGCTCCGATGTGGTGGCCCGCTACGGGGGAGATGAATTCGTCCTGCTGATGCCGGAAACCAACATGGAGCACGCACGCCAACTTTCTTCCAAGCTGCGCAGCTTGGTGGCCGTCGATCCGTTATTGCGCGAAAAAAATATCAGCGCCAGCTTTGGTATAGCTTGCTATCCGTTGCACGGGTCGTCCCCGCAGGAGTTAATCCAGGTGGCGGATGCTTCCATGTATCTGTCCAAGCATCAAGGCGGGAATACCGTATCGACGGCCGATCACTTCGATCCCAACGAAGCGAAAAAATGGAAGCGCGACGTTCTGGAGGCCTATCTCGGAGTCACGCTGAAGCGCTTGTTCTCCACTGGCCCTGAGGCATTCGAGGAAATTTATCTGCGCCTTAAGCAATTTACGGAATCTCTGGCGGCCACGGAAATCGTCACCGACAAGCCCGTGGTCGTGGAAGGTCCACAGGCTATGCCGCAAGCGGTTCTTGACACGGTGACCTCTTTGGCCTTCGCCATCGATGCGAAAGACCATTACACCCAAGGGCATTCGCAAAAAGTTTCCGCCTACGCCGCGCTGATCGCCGAATCCATGTCCATGACCGACGCGGAAGTGGACGAAATTCGTTTGGGCGCGGTGCTCCACGACATTGGCAAGGTCGGTATCCCGGAAATTATTCTGAACAAAGGCGGGGCTCTGAATCCGGAAGAATGGGAGACCATGAAATCCCACGTAACCTTTGGCGCAAAAATTCTTGAACCCCTGACACCACTCGCGCGTATCCGGGAGATGGTTCTTCATCATCACGAATATTTTGACGGCTCAGGATATCCCGACGCTTTGGCGGGCGAGGAAATTCCCCTGGGCGCGCGCATCATTGCCGTGGCGGACGCCTACGACACCATCACCAGTGACCGAGTCTACAAAAAGGGGCGGCCCTCTTCCGACGCCCTCAAGGAACTGGAACGCTGTGCTGACGCCCAGTTCGACGCCCGCATCGTGGAAATGTTTGTGCGCGCCATGCGCCAGTTGCCGAATCCAATCATTGAAATTGCAGCGGTAGTTCCCGCGCCACACTCCTGAGCGGCGTGCCCTAGTGTTTGTCGAGCACTACATCTTTGATCGGTAAGTCCCAGTGCGCGTCTAAAATTTCAAAGCGCCTCTACTCTTCTTTTTTATAACTGTCCTGATCCGGATAGAGCTGCCGCAAAATGCCCTCACTGTCGAAATTATCGTTCGCGATTGCGGCGCTCTTAAACACGATGGTGACCCGGTAATCCCATCGTCCGTCTTCGGTGCTGTACAGACGCGGCGCGGTCATGCTCACACGCAAGATACGTCCGAGCTCCATCTCTTTCCGCAGCACCGGGTAATGGTTTTTCTTGAACAGTGTGAGGAATTCCTCCGCATGTCCCCATTTGGTCTTGTAATAGTATTCCACCACATAAGGTTCTTCTTTTGTCCCCGCGGCAGTGCCACTTTGTGGGGGACCTGCATAGGCTCGGGGCCTAGACGCCAGCGCGGCCGTAAAAATTACCGCCAAAATCACAAATTTCCTCGCAGCTACCATGATCGGCTTCTCCTGAGTGGGGCTAAATTCACGGTTAATTCCGAATAGTGCCCGCATGGTACCTCTTCATTGGGTTCACGTCGATGATGCTGTCAAATCTGGACTGGACATCGATATTTATAACGTTGCTAAAAATAACTTGGCGGTTCAAACTAAAATTGCACTCGGGGAAATGCCACCCTCTGTGATTGCCCACACCCACCCGGGCCATAGTTTTAAATTCCGCATACCACAATTGTTATAACGCTGATTTCTGTGGATAATAAGCTTCGCTGAACAAGTCGCTGTTGCCGTCACCGCCTGATTTCAAATTGCGAGGAACGAAAAACGTCGTTATGGCTCGCGCGTCAAAACGCCACAAAACCGCTGCTGCCTCTCATGCCTTTCCACAGTTAAAAAAGTCGCCCAGTGGCATTGCCGGCTTTGACGAGATAACTGGCGGCGGTGTGCCGGCGGGACGGCCCACCATTGTGTGCGGCGGTCCGGGTTGCGGCAAAACCATGTTTGCCATGGAATTCCTGATTCGCGGAGCCACGGAATTCGGTGAGCCGGGCGTTCTGATGACTTTTGAAGAGACCGGTGAGGAGATGAGCCGGAACGTGGAGTCGCTGGGATTTAACCTGCAATCGCTGGCGGACAAAAAGAAATTGTTCCTCGATTACGTGCGCATCGAACCAAGCGAAATTCAGGAAACCGGCGAGTACGACCTGGAAGGTCTGTTTGTGCGTCTCCAGAATGCGGTGGAGTCGGTAGGCGCCAAGCGGGTCGTGCTGGATACGGTGGAGGCGATTTTTTCTGGTTTTGGAAATTCTGGCATGTTGCGCTCCGAAATTCGCCGCTTGTTCCGCTGGCTGAAAAACCGCGGCCTAACTACGGTGATCACCGCCGAACGTGGTGAAGGGACCCTGACACGCTATGGCCTGGAAGAATATGTCTCTGACTGTGTAGTTTCACTCGATCATCGCGTCAATGATCAGATTTCCACGCGCCGTATGCGCATCGTGAAGTATCGCGGGTCGTCTCATGGTACTGACGAATATCCTTTCCTGATCGACAAGAAGGGCTTTTCTGTCTTGCCGTTGTCTTCCATTCGTCTGGATCACAAAGTGTCGAAAGATCGCATTTCTTCCGGGATAAAAGATCTCGACACAATGCTGGAAGGCCGGGGCTTCTTCAAAGGCTCGTCGATATTGGTGTCAGGAACTTCCGGCTCCGGCAAATCCACAGTGGCCGCACACTTCGCCAATGAAACTTGCCGCACTGGCAAGCGCGCCTTGTACATCGCGTTCGAAGAGTCCTCCGCGCAAGTCACGCGCAATATGCGTTCGGTGGGAATCAACCTCGGGCAATACGTTAAAAAAGGTCTGTTGGGATTTCACGCCTGGCGTCCCAGCCAACATGGCCTGGAAATGCATTTACTGCGCATTCACGATCTGGTCGACGAGTTCAATCCTCAAGTGGTCATCGTCGATCCCCTCACCAATCTCATCAGCGCTAGTCTCAATGAAGTCCACGCCATGCTGATGCGCCTGCTGGACTTTTTGAAAGACCGCCAGATCACCGCCATGTTCACTACGCTCACCGCCAATCGCGGCGCTGAAGAACAAACCGAAGTGGGCATTTCCTCGCTGACCGATACCTGGCTCCTGTTGCGCGACCTGGAGCTGAATGGCGAACGCAATCGCGGCCTGTATGTTTTAAAATCGCGCGGCATGGCGCATTCCAACCAGATTCGCGAATTTGTTCTTAGCCGCACCGGAGTCCGCTTACTTCCTGCCTACATAGGATCTGGGACCGTTTACACTGGTTCAGCACGCCTTGCACAGGAAGCTCGCGAACGAGCCGAGTCGCTGCGCGAGCAGCAACAGCTGGAGGAGAAGCGCAAAGAATTTTCCGCCAGGCGCAGTGTTCTGGAGTCGCAAATCGCCGCGTTGCGTTCCGAATTGTCCTCGGGCGAAGCCGAATTTGCGCGCCTCACCCGGCAACGAAGCGAACGCCAGCAAAGGTTGGCCCTGGATCGCGAGGAAATGGGCAAGATCCGCGGCGTAACCCAAGATAACCAGGGCGTGAACTCACGAGGAGCTCCAAGGTGAAAACCAAACCTCCCAAGACGCAGGCCACCGGGAACGTTAGGGATGCTGTGCTCGAGCTTCGCTTGTATGTCGCGGGTCAAACACCAAAATCTTTGATCGCCCTTAAGAATTTGAAAAAAATCTGTGAGGAACACCTGCAAGGCCGTTACCGGCTGCATGTGATCGACCTGGTCAAGACCCCGCAACTGGCCCAGGATGACCAGATACTTGCCATTCCTACGTTGGTGCGCAATCTTCCTCAGCCGATTCGCAAAATTATCGGTGACCTCTCGGACACCCAGCGGGTTCTGGTGGGTCTCGATGTCCGTTCGCAGGCGAAATAATATGGAAGCGGCATGAAAACCAAGGCTAAAAGCAGCCGGAAACCGAAGACAAAAGCGGCCGCAAAAAGAACGCGTGGTAGAGCAGCGAAGAGGCCTGTCAAGCGCTACGCTCTGCGCCTGTATATCACCGGACAGACTCCGCGCTCGCGCCAGTCGGTCGAAAATCTTCGCGCGCTGTGCGACAAATATATTCCCGGTCAGTTTGACCTCGAAGTCGTCGACATTTATCAACAACCGGCAATGGCTGCGGCAGGCCAGATCATCGCCGCGCCGACCCTGATTAAGTCTATGCCGTTGCCGTTGCGCCGGCTGGTTGGCGATTTTTCCGACCAGAATCGCGTAATTCTTGGGCTGGATATCAAACTGGATGAGGAGCAGGGAAGTGCCTAAGCGGAAGAAACAACCGGGCCGAGCCTCGCAGGAAGTTAGCGATCTGCAGGGTCGCGTCGCGGAACTCGAAGAAACGCTTCGCGCCATCCGCATGGGTGAGGTGGATGCCGTGCTGGTCTCTGGGCCTCAAGGCGACCAAGTTTTTACGTTGCAGGGAGCCGAACATCCTTACCGCCTGATGGTCGAGACCATCGACGAAGGCGCCGCAACCCTTGCTGACGACGGCACGGTTCTCTATGCCAACCGCAGTTTTGCGAAAATTTTTGACGTTCCTCTTGAAAAGTTCATCGGCGCCCCGCTGAATGATTTCGTATTCGGCGAAGATCGTAAACTGCTGGCCCATCTGATCGCGGATGCCAACATCAATATCGTACGCGGCGAAATTCGTCTGGATAGCCACCGGCAGCGGCCGCGCACGATTCGTTTAACTCTGAGTCCGGTTCGCGAGCAGGGCGTCCACACCATTTGCGTGGTTGCCACGGAACTTACCGAGTTGATCGAAACTAACGAAGCTTTGCGCGTCAGTGAACTTTCGCTGCGCCAACTTTCCGCGCGGCTTTTGAAACTCCAGGACGAAGAGCGCCGCCGCATCGCGCGCGATTTGCATGACACCACCGGCCAAAAAATTGCGGTGCTGTCCATGACCCTCGATCGCCTCGCCAAGCTGGTGGATGCCAGGAAAGTCGATGTGAAGGACGCCCTGACGGAATCTCGCGAGGTGGTTGGCAAAATTGGCGAGGAAATTCGCACTCTCTCGTATTTATTGCACCCGCCGCTTCTCGATGAATGCGGACTTGCTTCCGCGGTGCTCTGGTACGCGGAAGGATTTAAAAAGCGCAGCGGAATTCATCTAAGCGTATCGATAGACGAAGAATTGGTCAGGCTCACCACCGATGCCGAGACTGCTCTGTTTCGTGTGTTGCAGGAAAGCCTGACCAACGTGCACAGGTATTCCGGCAGCCCCAGCGCGGAGATTCGCATTTTTCGAGCAACGTGCGTTAGATATTGCAATGGAGCGAGCGAAAGCGCGTGGAGCCAAGCGAGTGATACCGCTCGCGGTTAGCGGCGCATTCCATTCGCCCGTCATGCAACCGGCAGCGAGTACGCTGGCACAGGCTATTGCCGCAACGGCATTGCACGATGCGACAATTCCCGTTATCAGCAATATTTCGGCCATGCCATTGACCACGGCAGAGGCAATTCGTGAAGAACTTGCCCGGCAAATTGCCTCCTCTGTCCAATGGGCAGGAACCATCGAGTATCTGGTGAGGTTGGCGTCACTGTCTTTATCGAAATCGGGCCAGGCTCTGGCACTCACGGGTATGGTGAAACGCATTGCTAAAAGGTGTAACGACGCTTACTATCAGCACGGTAGCGGATATTGAGAAAGCAGTAGCACACATGGTCCGGACACTGTGGGCCATGTTCCTGACGCGTCACGCGGCGGTGGCCGCATGACCACGCTGCCGGTGACGCGAAACCGCGTGTTCCGCAAGTACCGCTTCGGCGCGTCCGGCGAGCCGGGCGCCAGGCGCTTGGCGGCGCGGATCTCCCAGCGGCTCAGCAGCGGGGCGCTACAGGCAATCGCGCTGCTGATCGGCGTGTTCTGGCGGATCCCGACCTTCGGGCTGCTGGTCTCCTCGTTCCGCTCGGCCGACAACATCAGCGCCGGCGGCTGGTGGAACGTGTTCGCCAAAGTGGCGCAGCTGACCGTCGCCGACTACGCGAGCCTGTTCCAGGACCAGGACATCGTGAAGGCGCTGCTCAACAGCGTGCTGATCACGGTGCCCGCCACCGTGCTGGTGGTGGTGATTGCGGCGTTCGCGCTCCACGCCTTCGCCTGGATGGAGTTCCCGGGCCGGGACTGGGCCTTCGTCGGCGTGGTGGGGCTGATGGTGGTGCCGATCCAGGTGGCGCTGATCCCGGTCGCGAAGCTGTACCGGGACCTGCATTTGTTCGGCTCGATCACCGGGGTGGTGCTTTTCCACGTCGGCTTCGGGCTGCCGTTCGCGGTGTTCCTGCTGCGCAACTTCTTCGCTGCGATCCCGCGCGAGCTGTTGGAGGCGGCGCGGATGGAGGGCGGCTCCGAATGGGTGATCTTCCGGCGGGTGATCCTGCCGCTGGGCCGCCCCGCGATCGCCTCGCTGGCCATCTTCCAGTTCCTGTGGGTCTGGAACGACCTGCTGGTCGCGCTGGTCTTCTCCAACAGCGACACCCAGCCGCTGACCGTGGCGCTGCAAGCGCAGATGCGCCAGTTCGGCAGCAACATCGACGTGCTGGCCCCCGGTGCGTTCCTCGCGATGTCCGTGCCCTTGCTCGTATTCTTCTCCTTTCAAAGATACTTCGTACACGGCCTGCTGGCCGGTTCGGTCAAGGGGTAACGGGCACAGGACCGCTCCCGGGCCGTTCCAACCGCCACCGGCCCGGGAGCCCCGGATTTAAATAAGTAAGCTGATACAGGAGCCGAAGAGATCGTGGCCGAGATACGGTTCGCCGACGCCACTCGGCTGTATCGCGGCATGTGGAAGCCGGCGGTCGACGGGGTGACCCTCGACGTGCGCGACGGCGAGCTGATGGTCATCGCGGGCCCGTCCGGCAGCGGGAAGTCGACGCTGCTGCGGATGCTGGCGGGGCTGGAGCCGGTCGACCGCGGCGGGGTGCTGCTGGACGGCGTCGACGTCACCCGGCTGCCACCGGACAAGCGCGGCGTGTCGATGATCTTCCAGGGCTTCGCGCTCTTCCCGCACCTGACCGTGTACGACAACGTGGCGATTCCGCTGACGATGCGTAAGGTCTCCGCCAAGGCCGTGCGCTCGCGGGTCGAGCAGGCGGCCGAGCAGTGCGGACTGGCCGGGCACCTCACCGCACGCCCCGATGAACTGGACCACGACCTGCGCCAACGCGTGACGATCGCCCGTGCGATCGTGAACAACCGCGCGCGGCGTGCCTCGACGAACCGCTCGCCGGCTCCGGCGTGCCCTACGTGTTTCGCGCCAGCACCCCGATCGCCGCGCTCCAACGCGAACTCGGCATCACGATGCTGTACGCCACGTGCAGCACCACCGACGCGTGGGTGTTCGCCGATCAGGTGGCCATGCTCGATCGCGGCGTGCTCCAGCAGACCGGGGCGCCCTTGTCGGTCTTCGAGCGCCCCGAGACGGTCGCCGTCGCGCAATTCGTCGGGTCGCCGCCGATGAACCTGATCGAAGCGCCGGTCGAGGCGGGGATCGCCCGACTTGGCGGCCAGCGCATCGAACTCGCGCAGAAGGCGCTGGACGCGCTGACCGGCGACCGGATCGTGATCGGTTTGCGGCCTGAAGATCTGATCATCATGGGAGACGGCTCGGATGCCGGCGTGCGTGCCACAGCCGTCCTGGTCAAGGACACCGGTCGCGACTACCTCACGCACGCGCGCTCGAACTGGAGGGCGGCGCCGTCGAACTCGTCGTGCGGCACGCCGACGGGCCGGCGCGTCCCGTGGCGAGCAGCTGGTGCTGGCCGCCGTTACCGATCGCGCACACCTGTTCGATGCGAAATCGGGCCGCCGGCTTCCCGATTGACGCACTTCGCGGTGCAGCGGACGTCCTGATTAACAGAGAACTCATACTTCACCGCGTCCTGCCGCCGCCGCCGAAATCGTGCGTTAAGAGCGGAATTGAAACTCCTCGTGTTCAATACACTTTGCCGGAGTCCTTAATTGTTCGCTTAAGGGCCTTGGGCTGCGTTCGCCCGGTGAAACCCCTGAGCAGTAAGGAAAGAGACCTTACTGATCCCCTGGCCGGCGAGCAATTCTAAATGCGAGCCATAAGACAATTTTGAAATTCCTTTAATCGTTTCCGGCGCGGTCGTGCGATATTACGACATTGAGCAGACGCAGGAGTCTGCGAAAGTTTGACGGCGACTAGTCCAAAAGACGCGCCGCCGTCGCGAAAGGGATCGATCGTCGTGCTCGAACAAATTCCATCGGCTCGTCAGTATTCTGCGACGAATTCCGATGCCGAGGCGGCAGTGACCGGTCCGCGCGAGGCGGACCGTCCCGGCGTGCCGCGCGCGAACGGAGTGCGCCTGCTGTCGCTGAGCGACGGGGTGCTGGCGGATCCGGTCACGGTGGCCGTGCTGGCCGATGATCCGGTGACCGGGCTGAACGCCGTCACACGAGAGGAAATTAAGAATGTATTCCAGCGCCGTATTCATCCCGACAAAATGGCATTAATTGTGGTCGGTGAAAAACAGCCTTGAAGCAAAATCAAGTTCGAATTATTGCAGGTATTTGGCGAAGTCGTAAATATTATTTCCGATGCAGAAGGACTACGCCCAACGCCTGATAGGGTAAAAGAAACCGTCTTTAATTGGCTCGCTCCTCATATCGAGCCCTGTCGCCGTCGCCCAGGAATGGTGGTGCGACTTGGAGCTGACTTGTAAACCAGTACCGGGGAGCAACGGCAACTCGACGCAGTTGTCCAGGACGTAAACCGCCAAGAGAATCGGCCGAGAAGGCGAGTAACGGCGACTATGCAAGTACCGGGGCCGAACTGTCACGCCGGAGGTCGCGGGTTCGAGTCCCGTCGCTCCCGCTATCGAAAGCCCTGCTCGCGGAGGGCAGACGCGGTATCAGGGATCAGTATGGAGGTGTTCCACCTCAACTCCGGCTATCGCCGGCCAGGACAGCGATGCCCCCCGCTTCCGTGCCGGACCGAACTTGAGACGGATCGCTACGGCTACGCATTTCCGTCTGGCGCCATGGCTCTGGATCGCCCCGCGCGACCGTTCGCGACCCGAGGTCGGAGCGGACCTGCCGACGGAAGCTACCCTCCAAGCAATCCGTCCCTCACCTGCTCCGGGCGGCCTCCGCGTGCGCCGCATCTCCGGGCATAACGGCGTAGAGCTGTGTCGTTGAGGAGAGGTGATGAACGACCTCGCCCGTCGTGTCCAGCGTGTGTACCTGACGCTTCAGCTCGGGAACACGCTCGCCGCCTCCTTCATCTGGGGTATCAGCACGCTCTTCCTCCTCGATGCGGGGCTCAGCAACCTGGATGCGTTCGCCGCGAACGCGTTCTTCACGGTAGCATGGTCCTCCGCGACATCCCGACCGGTGTGGTCGCGGATGTCTGGGGCCGGCGGACTGGCCGCGGGCGCGGGGAAGACGATCGTCGCGCCCCCCCCCGCACCGCTTCAACACGATCGCGAACGAGTACCCCCAGCTCGGCGGGAACTATGAGGTGGTGCACCACCCCGAGCTGCTGGCCAGCCTGGTGGAGCAGGGGAAGATTACCCCGGTCACCGCGATGGAGGAGAAGATCACCTACCACGACCCGTGCTTCCTCGGCCGCGACAACAAGGTGTTCACCCCGCCCCGGGAGATCATGGGACCGGTCCCCGGCGTTCAGGCCCAGGAAATGCACCGGTGCAAAAACCGCGGGTTCTGCCGCGGCGCGGGTGGCGCCCGGATGTGGATGGAAGAGCGGATCGGCAAGCGCATCAACACCGAGCGGATCGACGAGGCCCTGGGCACGGACCCGGACACCATCTCCACCGGCTGCCCCGGCTGCCTGGTCATGCTCGGCGACGCGGTCGCGGCCAAGAAAGCCAGCGGCGAGGCCAAGGACACCCTCGAGGTGGTCGACGTCGCCCAGGTCCTGGCCCGCTCCATCCAGCCCCCCGCGCCGCCCGCCGGCGCGGCCCCGCCGGCCGCGCCCGCCGCGCCGGCCCCGGCCCACCAGCCCACGGGCTGACCCGGCCGGGAACCGGGGGACGGGGGGCGCCAGGGCCATGGAGAGCAGGCGCGCCGAGGCGTTCAGCGACGGCGTGTTCGCGATCGCCATCACCCTGCTCGTCCTGGACCTGCGGCTGCCCGGCGCGGGGCCTGACATCACACGCTCATCCACCAGCTGCTGCACGACTGGCCCCAGTACTTCGCGTACGTGGTCAGCTTCCTCACCATCGGCATCATGTGGATGAACACCACACGATTTTCGCCCACATCACCCGGGTCTACCGGCCGCTGCTGGTCACTCAGGCAACGTCGTAGCGATCCAGGTTCATCACCTTGTTCCAGGCCGCCACGAAGTCCTTTACGAACGCCTCCAGTTGGCGCATGCAGACCTCCCTTGGCGATTGCCCGGAGCTGGGAATCGAGCCAAAAGAGAAGATCGACGGTGCTGGCCGACTGACCTTGTCCGTCGCGATCTCGCCCCCGACATCCCGTCCGA
>CAVPKZ010000110.1:0-4853 GCA_963705755.1 uncultured Acidobacteriota bacterium | reverse complement strand
AGCGATCGCGGTGGCGCTGGTGGTGCCCCGGACCTGAGCACCGACGGACCGGCTAAGCCCGCGTCGGCGTAGCCGCTGGGGTCGTCACGCTCCGGTGTCCGCCGGGGCAGCGGCTGCGGCGCCGTCTCCAGCGAAGCCGCCGGATGTCGCCTGCACGGCCGGAGCGGCCTCGGCGACTTGGCGGCTTCGGTGGCTGGGGCAGCTTCGGTGGGCTGAGGCCTCGGCGGCCTGCTCGGCCTCGGCGGCGTTTTCTTCGGAGTCAGCGTGGTTTCGCCCTTGGGCGTACTTTGCCGACCAGATTCGCCGGGCTTTACGACGGCGCCGATACGGATAACGCCGCTTTCGTCAAGGTTGCGAAGGAAAGATTCGCTGATGTTGGGAATGTCGCGCGTAACTTCTTCAGGGCCAAGCTTGGTATCACGCGCTTCGATTTCATACTCCTCGATGTGGATGGAGGTGTAGTAATCGTCCTTCACCAGCTTTTCGCTGACGAGGATGGCGTCTTCGAAGTTATAACCGCGCCAGGTAGGAACGCGACCAACACGTTGCGCCCGAGAGCCAGTTCGCCGCGCTCGGTGCAAGGGCCGTCGGCCAAAACCTGGGCCTTTTTCACGCGGTCGCCAACACGGACGAGCGGCTTCTGGCTGATGCAAGTGTTCTGGTTGGAACGCTTGAATTTAATCAGCTGGTAGATGTCCGCGCCCACTTCACGGCTGAGTACTCCGGAATGATCGGACTCGACGCGCACGATGATCGCCGGAGTCCACCTGGTCAACGATGCCTTCGCGGCGGCAGAGCACTACTGCTCCGGAGTCACGAGCGGTAACGCGTTCCATGCCGGTGCCGACTAGCGGCGCTTCGCCGCGGATTAAGGGCACGGCCTGGCGCTGCATGTTGGAACCCATGAGCGCGCGGTTGGCGTCGTCATTTTCGAGGAACGGAATCAAGCTGGCGGCTACCGAGACGAGCTGCTTGGGCGAGACGTCGACGTAATCGACTTCTTCGCGGCTTTTCAGCACGAAGTTTCCAGCCTGGCGGCAGTTGACCAACTCGGTAGTGATCTTCAGGCGTCTCGTCGAGAGAGACGTTGGCCTGCGCGACGACGTACTTGTCTTCTTCCCAAGCGGAAAGATAGAAGCAGTACGGTTCGAAAGGTTACCTTGCGGCGCTTGAGCTCTTCGTTGAGATCTTCGACGCGGTCTTTTTCGACGATTTCGCCGGCTTTGAATTCGCTATCACCGGCATTGACGATGTGAACGTAATCGATGATGCGTCCACCCTTCACGCGGCGATACGGTGATTCGATGAAGCCGTAATCGTTGATGCGGGCAAAGCATGACAGCGAGCTGATCAGACCGATGTTCGGGCCTTCCGGCGTTTCAATCGGGCAGATGCGGCCATAGTGGGTGGGGTGAACGTCGCGCACTTCGAAACCGGCGCGTTCACGCGATAAACCACCGGGTCCAAGAGCCGAGAGACGGCGCTTGTGAGTAATTTCGCTGAGCGGATTGGTCTGGTCCATGAACTGGCTCAACTGCGAAGAGCCGAAGAACTCGCGAATGGCAGCCATAACCGGCTTGGCATTCACCAGGTCGTGCGGCATCGCGGTGGACATTTCCTGGTACACGCTCATTTTTTCTTTAATGGCGCGTTCCATGCGGACGAGACCGATGCGGAATTGATTTTCGAGCAGCTCGCCAACCGCGCGAACGCGGCGGTTGCCAAGATGGTCGATGTCGTCGACTACGCCAATGTTCTTGCGCAGCTTGAAGAATACTTGATGGCCGACACGAAGTCCGGCGTATCGAGCGTGCGGTTGTTCAGAGGTGTGTCCAGACCCATCTTGATGTTGAACTTCAGACGGCCTACGCGGCTGAAATCATATTTGCGCGGATCGAAAAACATGCCGCGGAAAAGATTGGTGGCGGTTTCGAGCGTAGGAGGATCGCCCGGGCGCAGCTTGCGATAAATTTCGATCAAAGCCTCTTTGGAGGTGCGAATGGAGTCCTTGTCCAAGGTGCGGGAAAGGACCAGTCCGATGTCGTCGCGCTCCGGAAAGAAAACGTCAATTTCAGTGATACCGGATTCCGCGAAGGCCTGCCAGAGATCGGCAGTCAGCGGCTTGTTGGCTTCCAGCAGAACTTCGCCGGTCTGGCGATTGACGATGTCGGCGACGCTATAGGCGCCTTCGAGATCGGCTAGCGCCGCGCGAATCTGCGAGACTTTGGCCTTGATCAATTCCTTGAAGAGGTTGTCGGTGATGCGCTTGTGCGCGCCGACAATCACTTCTTCGGATTTAGGATTGCGAATTTCGTACGTGAGCTTGCGGTCGACGATGCCGGGCGAAACATTCCAGAACATTTCCTTGTCGCGCAAAGAAATGCGTTCCACCTGATAAAAGGTGCGCAGAATGTCTTCGTTGGACTTCATGCCCAGCGCGCGAAGGAAAATCGAGCCGAGGAATTTGCGCTTGCGGTCGATGCGCACGTACAGAATGTTCTTGGTGTCGTATTCGAATTCCACCCACGAGCCGCGGTAAGGAATAATCTTGCCGAGGAAATAGGTGCGATTGTTGGCGCTTTCAAAGAAAACGCCCGGGGAGCGGTGCAACTGGCTGACGATGACGCGCTCGGTACCATTGATGATGAAGGTGCCGTTCTCGGTCATCAAAGGAATGTCGCCGTAGAAAACTTCCTGTTCCTTGATGTCGCGAATGGTCTTCGCGCCGGTGTCGGGGTCCTTGTCGTAAATGGTGAGACGAATGGTGACTTTCAGCGGCGCGGAATAAGTCATGCCGCGTTCCTGGCACTCGTTCACGTCGTACTTCAACTGCATAGCTACAGGGTCGCCGCACTTGTTGCAGAAGGTGGGGGTGTTCTTGTTAAACGTACCGCACTTGTGGCAGATCACGTCGCCGGTTTGATACGGATTGGTGACCACCGAAGCGCCGCAATGACGGCAAGTGGCGCGCAGATGGTGCAGGCCCTTCAGGTTGCCGCACTTGCACTCCCAATTCCCGATGGCGTAGTCCACGAACTCGAGCTGCGACATTTCGCGGAAATCCTTGATCGGAAAAACGGAGGTGAAAACGGATTGAAGACCGCCATCGTCGCGTTCGCTGGGCAGCAAGTCCATCTGCAAGAAGCGCTGATAGGACTTCATCTGCACTTCGATCAAATTGGGAATCTGGATCGATCCCTGAATTTTCGCGAAGTCCAGCCGCTGACGTTCTCGGATATGTTGATTACTAGTCGGCATGCGTATTACCTCATCCCTTTTTGGGCAGCCTGGAAATAAAAAGAAAGGCGGCTGGCGCGCGGCCGCTCTTTCGAATGAAGGACCGAGGAGAAGTATTCGGGTTGGCCAACAGTAGAGTGCCGCGCCGCCTGCCCAAAGCGTGCGCACACACAACCGCCGACGGCCTCAAAAGGACCGTAGACACTGCTGGAGTTACCGGCCTCGACTTGCGTAGTTGAATTCCTTTAGCGCGGCTCACCGCTCGAAGAGCCGTAGCGAATACCAATATCGTTGCTAAATCCTGCCTGAGCGCCGAGCGGCGCCGGGCAAGCGCGAACAATTCATGAACTGCTGCTGCTTCGCAAACGCGAAGCGCGGTCGCAACTATTTAATTTCGACCTTGGCGCCGGCATCTTCAAACTTCTTCTTGATGGTCGCGGCTTCGTCTTTGCTAACGCCTTCTTTAATCGGCTTGGGAGCGCCATCAACCAGGTCCTTGGCTTCCTTCAGCCCCAGGCTGGTTACTTCACGAACGGCTTTGATGACGTTGATTTTGTTGCCGCCCACGTCGGTGAGCGTCACGGTGAATTCGGTCTTCTCTTCCGCAGGAGCCGCACCAGCAGCCGCTCCTCCAGCCGCAGCCACAGGAGCCGCAGCCGCGGCAGACACACCGAAGGCTTCTTCCATTTTCTTCACCAGGTCGGACGCTTCAAGAAGCGTCAGGCCCTTGATTTCTTCCAGAATTGAGTCAACTTTCGCCATGATTCTTTGTTCTCCTCTCAAATTAAAATTTTATTGGCCCTTTTCGGTGCTTGCTTCGGTACTTACTGTGGTACTGGCCGCGGGCACTGCTTCCGGCGCCGGTTCAGACTTCTTGTCGCCAGATCCCGCGTCACCTGCGCTTGCACCGGTGGACGCAAACTTGTTTGCCTTTGATGGCCTCGCTGACGGTAATCGCCAGATTGCGGGGCAGCGCATTGAGCGCCATGGCAATTCGTTGGGCGGGAGCGTTCAGCAGGAACATCACCTTGCTGATCAACTCTTCTTTCGAAGGCAGATTGGCCAGTTGCTGGATTTCCGCGATGGAAATGACGCGGCCCTCCACTAAGCCAGCCTTGAATTGGAACGCTGGAACATCCTTGGCAATTTTGGTCAGGGCTTTTGCCAGCGCGACCGGATCATTCGCGCTGTACGCGATGGAATTGGTGCCCTTCAAATCCTTGAGCAGTTTTTCCGTAGGCGTGCCCGCGCCAGCGCGTTCGGCCAAGGTGTTTTTCACCACTTGATATTTACCGCCGGCAGCCTGCACCGCGCGACGCAACTTGGTGTCGTTCTGGACAGTGATCCCCTGAAAGGTGGTGAGAATCACGGTCGAAACCCGCGCCAATTCGCTCTTCAGGTTGTCGAGGTCCTGCTGTTTTTCACTGCGCTTTTTCATAAACTCTCCGCCGCTTTCCAGAATGAGCTGGTGTTAAGCAGCCGCTGCCAATGCTTCGGACTCGGCCAGGTCGACGGGAATTCCCGGACCCATGGTCGAAGTTAATGTAATTTTTTTGACGTATTTACCTTTAGATGCAGATGGTTTGGCTTTCACTACGGCAGCGATCACCGTGGTC
>CAVPKZ010000109.1:0-4032 GCA_963705755.1 uncultured Acidobacteriota bacterium | reverse complement strand
CATATAGAGCGAGAACAACACACCAAGAGTCGTAGAGTGTATTATAAGCTTTCCTCAAATTTGAGCGCTAGGAAAAAATTTAAAGAGGTAGACATGGCCGCAAATCGCGAGCTGAATTCGACAGACGCAAAACGGGTTTTGAGACGTTATTGGTGGATTCTGCCTATCAGCACCGTGCTATTGACCCTGATTGCTTGGGTTGCGGCCAATGTGCTGCCAAAGCGGTATACCTCCCAACCATGGTGCTGGTGAGCAGCCGTCGGTATCTCCGAAATATGTCGATCCGGTCGTTTCGGATGACTTGAACCACCGCCTGGCGACCATGCAGGAGCTGATTTTGAGCCGCTCGCGGCTTCAACCAATTATTGAAAAGTTAAATCTCTACCCTGAGGACCGGGGCCGATTGCACATCGACGAGCTGGTGGAAAAACTGGCGGGGCCGTTACCGTCAAGCCCGTGGAAGTGATGCAGGGTACCGGCCCTCATCAGTTGCCGGATTCTATATCACCGCGACATTTGGCACTCCACAGCTTGACAGCAGGTTTGCACCGAAATTACGTCCATGTTTCTTGCGCAGAATGCCCGTCAAACCGAGCAGCAAGCCTCGCGCACAACCACCTTCCTGGCTGAGCAGTTGGCCGAAGCAAAGACAAAATTCGATCAAGAGGACAGGAAAACTAGCGGGCTTCAAACGTCAACATCCAGGCTCATTACCGGAAGACACCAGCCGAACCTGGGTATCTTGATGAGTACCAACTCGCAATTGGATGCAACTACCCAAGCGTTGAGCCGGGCCCGACCGAAAGCCCTCAACGAATCCTTATTGCAGCAAGAAGAAGCGAACTGGAAGACGCGAACAACTGGTCAGCCAAATCCGGATTCCGCTGATGCGCCACTTACTCTCTTGCAAGATCAACTCTCAAGTTTACTTTCCCGCTACACTCCCGATCACCCGGATGTGATCAAGACTCAGAATCAGATTGCCGAACTCAAGAAACGCATGGCCGAGCCCTCTAAACCGGCGCCGGCCAACGCGCCGCGCAATCAGGGCATGAGCCTCCACAAATTCAACTGCTGCGCGCCAAGTTGAAGCAAGATGACTTGACCATCGCCAATTTGATGCGCGAACAAGCACAAATCCGGTCACAGGCGTCCCAAGTTCAGGGACGCATGCAGGCGACACCCATGGTCGAGCAGCAGTACAAAGAAATCACTCGCGACCATCAAACCGCTTCCGACATTTATAATGACTTGCTCAAAAAGAGCCAAAGCGCAATGGAATCGAGCGATTTGGCGAATAAACAGGACAGCGAACAATTTCGTGTATACGATCCGCCAAACCTTCCCCAAGATCCGTCCTTTCCAAAGAAGCCTTATTTCCTTGGCGGAGGCGCAGTCGGCGGCTTGGCAATCGGGTTCGGTATTTTGTTCCTGCTGGCCATGACGGATAGAACCATCCATAGCGAACACGACGCGGAACTTTTCTTGCACCTCCCGGTGTTGACCGTGGTACCCACCCTGGCTGTAGCTGGATTGCACGGGAATAACGCAGTGGCCGACCGCAAAGAGCAAATTTTTAGCGGAGTCTAAGCGGCTACGCGGAATATGAGGAAGCAATGAGCAGGATTCACGAAGCGCTGAAAAAAGCCGCACAGGACAAAGCCACGCAACCACCCAGGGTTGTAACTGCGGACCTGGTGGAAGGCGCTGCGGAGATCAATCGTCACATCGAGCCGCCCGAAGATGTGATGCGCGTCGAGAATGTGCGCGTCCCGGGTATCGATCCGCGCTTCAAGGAAACGCGTTTCCTCAATTACGAGGAGCTCATCAAACGCTGCTGCCATCCCTCATGGTCGCTGGACGCGAGAAATAGCGTTTTCGTGGGTGACGACAGCGATCGCATCGGAGCTGAACGCTTTCGCACCTTGCGCTCGCGCTTGTACCAGATTGCGGGAACCCAGCAATTGAAGAAATTGCTGGTCACCAGCAGCATCCCGGCGGAAGGGAAAACCTTCGTTGCCGCGAATCTGGCTCAGTCCATCGTCCGTCAACCGGACCGTCGCGTACTGTTGATTGACGCGGATTTGCGAGCTTCCAGGCTCCATCAATCCTTCGGAGCGCCTGGCGGTCCCGGACTTACTGACTATCTGCGCGGTGAAGTCGACGAATACGCCGTTATTCAAAACGGACTGGATGGGAATCTTTGTTTTATTCCAGGCGGCCAACCGGTTTCTAACCCCAGTGAACTACTCCTGCGCGATAAAATGAAGCATCTGCTGGACGCCATGAGCGAAATCTTTGATTGGGTCATCCTGGACTCACCCCCGGCTTTGCCCGTTCATGACGCCAGCATGCTGGCCGACCTGTGCGATGGCGTGTTGTTCGTGGTAAGAGCGGGAAGCACCGATTCTGAGATAGCTCAGCGAGTATCGGCAGAATTTCGCGACAAAAATTTGTTGGGCGTAGTGCTCAACCGCGTCGATTCCGCGGATACCTATAACAATTATTACTATGGCTATGGCAGCGAAGCGGACGGAATAGCGGCGAAGAAGTAAGGCTGGGGTTTTGGTGGGCGTGGTTTGGCCGCGTCCAACCGGTTAGTTTTCGGCCACGGGTGCGGCTATTTTCGCGGCTGGCAAGTTTGGCTCGTGCTCTTCGGTCTGTAATAGCCAGAAAACCGGAACCATTAGCAATAATCCAATCAGAAAAAACACCACTCCGCCCTCACGGTGGAGATTGCCATAAAGAAATCCGGGATCCACGTAGCTCGCTAGCACGGTTAGCGTAACGATCCGAATCCCGTTTTTCACAATCATTACTACAAACCCTGCGAGCACGAACAGCGCTTGTCTCCACCAGGTCCGCAGAAAAAAGTGTCCGACCAGGATCGCCAAGACCAGCAATGCGATGCTGGAGCGGATCCCGCTGCATTCCCGGGCCACCTCAATACTGAAGCGCGGCAGATGAAATACGAAACCCTCTCGGAGAACGGGCAGCGGTGTCAGTCCAAACAAGAATGCTGATATTTCCGCCGAACCCTTTTGAAGAAAATACACCACTCTACTGAGGAGCGCTTCCGTAGGGGAATGAAAAGAAACAGGAACATCAAAGGAAATCGCGCGGCTTTCAGTGGCTCTCTTCCAAATGCCAGTGCGAAACCGGCAATCCAAACGAGCACCAAGCCAAACGCGCATAACCATGGAGATATTGGCGGGGTTCTAATATTCCAGAGAACAATCGCTATCCCAGGGATTAAAAATAAGAGGCAAACAACGATATCGGAAGACACGGTTTTAAAGATCCGCTCACGGTCGATGAACATCAACCAGGCGGATATAAACGGAATCAGAAGGATATGGGAAGCGTCGTCGTTGCCGAATGAATAACGGAGTAGAGCAGTTAGGGCGGCCCAGGAAAGTACGATGCTACACACCAACCACATTGCGAACTGTAGCCAGCGGCGGTTTGGGTGATCTGCCAAGCTCACGATGAAACTCCCGCTGCACAGAAAAGCATGGAGATATCTTGGCGCGCGCCCCACGAGTAATAATTGGCGCGCTTCACCAAAACACTATTTGCTAAAAGTCTCGGCGCGACGCACATAATGCCGATCGTAATAATTTCGATATTCACCAGACCGCGCATGATCAAGCCACGCGGTGTTTTTCTGATACCAATCCACGGTGCGTCGAATGCCCTCTTCAAACGAAATCTTGGGCAACCAACCTAGCTCTTTCTGGATTTTTGAGCTGTCCAGAGCGTAGCGGCGGTCGTGCCCGGGCCGGTCCTTTACGTACTGCATCAACGACTCTGGCTTACCGAGATGCTTGAGGATGGTGCGGACAATTTTGAGATTGGGCTGCGGCGCCCTAGCCGACACGTTATAAATCGTTCCGGGCTGGGCTTTGTCCAACGCCAATGCAATCGCGCTGCAGTAATCCTCGACGAATAGCCAATCCCGTTCCTGCATACCATCGCCATAAATCGGCAAAGACTTGTCTTCGCGGGCATTGGCGACCATTAAGGGGATCA
>CAVPKZ010000108.1:0-22414 GCA_963705755.1 uncultured Acidobacteriota bacterium | reverse complement strand
GCTTTTCGGGGAATTGATAAGGCCCATAGTTATTGGTGCAGCGAAGAACTACCGCCGAAACTCCGTAGGTGTTGGCATATGCGGAAACGAAATGGTCAGCCGAGGCTTTGCTGGCGGCGTAGGGGCTTCGCGGGTCCAGCACCGTCTCTTCGGTAAAACTGACGCCGGCCGGGGCGCTCCCGTAAACTTCATCAGTGCTGATTTGAATGAATTTGGGCAGCTGGAAACGTTTTGCGGCATCCAGCAAACATTGCGTACCTAAAATATTGGTGCGCAAAAACGGAGTGGCGTCTTCGATGCTGCGATCTACGTGAGTTTCCGCAGCGAAATTCACGAGTGGTCGAGACCATCCTTGAATACGGCATCCACCGCTTGCTTGTCGGTTATATCTCCGCGGATGAACTGGTATCGCGGATTTTCGGCGATGTCCGCGAGGCTTTCAGGATTACCCGCATAGGTCAGGCTGTCGAAATTGATGACCTTGACATCGCGTCTGGTGTTCAAGATATGGCGAACGAAGTTTGAGCCGATAAATCCCGCACCGCCGGTAATCAAAACTCTCAAGCGAATTCCTCCTGTGGCTTAGGACAAAAATATTAGCGACAGCTCATTGCGCAAGGGTCTAGTCCGCAGCCCTGGTGTGCCTCGCGGCTGGACCTCGTCCCGGAGTCTTGTTGGCCCCGGTGTCCGCCACGAGTTTTGTAGCGTGCAGCAGCGATTCAAATGTTCCCGCGTCGGTCCACCAGCCATCAAGAATGCTGTGGGTCAGGCTTTTCTCAGCCAGATACATATTATTTACGTCGGTGATCTCCAGCTCGTTGCGCCAGCTGACTTTAGTCTTTCCAATTTTTTCGAAAACGGTGGCGTCGTAGAAATAGATGCCGGTAACAGCGTAATTGGATTTTGGAGCTTTGGGCTTTTCTTCAATACCGAGAATTTTGCCATTCACGATTTCAGGGCAGCCAAAGCGCTCCGGGTCTTCCACTTCTTTTAGAAGAATGTGGGCTCCGGCAGCCTGCTTCTCGAACGCTTCTTTGGCGCCAATGATGTTGTTCTCGATTATGTTATCGCCCAGCACCACGCATATTTTCTCGCCCTCGACGAAGGGCTCCGCAAGCCGCAGCGCGTCGGCAATGCCGCCTTCGCCTTCCTGATAGGTGTAATGGATGCGATGCAGATTGAAGTCTTTGCCATTCGAAAGAAGGCGAAGAAAATCTCGGAATTTTGCCCTCCGGTAACGATGATGATGTCTCGGATGCCGGCATCGACGAGTGTCTGGATGGGGTAATAAATCATCGGACGGTCGTATACCGGCAGCAAATGCTTGTTGGTAACGCGCGTGAGCGGGTACAGCCGCGAGCCTTTTCCACCTGCAAGTACAACACCCTTCATGGTTCGCTCCTAAGGCCTGCTATTAGCGTAACGAGTGTGTGACTGATTCGTTGTGAATAATCGGGCCTGGTTGTCTTGAAGAAAACGGGGGTAATTGATTTAGCACCCGGTTCTGTCACCGGGCCGATGCTAACGACAAGAGCGGTTGAGTGCGGTCACGCGCTTCGGTAAGTATACGGCGAACGACCGGCCATAAACCGGCGCTCCTGCTTGCAACCTGGCGGTAATCGACGCTATTGCTGGAAGGAAAGAAAATCTCTAACGTGTTATTCGAAATCTTGTGGCGCGCGGGGACGTCATCTACTACGGTCTCGGTGCCATTTCGACGATGGTTGTGCAAATCAATCGTAAAGCCGCCGCAATATGGCGAGGAGCAGACTTCCACTTCGGTGATTTCTGGGGAAAGTGGAACCGCAAGATGTCGGGAATATGGCCTGATGTGTAGGGTTTTATTTTGCATCTTGGATACGAAATTCGTCTTCGATATCTCCTCGATGCTTGTCCATCGAACAGTATCAATACTGTTAACCGTGTTCGCCATGGATTCGAGCCAGGCAAAATTTGAAACGCAGTCCTGATGGTGCAGGGTAACAATCACTGGGTGGCCCAGAAAAGCGTGCAGTCTGGCATCTGTTTCCGAAAGACCGATTCTGTGAAATACCGGAAAACCCAAACTTCCCAGCGGCTGCGCCATGGAAAATCCTAGATCAGCGGGCCAAAGTTTCTCTCGATTCCAACGTAGCAGCGAGCCGACCGAAACGCATGCGCCTTCATAGCCCAGGCGTACCATCAAGTCCGCCATAAATTCCGCGAAGGCCCCGTGGGGGGCGGCCATCAGCCGCGCAACAGCGATACCCGAGCGCGATTCCAGGTCCGCGATTCGCCGGAGACCGGTTGCGAGAAGACTTAAGGCATCCTGCTGGTCATAAGATCTCGCCAACTCGTCGGCCACATGATTGACGCCGTGCATCATCAGCGAAATGTAGTTTTTGTGGGTTTGAAAGAGGTCCACCACCTTGCGATCAAAATACCAGGCGTCCAAAGGGACCGTGGCGATGGTCGCGTGATAGTTGTGAGTCGCGGCATGATTTGCCAATTTTTCGAAATCGATATAGCCATAGCTTCGATGATGAAGATTCGGGTCGTCGATGATGAAACTGGCGCGCGGTTCCGGAGCCGGCCAGCCATCCGGACCCAGGAGCCTGCGCAAAAAATGCAATAACGGGACCATGGCGAACCAGCAGCGCTCTCGAAAATGGTTATGGAAAAAATCCTTTTCCGTAAACACTGGTATATCTACGCCAACGTAATGATGATCATGATCGCCTTGCTGCCCGATGGCCCAAACGGCTTGCTCCCCCACCTTGCCCAGCGATTCGAACGAGTCCGAGACCCGAGAGAAATGTATTAAGCTGGAATCGGCCAGCGGTTTACCTCGAAAGGCGCGGTGCACCGCTGCTGATGAGCTGAATGTGATGGCCGATTGCGCCGCGACAGGACTCGGTTGCGAAAATATAACTTCGTAGCAACTGATATTGCGTAAAGATGCTTCGCGTGCCGCCTCAGCAGCCCCACTTAATGCGATCAATCCCTGAAGACCTTCATACTCGCCCGGCGTGTGCAGTTCGAACGAAACCTCCAGCTGAGCGCTCAACATGTCAAAAAGCCGTCGGCGAAGTTCGTACCCTGTCGCCGGCGCTACGGCGACTCTTATTTTAGGTTGGGATAGCACGATCAGGTTTTTCCAAGAGGGCGAAGTTTTTTGGAAAATTCTCGCAACGAAATATTCATCTTTAGTGGAACACCAACACGCGCAATCGGTTCCGCGGGATTACCCTGGACCACCGTCATCGGGGGAACGGATTTTGTCACCACGCTGCCGGCGGTGACGACCGATCCTTTCCCTATTGTAACATTCGGCATAATAATCGCGCCCGGGCCTATGGAGGCATCTTCCTCAATAACCACGCCGTGCAATTCGCGGAAATGCGCAATAATCACGGCGCGAATTCCGATCGCAGCTCCGGCTTTTATGGTTACGTAATCAGGATGCGATGTTTCTATGATTGCGTCGTAACCGATCCACACGCCCTCTTCAATGTGAACGCCACGCCATCGGTGCAGCTTGACGCGAAGGCCGGTAGCTCCAGGCGCGGTGCGAGCAATATTTTGCAGCAACCGGTTCTTGAGTCCCGTGATGAACCCCTCGTTGCTCATATTATCAGCGACTCCGATTTGCCCCAATGTATGCGAAACGTTACCGCCATTGCTTGTTGATGGCTGAAGATTTTCCTATCTGTCTAACTTCTCAATCAAGCCCTGACATTCGTAGAGTCCGGGGCGGGGCGACGTAGTCAGCTTCACGAAAAACCGTCGCATCGCTGCTGCGAGGATCATCATCCAGCCCTTTATCAGAAGAGTGCGGGCGTTTGCGTATAGATGCGCGCGCAGACATCTCTTGATCCAGAAAAAAATGGGTCCGCCAAGAAAGGCATATCTCTCAAACCGGAAACGAGCTCCACCCGGATATTTGCCAGCTTTTTCTTTCTTAATCAGCGCCAGCATCGCTGGGATGAACGGAGGCACTTGGTGCACCGTATTTCCTTGATGAACGCGGTAACAGGTTGTTGGTGGCGACAAAATTTGAACGCAACGACCGGAAACTCCCAATTTCATCATCATATCCACATCATCCAGGTGAAACAGTCCCTCGGTCCATCCGCCAGCTTGCTGAAATGTTGTCCTGTTTACCACCATAGCGCTGGCACTGGCGCGGTGCATTCGATCTTTTTGAATCAGGTTCTCATATTGGACGAAAGTGACTTCCCCAGGCGTTTCTCCGGTTTCGGGGCGTCGCGTACCCTCAAAGAAAAAGAGGCGGCTCAGCAGGATTGGCGCCTGGCTGGCCGATATCAGAGCCGCGTAGGTATTCAGCGCCCACGGCGACAATAAATCGTCTCCATCCAGAAACACCAAATAATGCCCGTCAGCTGCTGCCGCGCCAAGATTGCGCGCCGGATTTGCCCCGATATTCTTCGAAGCGCAAATAAGGCGTACTGAATTTCCAAATGCTTTCAGAATTTCGACCGAATCGTCCGACGAAGCGTCATCTACTACGATTACTTCACGCGCATTGTAACTCTGCTCGAGAACCGAATTCACCGCAGACTGAATGAACAGCGCCTGATTATGGCAGGTGATGATTACGCTGAATTGCGGCGGGGTCACCGCGCCTCCGCTAACGACGGTCATTAGGCGGACGCCAGATCGTCGGAAAAGTATTTGTCCGTCGTTGCACAACAATAGACATTCAAAGTATTAGCCTGCAGCATTTTCTGTGAGATTGATCTAACTGGTAGTGACAGAATCGGACTGGCGTTGCAATCCGCTAGTTCCTTTAGAATGCACATCTCGCGCATTCGTTTCTGTCTGTGCCCTGGGCATGAGCGATGGTTCGAAGGAATATTTAAGTTGGCCATCAACCAGATGTGCGTAAGCGATGCGAGCGCGGTCTTGGCCTTCACCCTCTATTCGCCAACCCACTCCATCCGTCACTAATTTCAGTTCCGCGCGCATTCTCCACCATCTGTTAATTTCGCGGGGCAGCGCGGTCCAAACAAACATTTTTTCGCGTAGTAGCGCCAAGTACGTCAATAAGCGGCGGTACGTATTGTTCGATTTTTTGTTTATGATGTAGTCCGGGTGAACAATTAGGCTTATCAGTCCGTGACCCGCCAGTATCGACCGGCATTGCTCTTCCCAAAGAGTCGTGGAATACGAACTCAAAATGTGGAAGAGAGAATAATCTTGCGTGGTGGTCACCGGGATTTCCAATACCTTGCCGACGAAATAGGGCATTACCGTACAGCAGCCGCCGGTTTGCGCGTCTAAATGTCCTACGTTGGGAACGGACATGTCATACGAACATTTCAAGCCATCGAACCAGCCCAAATTCCGATAGAGCGCTCCGGACCTGAATCCTTGCGCATCGAACTTCTTTAAGTAACCGTTAATTTTCTCGGCGCGACGCAGAAATTCTTCGCGGGTCCTGAAAAGATTGCCGTCGTGACAGAGATCGTGGACGTTAACCTCGCAGCCGCGCTGCCGTATCTGCTCCAGAAACCGAGGCGTCACCTCGTAACGTTTTTCGGGCACCACTTGATAAGACGCTTTGAATCCAAACTCGTCGTCGGTATCCATCAATTGCGGGCAAAAATCTCGTCCCGCCTCAGTCTCCACGTCGTGGGTCAAAATGGCAGCCGCAGGAGCTCCTTCAGGCCAGAACCAGATAAACGGTACGGGAGTGTTACTCCTCGCTTTCAATGCGGCTTTCATCAACTCTTCGAAAAGCTTATCCACGGTGCGATCCACGGGCCAATGGGGAAAGGGTGACTGCGTACCTCCTTGCAAACGAATTCGTTGAAGAATTCTCCGGAAGTGAACAGGAAAAACGGGCCGCCCCAGATAATAAATCGCACGAATTACCGCGTTACCGCCCAAATAGGTGTGTTCGGGGTGCATTTGCCCGGTATAGGCTTCGAATCTCAGGTTCTCTGCGACTTGGTCCGGGTCAAAGGGCAGGGTGACGTGACGCCGTTCAATTTTTGCCGCGTAAGAAACGTCTTCAAGCTGCACATGGTAGTTCGCAGCAGGACGGCGAACGCTGGACTGGCCGTAACAATCGACACCCTCTCCAAAACGAAAAAATCCTGATTCTTTTTGGAGCTCTCCACCCAACCGGAAATCAGCGGCCGTGTCAGGGCACCGGAAATAATGGCGGAACGCCTGGTTCATAATTAATTAGATTATACCGTCAATGGGACAGTACCTTTCAGGCATACGGATTGTACTCGGTGTTCTGCCAGTTGTTATCTATTTGGAGGCCGGAAGCTAGCCGACGTGAGGGTACAGCAAGTTCCCGGCCAGGCGCAACACCCCCTGTGGACAATGAGAAAACACTTTTTTGCCAAGCTTCATGAGCATCGAAGGATCTTGCTCGCCAGTGACTGGCCGCGGGGGATATCGCAGATAAGTGATCAACTGCCGGTTCGTTCCCCATCTGTCTTTGAATGTCACCAACCCTGTGTTAGTGCATTCTGAACGGCCAAAATCGAGCTCCACAAATCCGTGTTCTTTCGAATGGCGGATCAAATGCCAGAAGAGAAACTGCATGCCGCCAAGATTATGCGAATGGGCGTCAGAACAGCCGTACTTGTAAACCATTTTTTGTTTATGGCTCAGTGTGAAGATTGAAGCGATCGCGGATGCATCTTTCCTGGCGATCCAAATCTGCGCGCTCCCACCGAGACAAGTGAGAACATTGCGAAACCACTTTAAAGGATGCGGCGGCAGTTGTTGTCTCTGTCTGGTAATTACGTGAAGGTTGTAAAAGTCCGCCAGGATTTTCCCGGACGAGCCCACTTCCAGCGTCAACTTCTCGCGTTCCGCTCGCTGAATTTTCCGTCGAATCGAATCGCCGTGAAGCTTTTTATAAAGCTCGTCCAGCGTTGGCCGCAAATCGAGCAAATGTAGAAAATAAGATTCTGCTGCTGCTGTCGCCTCGCTAAATGACAAGCTTAGCGGCCGAATATCGATGTACTTTATTTTGTGCTCACGCAACTCCTGAAGCGCGGGAGCCAACAGTTCATTCAGTTGATCAACGCTGTCGACGAGCGGTTCGCAATGATCGGAGAAAGGAAGGGAAACTAATCGCTGACCGGTCAGCCAGCTATTCACGCGGCAAAACACCACTGCGTTGCGCAACAGGGTACCCGGCGGAGCACTGGTGTACGCCAGCGGTTCGTACCCATAGGTTGTTTGTAAAGCCCTCAGCCACCCCGCGGAATGAAAGATACTTGCGTTGGAATGACTGTTGAGCATTTGTGCCCAACGAGGATCGGCCAAGGGGCTCACGGCATGGATTTCGATGGAAGCTCCTTTGGAGTCATGCACGGAGAGAGGAGAGTCAGAAATCGCGATGGTGTTCACTATTTTATGGCTTTGGATACAGTTTGTCGCGTAACTACACCCTAACTAACAGTCAGTGCGAGGTCAACGTAGTGCGAAAGATCAAATGAATCGCCCAAGGTTTGGAACAAGACGTATCACAACCGGCAACACCTGCCAGCTACCGCCAGATGCTCTCTCTGCCTGTGAGGCGCGCCAGTTGTTGCTTTCGGAGATATTTGATGGTTTCGGGCTCATCAACCTGCGGAATCCGTTGCGTATATCCTGAAAGGAAGCCATACATCAATGCGGCAGACCCAACGATGTAGGGCTTGAAACGCAGCCGGCGAACGCATTTCAACAACATGAACACCGGATGATAGCCGCACACGTAATTGGCTCGCCCGTTCTTGACCAAATTGGCCCACGTGCCATCAGCGGCTCCGGTGTAGCGGTGATGCAACAGATGTAACTCTGGGAAACTCCTGGTTGTCCATCCCAGCATGCTGGCTTTCACTTCGTCCATGGTGTCCCAGCCAGGGGCTGGCCAAAATCCCCCGATAGCATCCCAGCATTCCCGTTTATAAATCTTTGTAGCGCCACGAACGTGGAAGGCAGGGTTAGGTTCAAACGATTTTTTCCCGTTTTCGATATAGCACATGACGCCGCCACCGACGCCTAGCCGAGGTTCGTTCACAAAGTGGTTGAAACACTTTTCGAAATAATCAGGCTCGAAGGACAAATCTCCATCCAATTTAACGATGTACTCCCAATCCGTGCCGGTCACCTGGCCATACCCATCGTTGAATGCGTCGACGACACCGCCGCCAGCCTTTCGAAAGCCGCGGTTCGGGCGGTGAACGGCGCGGATCCAGGGATAGCGCGCGGAATATTCATCGATGATTTCCCCGGTCCGGTCCGTGGAACCGTCATTGACAATCCACCATTCGACAGGGCGAATGGTTTGTGCCACGACGCTTTCGATAGTTTTTTGCAGGTGTGCTTCTTCATCGCGCGCGGGCGTAATGACTATGTATTTGATGTTGGACAGGTTCATAAAATGATGTAAAGGTTAGAAAGTATTTTAGAAAGCCGGTTTATCCGCCAAGGAAAAGTTTATCCCTACATTTCGCGAGGGCGCTTTTTCCGTGCCCAGCGCGACTGACATCACCCTCACAATTTTATGATTGCGGTAATGCCCGTGCGGCATGCTCTCTTTTCCGTCCCAGCATGCTTTGCGCAAAAGCGTTGCCGAATATTTTTCGTTTGAGTTCGAATGCCCAGGGCGACCAGCGATAAGCACCAGCTAGTTTGAGCCGGAACTCCAGCGGCCAATCAGTTGGATCTACCGGCACACGGCCGGTAACGAACTCATGCGGTTCTTTAAAAGCAAAGTGGGGAAGGGTAGAAAAAATCCTTTGATACCCGGCCTCATGGCATATTTCCACGAGTTTTTGATTAAAGCCGCCATAAGGAAAACTAAACAGCACGATACGGCGATGGAGTTGCTCTTCGAGTTTCGCCCGTGACAACGCAATTTCCCTCTTGGCTTGATCTAAATTTATCGACGGGAGCAACGGGTGGGTCAGCGTATGGGACCCGATGGTTACCAGACTTTCCGGCAAAGCACGAATCTGTTCCAGCGACATTACTTCCTCCGCGTAACCGTCCGGCCCAAAAGTTTTCCCGATGACATCGGTAATCACAAACATGGTCGCGGGAATTCCGCGTTTCACCAACTCCGGGAGCGCACATTCGTAGAAATTCTTAAATCCATCGTCAAAAGTCACCGCTACATGGTGTGTCCCGGGCTGTAACGTCGTGGCTTCATTCGCGGCAATTGGCTTCGCATAGCGGAGCAGTTGGTCCATTTGTTTTGCGAAACGGGCCCGCTGCGCAGCATCGACGGAATGATAGTAAACAACAACACAGGAACTGCGAGCGGCCCGGCCTATTACGCGATTCAGAAACCTAGCAACGGCGGAGACGGCGTACACCCCCAGGCTGATTCCTAATTTCACAATGCGCGATAGCGAAACGTGGTTTTCCATGAATTCCGTTGGCCGTGGCGTCTGACTTGTACCGCAAATAATTATTCAGTGCTTCCGCCGGCGCTCAACTCACCTACAGTGTTTGAAGGTGGTCAAGAATGGAGTCGAAGGAGGTCAAATCTCCAAGGGCATTCACATCCAGCTCGGTGCCAAACTCTTCTTGCACCAGCGCAATGAGCGTTACGCTCGCAATGGAATCCCAGTCAGCGGTGTTCGAGGTATTCGCGTTTGCAAGAGTGCCGCTACTAAGCGCTGGAAATACCGTAGAAAAGCATTTCATCAGCCTGCTTCGCACATCTTCCATTCGTGTTCTCCGTGGCCCTTCTGATTCATCCAGCCCACTGCTTATCTTATGTCCGCATCTGTTCACGGCCACAGCGTCGCATCGCCGTCAAAAGGGCATGCATACCATGCATTCTCGTTCGCGAGCTTCTGATGAAGCACCGCGTCGCGCGCCTTGTACCAGTACGGACAAGCCGGATAATCCCGTGAATAAGGCTTCCACTGCAGGAACTTTTGCCTGATTTCCTTGGGGAAGCCCATCACCTCAAGAACGTGACTCCCAGCATCCTTGGAAGATCTAAGAATTGCCGCCAGCAAGTGATCCATGACTTGCGGAGCATTCTCATCAATCATAAGGTCCGCGATGATGGAACGCCTAAGCCCATCGCTGGCTGGGTCGTCGTGTCGCACAACCCCGTATCCAACTAAGCGGCTGCCAACATAACAACCCAGCACCTTCGTCGCTCTCCTGCTGCCCGGTGGATCAAAATGCCAGCGCATAATGGAGGGAGTGCGCTTGGCCTGCAGTCGCGGCATTTCACTTAATCTGTCGGACCAAAATTGTTGAAATTCGTCACCTAAGTTATTCACGCCAGTTTCAGCGATAGTGTAACGCCCCGATTTTGCGCCGCGCGGACGCCGGCGAAGGCCCATATCAGCCTGCACCGCAACCGATGCCAGAGCGCTTCCGATTCCTTTTAGAGACGCGTTGATTCCCAATCTCTTGAACACTGATTTGGTGAAAACACCCGGATCAAGAATCCAGAATAAGACTTTGCCGTAATCCTTCTGCGGAAGCTCTACAGCCTTGAAGGCTTTCATTATTTTCCCGGCAGAAACTGTTGCGGTAGTGTTCAGGAAAAGATCCGCCTTCTGGCGAAAAAAAGATGTAACTAAAAGATGTGTGAATGCCCGATAGTCGCGCTCCACCGCCAGACGGCACGCCTCTGCTGCTCGGAGGGTCTGCCCTTCATATTCGTACAGCATCGGGACGCTGCCCAAAAAACCCACGATTTCATCGGAGGCAGCGAGCACCCATCCGATAACGGCTTTCTCACCATCACCAATCGCAGGATTGTCCTGCCACAAACGCTTCCAATTTTCAGGGGAATCCGGACCTAATCCCAATTTGCTGTTCAAAGCGCAAACTCGCTCGCAATCCGAGAACCGTGCCTCGCGCACAGCAACCTTTTTCGCGGTTTTTACAGCCGAATCAGGAGCCCTGTCTTCCTCGTTTTTTGATCGCACCTGCCGAACGCGCTTTAAAACCAGGTCGGCGATCTTTTTTTCGATGACGGACATCTAGTTCGGTTCTCCTGATGTTGAACCACTTGTCACTGAACAGCGCTTTTACGATAAACCAGAAAAAATCACACGCCGTGACTGGCAGACTAGGAAGGACAGATTCGCTGAATTATGTGAGACTCCTGCCGAAGTGTCAGAAGCGTTCAACGCTGCTAGCGGCTTCCTAGCGCCACGTCTTGCCGCCCAAGAGCCCAATTTAGAACCGCTTTCCACTTTGCGGTGGAAGCCTTAAGCGACTTTCTTTCCCACACAATATTTCCGAGTGGCAACATCAAGGTAAGAATCATTAGCCGCACGGCGGCCGCACAACCGATCGCTGCCCGGTACATCGATTTATAAACCAGGCCGCGAGTCTTTCGGTAGTACTGCAGCATCGCCTGGTGCCTCATAATGATGGCCCATTGGCTTACCTTCTGCTGCACGCTGCTTCGGCCGCCGTGATGAATTATGGCCGCCTGTCCAACATAATAATTATTGTAATTGGCGTGTTTCAGCTTGTAGTTCAGATCCAGATCTTCCGCATACATAAAATAATCTTCGCTTAGCATCCCGACTTTTTCGAACACCTCGCGCTTAAGCAACATACATGCGCCAGGGATGACTTGACCTTTATAACCTTTACGTTTTCTTGAAATAGCGGCTGAATGTCCCAGAGTGGACAGTGTGGCCATCGCAGCAGCAGATATTCGGCGTCCAGAACGCTGGTCAGAATCGTCGGGAACTTCTGGATCGATTGCAGTTGCACCGACCGGTCAGTATTCAATAATTTGCAGCCGACTATCCCCGCGTCGGGCCGTAGCCGGGACTGCTCGAGCATGACCTGAATCGCATCACCAACAATTTCTGTATCGGGATTCAGGAACAGGAATAATTCCCGCCCGATCGCTTGAAACCAAGATTGTTTGCTCCAGCGAACCCCAGGTTCACTTCGCTCTCGATGAGCACCATGTCCGGGAATTCCAACTGGAGGCTATCGATGCCACGCTCAGGCGAGGCGTTATCCACCACAATGACTTCAAACGAGATTCCATGAATCTCTCGATACACACTGGTCAGACAGGCTCGCAGGTAAGCGAGCGAATTCCAATTTACGATGATGATTGACAGTTCCATAAAATTTAGACGGAGGTAATCTCGAAACCAGACTCACCAAATCATCGAGAGCGCGAGCGGCTACTGACCGGTAAATTCGTCACTGCGGCGCTCTGATCGCCAACCCTGGCCAGCCTCGGCGCCGGCAAGGGCCGCTTAAGCGGAATCGGATATTGCTCGATCGCCGGTACGGTCTCTTTCTGCTGGCAAGAATCGGGCGCAGTAGCAGCTGCGATAATGGCTAACAGCGCGAACCACATAATCTTGGTGTGGTCGCGAAATAACTGATGCCAAAAAAGAGAACACAATTCGTAAAAAGCGCGACAGACAGGGACCACATAAACCGTTCCTGCTGTGGATCGTTTTCAACTATTTTGCGCGCCTTACCCAGTTTGTTGAACGAGCGAGCAACAATCATCACCAAACAGATAAACGTCAGTAATCCGCCGCTCTCCGCTTCCTGTACGAACTGATTGCTGGTGTCCCACATGTCCCAGTCCCAGGTTCCAGCGGCGTTTGTACCGATAAGCCACCAATCGCTGAAGTGCCGCAACATAGGTCGATAAGCATTGGCGTGATAGCCGGAACTTCCGGCGATCAGATCCGCTCGGGCGATTAAAATTAAAACGGCGCCTTCATCACCAGATGCAGCGCTATAAGCATCACCACAAAGCCCAGCGAACGATGCGCATTCTGCTGCGAATTGACCAGGCAGCCCAACCAAGTATCGCGGCTATGAACGCCATCAACGGGGTGCTGGAAGCGCTGGTCAGCATCATTCCCATCAAACCGCCAAAACCGATCGCTCCCGCGCGACCTTGCCTTTTCCGGTGCTCCATAGCCACCAGAACAAGGGATCAACGCTACGCCAAATGCGCCTGCCAGAATGGGGTGTGCAAATGCTGCCTGCGCCCGCACAGAACCTTCGCGAACCGTGGGCAAAATGGGCACCGACCCCACATAGCCAAAAATATTCTGGTTCAGGAATTTTTCGTTAGTCATCGTTAGCGCGAAAATAAAAGTAAGCGCCGCAAATACCTTTACGACTCGAATGATGTCTTCTTCGTCTCGAATCAAATATCGCAGAAATAGATAGCCTCCAGGCGTCAAGCAAGTAGCTGAGCTCGTAGTTGCTGGCCCCAGTGGCAGCATCATTGACCAGGATACCGGCTGCGCAACGAAAACATATCCACATGACGAAAAGCTTATCTACCCAATCAAAGCCGCCACAAACAGCCCATCAGAGGTGGTGAATTTAGCGAACACCAGGCGTACCAAGCCGGCCGGATTATCAAGATGCGCAAAATATAAAAATGTAGACCGCCGACGTAAATCTGTTGCCCCAGCGAACCCAAAAAAATTACCAGCAAGAACGGAATGGAGATGTATTTGCGCGGCGCAACGAAAATCACGATAAGCGCGATAATCATCGCCGCCAGCATCAGGGGATGCATTCGTGCTGAAGGCGCCGCACCAAAGTTAAAATTAACTGGAGCTTCTGGTCCCAATGTCAATCCTCTAAATCGAACAGCTAATTTAACGAAATACGAGCTAAAATACGATTCTATCTTCACGGGGCTGGAATTTTCACGGGTAGTTACTGCGATATTTCAGATAGGTACACGAGCAAATCAGACGCCTATCGGGGATTGATTTCTCAACTTGGTCCTCTTTATAGCGCCTCTGGCTTGGCCCATTTTTCGGTTTTGGGATCGTCGATACGAACCAGCTTTGCCGGATTCCCGGCAATAACGCTGAAGTCCGGGAAACTTTGCGTGACGACTGCGTTCGCGGCTAGAACGCTATTCCGTCCTATCACCAGGTCTTTCTGACCACTCAATACTACGACCCCACATCCCAACCAAAATTTTTGCCGATTGTGATAGTACCCCCGGTCGTGACTCCTTGAGCGTGTATCGGTTTCGTGACGTCCGCGTAGGCGTGATTATCATCCATGAGAAAGACCGACGGAGCAGTCAGGACGTCCTCTTCCAAGTGGATATGGTTCCTTGCGAAATCGTCGTGCGGCGGCCGACTCTGCAACCCGCCCCTAGAACGATCTTCGGACGCGGCCCTGCGACACCCTCAGTGACATTCAGCCAAATATCGGGGGCCAGGTAAACATTCGCACCTAGCGACACAGCGCTGGCTATTGACCGTCGAATGTCGCAGGTGTGATCAACTGAGGTTCCGCGCCCGAATTGTACGAACGGGTAAGTGTTTTTGATCCACCGCGTAAAGAGCCACGTTCTTCCACGGGAAATGATGTGCAGCAGGTCTTCAGCAGCATCGGCCGAGTTGCTCCCCATGGATTTCACCCTGTCGAAGATAGAGGTTACACGTTAGGAGCTGGACGGAACCAGCTTGGAATCAACATTCCGGCCAGCATTCGTCCTTCGCCGGGCGTCACCGAGCGGGTTACGTACAATGCCGGCCAAGCGGCCATCAAACAGCCCACGCAAACTAAGCCGAGACGTATGGTCGCCACCAGCCGTGCATTAGGTAATTGGGGGAGCGGAACGCGAGAGACTAACGCTCCAAATGCCAGGATCGCAGCGGTAGCCACGGCCATCTTCATAAAATCAACAAGTACGATCTTGACACTAAAGCCCTTAAAAGTCGTCGATATGGCGTAGCCCATGAAGATCATCCCAATCATCTCCGCACCAGCGAGCCCGGCAAGTGCCCCGGCGAATCCCAGGTGTCTGACAGATAGGCCCACGGCCAAAACGATTGCGATGCGGATAACTTGGCGAATATTATCGAGCAGCGCTTTGCCCGATACTCTGTACAAAACGAGACCCAGCAGCGACATGGACCCAAAGAAGATTGCCACACCAACCAGCCACAGAGCCATCGGGTAAGCAGGATTGGTTGTCCCTGTCCATGCGTATAAAATCTGCGGCCCAAAAAACGCCATAAACGACAGCGGAAAAAGAGTCAACGCCAACAATACCTTGACGGCCTTCGCGATTAAGCGGCGCATTTCCTCAACGGAGCCTGAGGCGAATACTTTGGCGCCTCCGGACAAAATTGGCAGCATCATTGCGTCCGGAAGCATGGCTGCGGAACTCTGAAGTCGTCCAACGATCGCATACACGCCCGCGGTCTCCGCTCCAAATACCCGAAGCACCGCTATAGGAACGATTGCTCCGTACACGACTTCCAGGATATTCACCATTTGATAGCTTCCAGCGTACCGGATCAATTCCGGAATCACGCTGCGCGTGACATATCTGATTTGAACATGAATTTGTGGCGCGATTTTTCGCGAGGCCACGTAACAGCAGGCGATAAACCCTAGCTCCGAAACGCCCATTACGGTTGCCATCGCGAACAGACCAAATCCCAAGTACAGCAGGATGACGATAACCACCGCTTCTGCGACAGTGAAAATCGTAGTGAATTTCCGCGCAACATCAATGCGATGTGCGCCCATAACGATGGCTTCAAACGCCGCTCCAACGTTCGAAATCATCATGATCACTGCCAACATGGATATCGCGCCGGACGCGGAGGTCAGAAACTGCGGCGGCACACCCGCCCACTGAGCTAGTTGTCGCGAGAATAGCTGTAGGGATTAATCCGACCACGGACAACACCGCCATCGCGGCAGCTCCGGTGCTCAGTAGCGTACTTGCGCTCTCGTAATCGCCATTGCCGGTGGCTTCAGCAACATATTTCTGGAAGGCTGATTTGATACCGAAGCTACCAAAACGCATGTACGCCCCAGCCGTACCGATGATGGCCCAGATCCCGTAGCCATCCAGTCCTAAATGAGAAATTACGATTGGGACAGTGAGTAGGCGTGTAGCTATTTGAGCGATTTTCGACATAACCCCGAAAATCGTGTTCTTTCCAATCGAAGCAGCGAGATTACGATCGGAGTTCCCGTCAGGAGGGACAGCTACTACCTCTGGTTCCACGGTGTCATTTTGAATCATTGAGGATTAGTTTGTATACAGAAGCTGGCGTTGTGCAGTGCCAGTTTGACCCCCAACCGGCACTGTACAAGCGTAATTCAGATTAATTGATGACGTAATTCAGACTAATTGACGATGACAGCCAAGCCCGTCGGAGGTTTGGGAATTTGCGCCGAAGTCGATCCCAACTGAATCGCTCCGCTCGACCACGAGCCGGATGGACGCACTGTTCCAGACTTTATCAAAATTGAGCGCGGTAATGTTCATACCGCTGAATTCACTACCGAGGTTACTCGCCGCCGAACCTGCACCAATGGTCATGTCAGAATTCAGCAGGGGGTTGTGATGCTGGAACCTGAATCGCAGGAACATGCCGCCTGCCAGGTGGAGAATGAATTTGCGAACGTGGAGTGATAGACCCATGGGCTGCCACCGACGCCACCGTAATAAACGTTTTCATTCGCATTTACGGGTGCGCCGGTGCTTGGATATCTATTTGGTAAGCGCCAAGCCATCAAAATGTTGTTATGCACGGTCCAACCTGTTGCCCCTCCGTATGGTGAATGAGCCAAGCATAGTTTCCGGATCCGCCAGCATCTACCGCGGTATTGTTCAGGAAAAATCCGTTCGGAGGCATCACCGCCACTATACCGCTGGAACCTGGCGCATCCGTGTTCGTCTTATTGAAAGTGTTGTTAAAGATGTACCAACTACCCATCGTACCCCGATCCACCGTTATTGTTTTCTATATAAATCATAGAGGTGGAATGCTCGCCCACATTCTCCGTAACAGTGTTATCAAAGATAAGTAGCTTTCCAACGATGGACGATCCGGCCGTGTTCGTAAACGGGTGGAAAAAATTGTGATGATAATCGTTAGCGGCATTGTCCCAATTGCGAGAAGCCACATAGCTATTATGATCGACCTGAATGTTGGTCATTACTTTCGTGCCCGAATTTCCGGTCCTAGCTCGATCGCTTGATTCGACAGCGAGAAATTATTCCCAGTGATTACTAGATTCTGTTTCGCCTCCTTGGAATGCACCACCACCGCAGCAGCAGGCCGACAATAGCCGGTCAGTTGTCGACCGTTCATGATCGCAAAGAGTAGTGCTCGAAGACCTTTGTGAACCTCTTCTAGCAGCGGCACATCGCCAGCTAGGGTGTACATTTTCTCCGGTCGTACCTCGACCCTCGTTGTCGTCGACAACTGAGAAGCCGTTCTACCGGGCCGAGACGGCGTCCGGGGAGGAACTGACCAGGAAGCGCGGCGTGTCGGCGCACCGGTCTGCTAGGCTCGACCTCCACCGAGCGGTTACCTGACTGGACGTCTGGCGGCGCGACGCCGGTGGCCCTTGTGGAGTTCCGATGGCTCGAAAGCAAGACCAGCAGAATGCCCGCACGACTTCGACGACCTCTTGATTACAGATGAGGTCGGGCGCATGTTCCGCGTCCAGCCACGGCAGGTTCAGCGACTCGTGCGGCTAGGTCGACTCAAGGCAACAAAACCGGGAGGACGGCTGCTGTTTCGTCGTGAAGACGTCGAGGCCTATCTGGCGGGGGGCGCCAAGCCCGACGCCAACGCCGTCATGGACCGATCATGACGCGCGCCGACGCACAAGCCAGTTGATAGAACGCACAGGCGTCAAGATTCTCGGCGCAGTCTTCAAGCAGCCCGAAAAGAACGCACAGGCCGACTGGCAAGGCAAGCCAGCCAAAGCGTCATGGAGGCTCACGGGTTGTGGCTTACGCTGCATCCCGTGCGCGATCCGCGCGTGACGCAGCATGGCGTTGATGCCGGTAGCTCGCTGACTTCAGGAAGCCGCAATTGCTCAACGCGCTTCTATGGAAGCTCGGCCGTGATGAATCGCTGCCACGCTTGACGGCGAACGATGGCCGGCGTGTGCTCGATCTGCTCCGCACGTTCGCCGATAGAGGTGCCGCGATGAACCTTGAGGGACTCGGCTTGACCGAGTTTGACAAGCGGCGCATTCGTGGTGACGTCGACTACTTCATGACGCCAACGTTGCTTAGCTACGCCAACCCCGTCATCGGTAGGAGTGGGCGGCCGGTGTGTACGTCAAGACGGGATACACACCGCATACGTCTGCCAGGAGCATCCAGCGCTTGGTCTTATGGCGTGGCATGAATACGAGGCGCACTTGGTCAAGCTCCAACCGACCGCGCTCAAGCGTCCCTGCCCGTTGTGTCGGCGGAGTGCTGGCTATTGGCCGGTAGACAAGAACATGAAGTCGTACATGACGCCGGGTATGATGACTGTGGTCGTCCTTGACGGCGAGAAGACTCGCCGGGTGTTGGGGCGGGCGGATCACCGAGGCGATTCCACCTAGCGAGTGCGGCGCGTGCGGAGTCGACGTGAGGACGTGGCCGAGGTGACGCGGGTTGAGCAGCGCCGGTTGCAGTTGATTGAGGCGATGTTCGCAATGTCGGCTGAGCACCCGGTGCTCATCTGCCATTGCGTCGCGTCGCTGGAGAACGGTCGGCCACTGTGGCCCACGCGGTCATTGGCGGCTTGCGGCGAGCATCCACAATCTGGCGTGATGTGCGGCAACTGCCATAGGAACCATGACAGGCGCGCCGACTTGAGGCACCGCGTTCACACCGCTGATCTCAACGGATGCATTCGATGTGATCACCCTGCCGTCACACCCGAGAACGACGGATGGGTCGACGTTGCGTTGCCGAGCCTCACGGTGTTCTCGGAGCTTGCGCCGACACTGTACGACCTCGGCGCTGTCGAGATCGCGGTGAACATCGCTAGTCGATTGTGCACAGCATGTCGCGCTAAGTCGGCGTAAGAAACGGCATCGGTGCGTTAGCCGATACGATTACCGCGAGTGACCACCTGACCGCGATTTTGTGCCGACGTCTGGGTGTTTAAGGGCAGTCGTACCGAAACTGCCATCGCAGGCGTTCAACCGGGCATTGCCCTCGGACGCTGACGACGAGTCCTCGCAGGTGACGTGTTATCTCCCTGCCATGAAAAGGACTCCGTCATGAATCCAGTGTTTGCCGCTCTCCAACGGCTCGGCCTTCTCCCCGCTGAAGCCGACTTCTCTGACCTTTCCAACTTCTCTACCGATGAGCTCAAGGCATTCAAGGCCACGCTCACCGGCTTGTTCTCCGACCTCAACGTCGGCGAGCAGCCGGACATTGACGCGTTGCGGCCGGTTGTCGAGGCTGCGGGAAGATGCTGGCGGCATCCATCGCCAGCCGTGGTGACGCGGACGCGCTCGCCGCATCATTGTCGGCGCGGCTCGAAGCAGTGAACGCTCGGCCCGCTCGCACACCCGTAGGCCAGCTAAACCGTCGTGCGGCCGCAGACCGGCGCCCGGTAGGCGGAGCAGCATTCAGCACCGTTCGCGCCCCGCTGACGGCCTCGGGCGGTAGGTCGCTGAACACGCGTGACGAGTTGACCGAGCAGGTCGGACGCGCATTCGAGCGGTTGGGTAAGGGGCAGTCGCAAGTTATCGCGGGTGCGACGTGGAAGCTGCCTGTCGAGCGGCAACTGACTGAGGACGCGACCTCGCACGGCGCGGGCGAGATCGTAGCGAGCCAGGAGGCGCTTGTGGCGTCCGGTGGCACCTGCCTCCCGGTCAATGTGGACTACTCGGTCGACGTGCTCGGGTCGACGGCGCGGCCGGTGCGCGATGCATTGCCGAGGTTCGGCGCAGATCGCGGCGGTCTGCGGTTTCATTGCGCCGCCAACCCTCGCGTCAGCGGCCGGTGGTGTCGTGGTGTGGACGGAGGCCAACGACGTATCGCCGTCGAGCCCGGCGACCGAGCCGATCCTGACGTTTGCCTGCGGGACAGAAACACTCGTTTACGTCGATGCGATTCCCGCACGAATGAAGCTCGGCAACTTCTTAGTCGGTACAACCCAGAGCAGGTCGCAGCCGTCCTGGCTCAGCTGAGATTACGCAAGCTCGGGTCGCTGAGCTGAACTTGCTCGCGAAGTTGAACGCGTCGAGCACAGAGGTGACGACCGCAAAGCTCTTAGGCGCGGCGGAGGACCTGCTGGCGCAACTCGACGGCGCGGCGAGTGCGTACCGGTACCGGCAGCGTTTGCTCGCGGACGCAACGTTGCGGGCGATCCTGCCCGCGTTCACCAAAGACATGATCCGCGCTGACATGGCTCGCCGGTTGGCAACGGACAACAGCCCCGGGGCGAGCGCGTTCGCGGTCACCGACGCGCAGATCGAAAGCTGGTTCGACGTTCGGCACATCGCCGTGACCTGGACGATTGACGGCATCCCGGCGCAAGGCAGCGGCAACACCTACCCGTTGCAGGGCTTCGCAACGCAGTCGAGCAGCGCGCGCTCTCTCGATTGGCCAACGTCCGTTGTGTGGTGGCTGTTCGCGGAAGGAACATTCGTGTTCCTCGATGGGGGACGGCTCGATCTCGGGATTGTGCGCGACAACGTGTCGAACAACACCAACGATTTCGGCATATTTCAAGAGACATTCGAGGGCGTAGCGTTCCGCGGGCTCGAATCGTTGAAGGTCATCAGTGCGGTCCGGCCGAACGGTGAGACTGCCGGAACGGTCAGCACCGCGAGCTACTAGACCACGTGCGACAGGGCGCAGCAACCCAGCCGGTCTGCGCCCTGCCTCGCTCATCAACAAAGGGGCTAGGCCACATCGATGAGCAATCAAATCGTAGCTGTTGACAACGACGGCGACAGCGTTTCGTGTAGCCGCTTGCTCGACTCGCACGCGCCGATGCAGTTCTCCACAGGATCGAACGTATGTTCCAGAAAGTTATACACAGTAGGGGAAATACAACAGGACGTAGACCGGTGTCGGGGTCTACGTCCTGTCGTGAAGCCACTGCCGCGAAGAGTGGTTTCGATGCACTCGTTCACCGTTCCACGACTACCAGAAGAGGCATTGATGAACGGTAGAAGCGTACCGCGTAAGTCTGCGTTGCCGCGGCTGCAAGGTGCGATCTACAAGCCGCCACTGTCGCTTGTGCATGAACTGAATGACGCGAGCGACCGTGCGTCACTCGCTGGTGTTGCTCTGGTCGAGGCCGCATTGCGCAAGCATCGTTCTACTAACGTCATCGGTCAAGACTGGCATTGTCCCGCGCACGACGATGAACATGCTTCGCTCGGAGTCACGGTGGGCGACTCGGGCAAGGTACTGCTCAACTGCGCGGCCGGTCTCGCCGCAAGCCATCGTCAAGAAGCTCGGCCTGCACATGAGCGACTTGTTTCCTGCGGAAGCAGCTCGGCACTATGACTACACAGATGCAGAAGGTCGGCCGCTGTTCCGCGTCACGCGTCGAGCCGACAAGGGTTTCTCGCAAGGTGCTATACGTCCTGACGGCTCGGTCAAGACCGGCGCTGGCGCGATGAGTGGCGTACCTCGTGTGCTGTACCGATTGCCGGAAGTGATCGCAGCGGTCGCGTCGGGCCACCTCATCTATGTGGTCGAGGGTGAGAAGGACGTGCTCGCGCTCGAGAAGCTCGGCGAGATAGCGACCACCAACCCAGGCGGTGGCGGCACTGGCAAGTGGCTCGATGAGTATTCCGAAGTGTTGCGCGGGGCGGCGGTTGTCGTTGTCGCGGATCGTGACTTGACGGGCTACAAGCACGCGCGAGACGTCGCAGCGTCGCTGCGTGCCCACGGCGCAGACTACCGCGCATCGCACTGCCAATCCCAACAGACGAGCACGCGGACGTCTCCGATCACCTAGACGCCGGCCACGCACCCGACGACTTGCTATCTGTGTCCGATGCCGAGCTTGCGCGACTCATTGACGGCGGCACAGACGCCCAGGCCAATGAGGACGAAGTGCAACGTCGTCTCGACACGTTGCGTATTGACGCGCGGGCTCGCGAGTTGTTCGCGCAAGAGGAAGCATTGCGCCACCCGAGGCCGGCGCCGGACGCGGCCACGTTGCTGGAGATTCTCGCCCGGCGCCACCGTTCCGCATCGCCGGGTTGTTGCCGAGGCGAGAACATCATGACCATCGTGGCGCAGCGCAAGACTGGCAAGACCACCTTGACCGGCAATCTGTTCCGCTCGCTACTCAGCGGTGATCCGTTTCTCGGTGCGTATGACGTGATTCCGCTCGACGGCAGAGTCGTCGCGCTCAACTATGAGGTGAGCGGCGCGACGTATGCGCGGTGGATGGAGGACGTTGACGGCGCTTCGCCGACCGGCTGTATGTCGTCAACTTGCGTGGACGGCGCAACCTGCTCGCGGACGACGACGGACGCGATGAGTTGGCAGAGTTGATCCGCGCGGCCGAGGGTGAGGTTGTGTGCGTCGACCCGTTCGGCCGTGGCCTACACCGGCAAATCCCAAAACGACACCGGCGAAGTGACGCCGTGGCTCGTGCGGCTCGATGAGGTCACCGAACGCGCAGGCGCATCCGAGTTGATTGTGGCGGCG
>CAVPKZ010000107.1:0-62375 GCA_963705755.1 uncultured Acidobacteriota bacterium | reverse complement strand
GGTAGAGTGCGGAGGGGCATCGCATGGGCACGGAAGTCGAAGCGTTCGTGGGTCCCTTGGCCGCGCTGAGAGGCTGGCGGGAGCAGTTGGAATCGGTGGTGGTCTATCGGTTGACTCCGGAGTGGGGGTTGGGCCGGCGACCACCGCCCTCTTCCGGGAACTGGGCCGCCGCTTTGGCCTGCCGGCCGATTCCCAGCACGAGCTTTCCAGAAAATGGGGCGGGGAAGCTTCCGCCAACTGCGCCCTCCTGTACTACACCGATTTCGAGTTTGGAGACCAGGGCGACGACCTGGCGGTGGTCTGGAGGGGCGGACAGAAAGTGCTGCCTTTCGGAGGGCTGAACGAAGCGCTCGCGCTGCTCGGCCTGAGGCGCGAAGAGGCAGGCATCGACCGCTATCGTCATACCGACATCTGGGCCGCCGCTGCGATTTTGCAGGAGCTGGAAGACCGCGCGGCAATCGGCGGAATTCTGGAAGGGTTGCGCCATCCGAATCCTGACGTTCGCCGGCTGGCGACCGGCGGTCTCTCCGGCTACGGATCCGCGGCGGAAGTTGCCCTTCCGATTCTTGAGATTTTGATCAAAAAAATTACTCAGTTGGTGACAGAGATCGCCACATTGTAAATCTAGAATACCCAAAACTTGTTACAAGGAATGACAAATAATGTTGAAGTGTACATTTACTGTTAGTGTCACTACCAGGGCGGTTTACGATTAGTATTGAGCAATACAAATCAATTGGTGACATTAAATTTAATAATACTTGGTATGGTGAGTTAATTGAATATGGCGTGGCATGGGAGTGACATGGCATGGTATATTGCTGACATGGCACGGCATGTTACTGACATGCTACTGTAAATCTATGTTGCAAACGGCTCTTCGTTCGCACGCTTCCCCACGACACATTCCCCGCGCGTCTACTCCGAATTCAACAAACTTCTTCGCTCCACGTCTTGCTCCGCTCTTCCGCATTGCAACCGAACATTCACCTACCGCGGATTTCAAAACCCTCTCTCTCGCTCGCTCGCTTGCTCGCTCGCTCAAACATCATCATTCCTGCGTCCGCTTCGACCAGAAATCTTGTGCCATTTTGTCATTGCACTCGGGAAGCAATTTGTGAGCCGTGACGGCAGGGGCACATTCACAAGCACCCGGAAATGATCACTCTCCAGCTCTTGTTGCTCTCTGCAGGGTTTGAAATTTGAATGTGACAGCAGGAGTGCGTCTTTCTGATGCTCTACAAATGTGCGTTGAAGCTCTCCAGTCCGACCACATCGCCAGCTCACCTGGAGCTCTTTCCGTCTGGCAGGAATGGCACCAGGAACGAGTCAGCACTGCTCGCTTCCGAAATTAAATTTAGTGTTGCTGATTGCGAGGTGAGTTCAATGTTGTTATTTTCTGTTGTTTCTTGTGCCAGACTAGAGTAAGGAAGTGTATTGGTGTGTGTCAAGCTGTGGCGATAGCTATTACTTTTGTGTGTTTTGACATTTTATTCGTTTTTTTCTTGATTCTGGTTTTCGTGTTTCGGTTGGTGGAGCTTTACTCCAATGAAGTCAGTCGAGAATACAGGACAGAGTGGGGGTGCCCAGTTTAAATTTAGTGTCACTGATTGTGAGGGTGAGTTCAATGTTGTCGTCGTCTCTTATACCAGGAACAAGGAGCGTATTGGTGTGTCCAGCTGTCGCCGTTTCTGTTGCTGTTGTGCATTTTAAAATTTTACTTGTTTTTACTTGATTTTAAATTTTCGTGTAACTTCACCCACGCATTGGAAACCTGTTGCGCTTGCCAGCCCTGGCAATGAATTTGTTCCACGCCGCAAGCAGCTGGCGCCGACCTGCTCTGTCTCCTTTGCTGTGCGCCAACCGCGTCAATCGGTGCCATCAGTTGCAGCGCCGCTACTGCAGCCCAACTCCAGACCAACAGATTTTTTTTCATTGCAATGCCGACCACACCACTTTCCCAAACACGCTGCAGCTCTGTGTTCCGAACGAATTTGACCTCATTTACATGGTTGTGCGGTCGATTTGCACGCCAGTGATACGAAATGATCCGTAATGAGAAACAAAATAAAACGTTAATAGTCAAGGAAGTTGTGATAAAGATGCCTGACACAAAAAAGTGTGCCAGATGTTTTTTTCTTTCACGGAGGTTTTTGAATGTCTTTACTGCCTGATTTCAGCCGCCGGGGTTTCATCCGCTTGGCCGCTGCTGCACCGCTGCTCGGCCAGATTGCGGCAAAAAATGCTTTCGCTACGGCCGCGACCGCACTGGGCAAAGATCCGAGGCAGAACGTTTACACCCGACTCGGAGTAAAAACGGTTATCAACTGTCGAGGTACCTGGACCTACCTGAGTGGCTCTCTGGAATTTCCCGAAGTGACTGCCGCAGAGCGCCAGGCCTCCGAATATTTCGTGAATATGTTCGAGCTGCAGCATGGCGCGAGCCGCCGGCTTGCTGAATTAACCGGTGCGGAAGCCGGCATGGTCACCTCTGGAGCCGCTGGCGCAATGGCTTCTGCAGCCGCCGCGTGCATGGCTGGGGACGATCCGAAAAATGTCTGGCAGCTTCCCGACACGACCGGGTTGAAAAACGAAGTCATCATGATGGGCGGCCGCAGCGCCTTCGACAATGCCATCCGCTTGACCGGAGCCAAGCTGGTCCTTGCTGACACGTCCGACGACCTGGAAAAGGCCATCAATCAGAGCACCGCGATGATTTACACCACCCATCTCGAAGACCAACTTCGCAGCGAACTTGCAGTAGCCAAAAAAAATAATATTCCGATTTTGCTGGACGATGCCGCAGGCATCCCGCCGATCGATAACATCAAACTCTACGCAAAAATGGGCCTGGACCTGTATGCCTTTTCGGGTGGAAAAGGGCTTCGCGGACCGCAGTGCAGCGGTTTGTTGCTGGGTAGAAAAGACTTGATTGAAGCGGCGATGAAGAATACCAGCCCTTGGGAAGGATCGGTGTGCCGCGCCATGAAAGTTGGCAAGGAAGAAATTGTGGGCTTGCTGACGGCGGTCGAAACTTGGCTGAAGACCGACCTCAATGCTCTCAACCGCGAGTGGAACGGTCGCGTTGAACGCATCGAAAAACTGGTGAAGACTGTGCCCGGTGTGGATACTGACATCTCCATTCCCACCGATGGGAATCGCTACCCGACACTTCATATATCCTGGGATGAGCAAAAGTGGGGATATACCGTCAAGGATTGCGTCCGACAGCTGCGCGCCGGCGATCCCGTTATTGAAGTAGCCGGAGCCGACAATCCCAGCATCGTTCCAGCGGTACGCGAGGGAAATCCAAAAAAGTCGGATCAACGACCGGAGCGCATGAAGCTGGAATTGGTTTCTTCCACTATTCAACCCAATGAGGTTCTCATCGTGGGCCAGCGCATTCGCGAACTTCTAAATACCGCTCGCACAGCTGCGCCGGGAGCTTAGTCATTATGAAAATGCACCGTATCATCTTCAAGAAACAATGCTGCATTCGCAGAGTTCTCCCCCCGATTAGCTGCTTTGCAATGATCTTATTGCTAGTCAGTGGAACTTTCGCGCAACGGCGGCCGATTCAAGTTCCAGATCTCAAACTCCAAGGTTCGCTGCGCTCCTCTGGAATCGACGCCGGAGACTACATTTATATTTCCGGGCAGGGCCCTAACCGCAAAGACGGCAGCATGCCAGCCGATTTCGAAGCACAAGCCACTCAAGCGCTCGAAAATGTCAAAGCCATCGTCCTGGCTGCTGGCTTAACTATGGACCACGTGGTTTATGTTCAGGTGTACCTCGAAGACGTAAAAAACTACCAAAGCTTGAATACTGTTTTTGCAAAATACTTTCCGCATACTCCGCCAGCACGCGCGATCTTGGGAGTTGCGCGGTTACCTCAGCCAGCGATAGAGATAACCGCAGTTGCGGTGCGCGAGCTGTCCGAACGCCGCGCGGTGATCCCTGCCAATTATAAAATTGCGGAACCCTATTCTCCCGGCATCCTCACGCAAGATCGTTTGTTTGTCTCGGCCATGCAGGGGCGGGATCCACAATCGGGAGCGGTGCCAGACGATCCGGCCGCTCAGGTTAATTTGGCGCTGGAGGGACTCAAAGCGGTAGTGGAAGCCGCCGGATTGAAACTCAGTAATATGGTTTTCGTGAATCCTTATCTCACCCAGAAAATTCCCATGGAGCGGATGAACGAAGAGTATGCTCGGCGATTCGAATTCGGGAACACCCCCGCGCGCGCCACCATAGAAGTCACCGCCCTGCCTGGCAACGCACAAATCGAATACACCGGTGTCGCGGTGCGCGATTTGAGTCTTCGGCGTTCCATCCGTCCGAAAAATATGCCCCCCAGTCCCACCGCCAGCCCCTGCGTTTTTGCCGGCGAAACTCTGTATTGCTCCGCCAAAAGTGGGTTCATCCCTGGGCCGCACGGCGGCGTCTATGCCGAGTCCACTGCCGCGCAACTTCGTCAGACGATGCGAAACCAACTTGATAATCTGGAAGAAGCTGCCATGGATTTCAGCCAGGTGGTATACACCACCGTCTATCTGGACAATCTTTCCGATACTGAGGCTTTCAACAAGGTTTATCTTGAATACTTCAAGGCGCCGCTTCCGGCCGAAACCCTGGTCCAGCAATTAGCCCCGACAACCCGTTCGCCCGATTCCGAAGGCCACTATCCAGACCTGGAGCAGATGTCGTTCATCGCAATAAAAAGTCTGGCAAAAACCAAAGCTCAGAATTAAAAAATAAAGGTTTAAGGTGCGGTCGTTCCTGCGGGAATTTCCGGAAGAATGAGGGCTGACGGATGGACGCTGTCGTGCAAAATGGTATTGGTGACTCAAACAAAGTCGCGGCTGGTCGCTTGCTCCGCGCCAGTGTTCGAAGCGCGGAAAATTGCTGCTGGAAATTTTCAGCCGAAGGATGTGTCACTGATTTTTCCCAGCGCTTCAAACAGCAGATACATCCCGATGGATTCGCCCGCCCCGTAAATTTCCTTGCACACATTTCCAGTCTGACCGCCGAGCTCCAGAGTCCCCATATGGTCGGAGACTTCGTTGATCACGACAGCAAACCAATCATCGGGTATTTGACCAATCCATTTCGAACGGATACCAGGAAACGTGCGAAGTTGCCGGACCATCAATCCAGTGCAAAATCAAAGCCCAGTCTCTGGGGTGGGTACCGACTTCAATGTCCAGACACGTCGTCCCATAAAAATTTCACGCCGGAACTGTGAGGGTTAGCGTCGGCTGTTCGGTAGGCTGTCCAATTCAAGATTAAGTTCCAGAACATTCACCCTTGGTTCACCTAGAAATCCCAGGTCCCGTCTTCTGGTGTGCTTCTGTACGAGCGCATGGAGGGCTTCTTGATTCATGTTTCGTGAATGAGCCACGCGAGGAATCTGGAACGCTGCTGACTCAGGAGAGATGTCGGGGTCCAAGCCGGAACCCGATGTGGTCACCATGTCCACCGGGATTGGGGTGTTTGGATTTTCTGCCTGAAGCTTTTGTACGTCGGCTTTCACTCGCTCGATTAAATTCTTATTGGTGGGGGCCAGATTTGAGCCCCCGCTGGCAGTGGCATCGTACCCGGTTCCAGCGGCTGACGGCCGTGGGTGAAAATAACCGATCCGGTAAACGCCTGTCCAATGATTCTTGATCCCACCAGCTTTCCATCTTTCTCAATGAGTTGTCCGTTCGCTCGATTGTGAAAAAGCATTTGTGCCAAGCCGGTCACGGCCAGTGGAATAGATCACGCTGAAAATAACAGTTGTAACTAAAGTAAACCAGATCGCGGTAAGAAGATTCTTTTCCATGCTGCCCTCTCAGACAAATCGGAGATACGTGAGCATTACGTCGATGATCTTGATTCCTATGAATGGAGCAATGATTCCCCCCACGCCATACAGCAATAGATTGCGACGAAGCAGCGCCGCTGCCCCCATGGGGCGGTAGCGAACACCGCGCAGAGCGAGCGGGACGAGAGCGATCATGATCACCGCATTGAAAATTACCGCAGACAAGATTGCCGATTCCGGAAGTGTGGCAGGCGCATGACGTTCAACGCGCCTAGCACAGGAAATGCTCCGGCGAACATTGCGGGAATGATGGCGAAATACTTGGCGACGTCGTTGGCTACGGAGAACGTGGTGAGCGCGCCGCGGGTGATTAGCAGCTGCTTGCCAATTGCGACGACCTCGATCAGCTTGGTTGGGTTCGAGTCGAGGTCGACCATGTTCCCGGCTTCCTTGGCGGCCTGGGTACCTGTGTTCATGGCCACGCCGACGTCTGCCTGCGCGAGCGCCGGCGCATCGTTGGTGCCATCCCCGGTCATGGCCACGAGCTTGCCTTTGGCTTGCTCGCGCTTGATCAGCGCCATCTTGTCTTCGGGCTTCGCTTCGGCCAGGAAGTCGTCGACGCCGCCTCGCGAGCAATTGCCGCTGCGGTCAACGGATTGTCCCCGGTGATCATCATGGTGCGAATGCCCATGGCGCGAAGCTGATCGAAGCGCTCGCGCATTCCGCCTTTCACGATGTCTGTCAGAGCTATGCCGCCCAGCACGCGGCCGTTTTCTGAAACCAGCAGCGGCGTGCCGCCGGATTGGCAATATCTCGAATGCACCTTGCAGTTCAGCGACGCGTCCCGGCTGCCGTGGTTGGCGCAGAATTGCGACGTCGCTTCGGGAGCCCCTTTGCGAATTTCGCGGTCGTCGATTTCCACGCCGGACATTCTGGTTTGCGCGGAAAAAGGAATGAAGGTTGCCGGCGTGAGAAGCGAGTTCGCGTCCGCGAAGATTGTAACGATCTTTGGCGAGCACCACGATGGAGCGGCCTTCCGGGTCTCATCGGCCAACGAAGAGAGCTGTGCGGCATCGGCGAGATGCGTTTCTTCCACACCGGGTGCGGTAAAGAACTGGGTTGCCGGCCCGGTTGCCAAGAGTAATGGTGCCGGTTTTATCCAGAAGAAGGACGTCCACGTCGCCGGAAGCTTCCACAGCGCGCCCAGACATTGCGATAACGTTGCGTTGAATCATGCGATCCATTCCGGCGATGCCGATGGCGGAGAGCAGCCCACCGATCGTGGTAGGAATGAGACACACCAGAAGGGAAACGAGCACGAAGATGGTTTGCGGGGCACCAGAGTAGACCGCGAAGGGCTGGAGGGTGACCACGGCCAGCAGGAAAATGATGGTGAGACCAGCCAACAAAATATTCAGCGCGATTTCGTTCGGAGTCTTCTGACGCGAAGCTCCCTTCCACGAAGTTTGATCATGCGGTCAAGAAAAGTCTCGCCGGGATTGGAGGTGATGCGCACCTTGATTTCGTCGGAAAGCACGCGTGTCCCGCCGGTGACCGCCGAGCGATCGCCACCGGATTCACGGATGACAGGAGCAGACTCCCCGGTGATGGCAGACTCATCGACAGATGCCACGCCTTCGATCACTTCGCCGTCGCCTGGAATAACTCTGCCCGGCAGCTACCAAGACAACATCTCCGGAACGGAGCTTCGAGCTGGGCACTTTCTCAGTAGTGTCATCCTTTCTTAGGCGATTAGCTTCGGTCTCAGCTCGGGACTTGCGCAACGTTTCGGCCTGCGCTTTACCGCGGCCCTCCGCCATGGCTTCAGCGAAATTCGCAAACAGAACCGTGAACCACAGCCACAGCGTGATCTGCAGTCCAAAACTGACTTCTCCCGCATGATGAACGGCATTCCATATGAGTTGAAGGGTCGTTAGCAACGCCCCTACTTCAACAACAAACATCACCGGATTCTTGACCATCGTGCGCGGATCGAACTTGCGAAATGAATCCATTACTGCGCGAGCGAGAATCTTCGTGTCAGCGAGAGATTGTTTCCGTACTTGGGAGACTGTTTCCATGGAACCTCAGAAGGATTTCCCTGCAGCCATCAGCAGGTGTTCGAGAATGGGCCCGAGACTCAAAGCCGGGAAAAAAGTAAGGGCTCCGACAATCACAATGGTGGCAATGAGCAAGCCACTGAATAGTCCGCCGGTCACTGGGAATGTTCCGGCGGATTCCGGCACGACCCGTTTTTTCTGCCAGGCTCCCGGCGATAGCCAGCACCGGAATGATCATGAAAAAGCGGCCGAAGCAGTTGGGCGATTGCGTGCTGGTGTTGTACCACGTGGTGTTCGCATTCAGACCGTTGAATGCTGATCCGTTATTTCCGGCGGACGACACATAGGCATAGAGCACTTGCGACAAGCCCGTGAGGTCCGGGATTCGAGATGCTCGAGGTTCCTAAAGGCTTTATCATCGGCGAGCGCGGAGAAGCCAAGGATGGTGAACGTCAGAATCAAAATTGCCAGCATGGCCATCTTGACGTCGTACGATTCGATTTTCTTGCCCAGATATTCCGGAGTTCGACCGACCATCAGCCCGGCAATGAATACCGCCAGGATTACAAAAACCATGATCCCGTACAGGCCCGCGCCCACACCTCCGAAAACAACTTCTCCCAGCATGATGTTGATAAGTGGGACCATGCCGCCGAGTGGCGTGAAGGAATCGTGCTGGCTATTGATGGCGCCGCAGCTGGCGTCGGTGGTGACGGTTGCAAAGAGAGCTGAGTTGGCGATTCCGAACCGCACCTCTTTTCCTTCCATGTTGCCGCCGGACTGTGACACGCTTTGAGTCTGATTTACGCCGACCAGCTGCGGATTGCCGCGGGCTTCTGCCCAATAGGCGGTGGTCACGCCGGCCAAAAACAGCAGCGCCATGGCGCGCCCAGACAGCCCAGCCATGTCGTTGCGAACCGGTCATACGGCCGAGAGTGTAAGTGAGCGCCGCGGGGATGGCGAAAATCAAAACCATCTGGAAAAAGTTTGAAGAGGGCGTGGGATTTTCGAATGGATGCGCGCTGTTAGCGCCGAAAAATCCTCCGCCGTTGGTGCCGAACTCCTTGATTACTTCCTGGGACGCGACTGGGCCTTGCGCAATGATTTGTTGCGTTATGGTTTGTGCCGTGGTTTTTCCGTCGGCGCCGGTCATTTGCACGGTCTGCGGTTCGATCAGTTCCACAGTCGTGTACGGCTTTAAATTTTGTATGACGCCTTGAGACACGAACACCAACGAGCCCACCAGGCAAATCGGGAGCAGCACCCAGAGCAAGCAGCGCGTCGTATCCACCCAGAAATTCCCGAGCTTGTCGGTTTCCTTGACGGGCGATGCCGCGAATGACCGCAATAGCCACGGCTACTCCGACCGCCGCGGAAGCGAAGTTGTGATATGCGAACCCGGCCATCTGCGTGAGATAGCTCATGGTGGATTCGCCGCTGTACGCCTGCCAGTTGGTGTTGGTTGTAAAAGATGCCGCGGTGCCGAACGCTAGCCCGGGTTCCAATATTCGGCGAATTTTTGCGGATTAAGCGGGATCAATCTCTGCACGCGCTCCATTAGATAAAGGAGCAGCCATGGAAACTCCGCTGAATAGCAGCATCGCGCTGGCATATTCCGTCCAACGCATCTCGTGCTTTTGGTCAATGCGCGTGAGGCGATAGATGAGTTTTTCGATTGGCCGCAAGACCGGGTCCAGAAACGTTCTCTGGCCACTGAACACTCGCGTCAGGAACACGCCCAAAGGTTTAGTGATTAGAAAAATCACCAACAGAAAGAAGCCAATTTGAAACCAACCATTTGCGGTCATCTTAGAACTCTTCCGCTTTCAGCAATGCGTACAGCAAATAGCCGCAGAGAAGCGCGCAAATGAGCAGCAGAATTGCGTTAGCTACGTTCATGAGAACGCCCTTTTCCCAGCAGCTCGCATCCCCGGACGTAAAGAATTGCGAGTGTAAAAATAACGCTGTGGTCGCGACAAAAATAATGTCAAGCATCTGGGTTATGTCCTTCCATCAAAATCTTCCTGGTCTCCGTAGTTCTTAACTATCCACGCGCTTTTCGGCAAAACGCCGGTCGTCCGCCAAGGTCAAAACTTCACCAGGATCGCCATGGTGCCGCGGTTTTCCGTCTTGCGCAGGTCCGGGAACCAGGTAGTGGCGGGGGTACCGTCGCAAGTCGCAAACGCGTTCAGGCACACCAACGACCCAGCAGTTCCTTGATTCCCGCCAGGGGGCGTAACGCCTCCGGGCCCGGAAAAATAAGGAACATTTGCAGCCCGATGGTTGTACTCCCAGCGGAACGTAATGTACTGACTAGGCATCCAGTCAAAAGTTCCAGAAATGTCCCAAGCCTTATAGGGATCGCCAGGATTTTCTGTGAAATAAGGCGTTCCTGAAGCCGCCGTCGCACCATTGATGGGCGGCAACAGCACAAGATACCTCCCGGGGTTGTTAATTTGTCCGCCGCCGATGGTTAGTCCGTATCTGTCCTTATCGAACCACCAGCGGTTGTAAAGCATGTAGCCGAGAAAACTCTGCTTGGGGCCTTTGGCGGAATTACCGTAGCAACTGACGCCACCCCCATGTTCACAACCCATATCGCCGGTGAGTGAGACGGCCAGCTTGTCCATAAATCTTTCGGGATGGTCATAATATTTGACCTCGATGCTGTCGTCGGTGTGGTAACGCACGCGTCCCGGTGTGTTTAGCGCATCCTCACCCAACGCGTACTGATTCCCAAGAACTGAGAGCCAGCCGTTTGGCCGGTACAGGATTTGCACACCCAGGCCTGGACGATTGTTGAATCGACCATACGATTGCCAGCCATTCGTGAACCACGGCTCAATCTTCAAATGCTCTGTCGGGAAAATCTGCACGCGCACGCCATTGAAAAACCACGGAGTATTCGAGGAAACGTAAGAAGGCTGATAGGCCCAGTTGTCGAACTGGTAGTAACTGAAAAGCCCGATATAGGACATGAAGATGCCCGCATCGACGTTGATTCCGTGCAGTGCATTGAAATGGTAGCCGCCGTAAGCTTCGGAGATATACCGATAGGCGTCGGCGAGATTCCACTGGCCGCGCGCGGGGCTGGCATCATTGCGCGGGGTGGTCTGCGAATACAGACCGAACTGGGTCATCAGGCGGGCGCGAACATTGTCGTAATGGAAATCACCACCAACACCCAGCTGTGTGATCTGAACTTCGCTGGAGCGAAATACCTCACTGGACCCTCCGATGGTGTCGTCTTTGGGATGAGCGAAATCGTAAACGTAATCAATGTCCGCCCGAATTTCTGGAGTGAAAAAGGATGTCGCGTAGGGGGTATCTTTGGTACGAGCGTTGCCATTTAGCCAAGTGAAATCGGCAAAGGCGAAGGGCTCCGCTTTTGCGCCTTTGGCCGTCGCAGTGCCACCTGACTTGCCTTTTTCCGTGGCTTGCCCCTGCGGGCCAATCACCAGATTGCTTAAACTGGAATTTGAACTGGAAATTGTGTTTGTTGGCGTAACTGTCGCAGGCGTAGCGGCTGTGGCGCCACCCGGAGTCGCAACGCTAATTGCCGCGTCCTTCGCCCCCGGTTGCGAGACAGTTGCCGCAGGCGCTGCCGGTTGGCCGGCTTTGGACTCCAGTTCTTCAACGCGCCTCTCAAGTTGCTCCACTCGATCGAGTAGATATTGCTCCCGTTCGGTCAAACCCGGCTTGGGCGCATCTATCTTGACGGGTGACGCGGTTCCTGAAGGGGTTTCGTCATCTGCAAAGACACGACCAGGAGTGATACTCACGCAGAGAATCATTACCAGACACAACCGCGCAAGTTTCATCTTCCAATCCATCACTCGCATCTTTCTCTCCTAGAGTCTCTTCTTTGTTCTGAACAATTCTTTGCTTCTAAAATTGATGACGCGCTCGCTTCCTTGCGAACTATAATTAATTCCCGAGTCAGCCCTCCTCTTCCCCGACTTGTCCTGCTGGTCTTGTGTCCACTCCACCAGCGCATACAGCAGAAACCAACAACTTAGGAATCCAATTGTTATGAAGACAACGGGAGTTATGGTCATGGCACCCACAGACACGTCCGGCGTGCAAAGCAAGTGTCTCGGCACGCTCGAGTATGTACCCAGCCACCGAACGATAGCGAAAGACCTCTCAAGAAGTCCTGAGCAATTCGTAAGGAATTCATAAGGTCGCTGCGGCTGGCTCAAGATGAACATCTAATGGTTATGGGATGCTAGGAATCGGGAAAGGACTCAATTGCGCTGACATCAATTCAGACTCTTCATCTACCCGATGGACGGCGTGGTCAGGCTATTTGCAAGCAGGCGCGTGTACTGCAATCATTTTTGAAGCGCGTTCAACTGATCGAGTTTGCGTTTTAACTCTTCAAGTTTCTGCCCTGCCTCGCCGAGCTTGCCTTCCGCGGTTAGTCGCTGGTAGTCGGCGAGGTCTTTGGCGGCTTCCGCGATGAGCGCGTTGAGATCTGCGCCAGATTTGGTGGAAGCGGCAGGTGCCGCTGTGCTGCGTCCAGATTCCGCGAGGCGCCGCGACGGCGCTTAACGACGAAGGCTGCTCCGCCAAAAAGAGCGCGCCATCGCCGACTCGAACGTCGGCCCGTACGCGAGCCGGTCTTGCAGCGCGAGCACGACCAGACGCAACTCCGGCATCGGACTGCGCTCGGCCTGCAGGTAAATGGGCTCCGCATATAACAGCGCGCGGCCGCAAGGAATCACCAGCAGTGCTCCGCGTCGCACGTGGGAGCCTTGCTGATTCCACAGCGTCAATTGCCCCGAAATCTGCGCGTTCTGATCGATTCGCGCCTCGATCTGCAGCGGTCCATCGACCAGCCTGGTTTTGGGAAAGTCGTAAACCACCGATGTACCGTACTTGTGCGCCGTCGCTGCGGCCAGCAATCCAGCCGATCAGATTATTCCGGTTGGCCGGCGTGAATGGCAGAATCTCCACGAACTCCACACCCGTTTCGCCCGGCAGTTTCATCAGCACGAAGTTCGGCTCCATGGCCTGCGTCTTCTGCTGACCGTTTTCGTCCATGCCGACTTCGGAAGCTACCGTCCACAGATCCTCGCGGTTGTAAAACACTTCCGGATCGCTCATGTGATACAGGCCGTACACGGCGGCCTGCAGCTTGAGTAACAACTCGGGATAGCGCACATGTTTGCGCAGCGCGGGCGGCATGGCCGCAGCATCCTTGAACAGAGTCGGGAAAATCCGCCGGTACGCCGCGATGATCGGATCCTCGGTATCGAACACGTAGAACGTGGTGGTTCCATCGTAGGCGTCGATGACCACCTTTACGCTGTTCCGCATGTAGTTGATTGAGATTGTTGCCGAGCCTGTAGTGGGTCGCGTATGGAAAAGCTGTCCGAGGTTGTGAACGCATCCATAATCCAGGACAGCCGGCCATCGTCGCCGATGCACGATGTAGGGATCCGGATCGTAGGTCAGGAATGGCGCCAGCGCGGTCACGCGATCCCGGATGTTGCGGCGCATCAGCAGCCGGCTCTCGGTGTTGATGTCGTCGCTGAACGGGAGCTTCGTCAGGTCGCCGCGATCGGACGCGATGAGGATGCGCCGCAGGAAACCGCCGAGAAGGATGCCGCCATTGCCCTCGTAAGACGTGAGGTTGTTAGTCTCTCCCTGCGGATAATTGAATTCCTGCTGCCGCGTCTTCACGTACACGTCGGTATTGGTCAGTTCGCCGAAATAAATTTCCGGGCGCGTTACGTTTATACTCGGCACCGTGCTCTGGATTGGCATGTTGCTGAGGATGAGCGTCGGCAGCCCTTCCGGTGTGAACCCATTGACTGGGTTCATGGTGATGCCGTAGCCGTGAGTGTAGATCAGCTTCTCGTTGATCCAGTTGCGGCTGCTCTCCGGGAGCTTTTCGACATTCAGCTCGCGCGCGGCGAGCATCACCTGACGCATCGTGCCCTCGATCTCGTAACGATCAATGTCGATGTCCGGAAAGTCGTAGTACGTGCGGATTTCCTGAATCTGACGCAGGGTGTCCTGGAGTGCGCGCCAATCCCAGAGGCGGATGTTTTGCAGGGTTGCCTGATTGTTCGCCGGGTCGGCGGCTCGACGGTCGTCTCCGCGGGAAATTCGCGCTGCGCAACGCGGTCCAATCCATAAGCCTGGCGCGTCAGATCAATGTTGTAGGCGATGTAAGGGCCGCTCGCGAACCAATTCGTTGGGCTTCACGATGAAGTTGCCTACGTACCAGGCGATTATCTTGCAGTCGAGATAACAGACCGCGGCGGGAACGACCGCGGCGAACAAGCCAGCGCATGCGCGGCACTGATACGACATTGATGGCGGCAATCGTAGCGCCGAGAATCAGCGCGATACAGACGACGAGCAGGCCCGCAAGCATGACGTGCGCATCCGTGTAAGTCACGCCGCCAAAAATCGTATGATCGTCGAACAATCGTTCGAACCGGCCGATTACACGCGCATTGCAAGGGTCAGCAACAGAAATGCAAACGCAATGGAGAATCCGCGCCAGGCAACGGCAAGTGAGCCCTGTTGCTTCGCCAGCACGCGTGTACCCCAGTAATGAAGATGAAGAAAATGGCGATCACACAGGCAATCACCGCCAGCGTCAGCAGCCAGCCGGTGACGAACTGCCATGCGGGCAGAGCGAATAGATAGAAGTTTATCGGCCTGCCGAAAATCGGATCCACGTTGCCTTTGGCGTCGTGGCGCATACCAATAAAGCGCGAACGTGGGCCATTCCAACATCATGTTGGTGCCAGTTACGAAGGCGATGCCGAGCGTGACCACGCAAGCCGATGGGGCGCAAGCATGCGCTCGACCGGCAGTCTTCAACGGCCGCCCGTCCGACGAAAATCGGCCCACCTCCGAGTAATCGGGATTGGTACGCGCGCCTCAAAGCCAGGAACCATCCGTACAAAATGAGAAATGTGGCCGCGAAAAATGCCGCGAAGACAGCCACTGCAGGCTTTGGTCTTTCGCAGAATACTTCCGCGTAACCGAGCGACCCGAACCAGAGGGAGTCGACGTAATAAGACAACGCCGTCCGGCTGCTGAAAAAGATGACGGCAAGAACGGCAAAGATAAATAAAAATACTCGTCGGCGCGGGCGCTGCCGTAGCCGTAAATGGATGGCTTCAGTCATTCGATTCCGCCTTTGGCGCGGTATTTGATCCGGAATTTTACGCGGAGCGTATTGTACAGCGTCTGCAAACTTCTAAACGACACCACCCGCTCATATATGCCACTGAATAGAATTATGCTCTTCTGGGACGAGACGCGGCCTCAGCTCCAGATCGGCCAGGAATACTCATCAAAATGCCGATAGCAGGAAGGGATCGCAAACGTGGTAGACAAACGTGAGTGAGGTCAAGTCGGCCAATTTGCCTAACAATGCGGCTCCGACGCCTCCCAAGCCGAAGGCGAAGCCAAAAAACAATCCTGAAATCATCCCGACTCTTCCCGGAACCAGATCCTGCGCATAAACCGAAATGCGGAAAAAGCCGAAGCCAGAATCATTCCGATTACTATGCTCAAGACGGTGGTCCATAACAGATTCACATAAGGCAGCAACAAGGTGAACGGCAGCACCCCGAGGATGGAAGCCCAGATGACGTATTTGCGGCCGATGCGGTCGCCGATTGGGCCGCCAGCGAAGGTCCCCGCCGCCACCGCGCCGAGAAAAATGAAAAGGTGAAGCTCGGCACTTTGCAGTGAGAGGTGAAACTTGTCTATGAGATAAAAAGTAAAGTAGCTGCTGATGCTCGCCAGATAAAAAAACTTCGAAAACATCAACGCGATCAAGATAGCCATGGAGACGCCAATTTTTGCAGTGGGCAAGCCCGCATGATGGGCTGTATGTGCGAAGCCACTAACGCCGCCGTACATGGCGCTCATCTTTGCTTTGGCCGCATCAACGGCCGCGCGGTGATTCTTCGCCCACGTCCCGATGAATGTGAGGATCATGATTCCGGCAATCGCGAGGAACGAAAACCACGCGATGCTGGACTGCCCTTTGGTCAACACGAACGCCGCCAGCAACGGACCCAGCGCTGATCCTGCATTCCCGCCGACCTGAAAAAGGGATTGCGCCAAACCGTGCTGGCCGCCGGAGGCCATGCGCGCGACGCGGGACGACTCTGGGTGAAACACAGCGGAGCCGATTCCCACTGTGCCAGCAGCCACCAGCACGGTTGCGTAGGTCGCTGCCATGGATAATGCCAGTAATCCAACGAGAGTTATTCCCATTCCTATGGCCAACGAGTACGGCTGCGGATATTTATCGCTGTGCAATCCCACCAGCGGCTGCAGCAGCGAAGCCGTGAGTTGCAGCGTAAGCGCGATCAAGCCCACTTGCCCGAAGTCCAGGTGGAAAGAGGCTTTCAGCATTGGGTAAATCGCGGGAAGTACGGACTGAATTGTGTCGTTGAGAAGGTGACAAAAACTGATCGCCAGCAGGATATTGAACAGGGTTTTATCTGCTCCCGCGGTGACTGTGCGAGTCTCAATCAGGGTAGTGTTTGTTTCGCTAGCCACTTAAATCCGGGGCCTGTAAGAAATCGCCGACATGCTTACGGGTTTTCTGTGAAATTTCATACTGTCAATACTAAGCGAATTGACGAAAGACCGCATGCCTACGTGCGTGATCCCAGAATCACGACCTCGCCTTCCTGAAACCTCATGAAGGAACTTCCACTCATGGGCTCGCTACGGCAAAAAGAGAATAAAAGGTAAAGACAGTTTACCGGTCGCGGAGATTATCCGCCGGCGCCGGTATAAGCAGGTAAACTTGCCAGTTATTCTTGCAAGTCTGACTGTTATTTGTTAGCATGAAATCATGCCTCGAAAAGGCTTGGACATCGCTGTGATCGACCTTATGCAGTCCATCGGCCTCTTGGTGCGCCGGGTGCGCGCGGCGGCAGGCTCACATGAACTTTCTTTAACCGAGGTGTCGGTCATGGGTCGCCTCGCTAAACATGGGCCGGCCACGACCGCCGACCTGGCGCGCGCCGAAGGCATGAAACCGCAGTCGATGGGAACGACCATCGCGGCGCTTGAGGAAATGGGCATGGTCGAGCGTAAGCCCCATCCAACCGATGGCCGCCAAGTGAATATTGGCCTGACCGCTAAAGGCGCGGCTGTGCGGAAGAGCGCCAAGGATGCAAAGCAGACGTGGCTAATGCAGGCCATCTCGCAGCTAGACGAATCTGAACGGGAAACGCTCTTCAAAGCGGGCGAAATAATCAAACGTCTGGCGGAAAAGTGACCCGCAACGTGCAGCCAACACAAGTCGTGAGCGAGCCCGCAATCAGTTCGGATAAGCAGCAGTCTCCGCTCCCCGAACGTTCCATATCGCACGCCTGGCGCGCTCTGAGACATCGCAACTTCCAGCTCTTTTTCGCCGGACAGAGCATTTCCTTGATTGGTACTTGGATGACCCGGCTGGCCATCACCTGGCTTGTTTATCGCCTAACCCACTCGGCGCTGCTGCTTGGCGTCGTAACCTTCGCGGGCCAGATTGTTTCGTTTGTGCTGGGGCCATTTGCGGGCGTCTGGGTCGAGCGCCTTAATCGCCGCAAGCTATTGATCTGGACACAAGCCGCGGCTGCCGTCCAGTCCCTGGCCATGGCCGCGCTCACGTTGGCCCACGTCATCACCCTTTGGGAAATCATCGTTCTCATCGCGTTGCAGGGTCTGATCAACGCGTTCGACATGCCTGCGCGCCAGTCGTTTCTCATTCAAATGGTCGAAGATCGCGGTGACCTGGGTAACGCCATCGCCATCAATTCCTCGATGGTAAATGGTGCGCGACTGATCGGCCCTGCCATCGCCGGATTACTGATCGGAGCTTTCGGTGAAGGTTGGTGCTTCCTGATTGACGGTGTCAGCTATTTTGCCGTGATCGCATCGTTGCTGATGATGCGTATCAAATTGTTGGATGTCCACCGCACTGCATCGAGCATGCTAGAGCAAATGCGTGAAGGCTGGGACTATGTCCGCACCTTTCGCCCAATCCGCACTATTCTTCTGCTTTTTTCGCTTCTCTGTCTGATGGGCTATCCCTTCGCCGTGCTGTTGCCGGTCTTCGCTGTTCAAGTGCTGCACGGCGGCGCAGCAACACTGGGCTGGCTGACCGGAGCCTCGGGAATCGGTGCGCTTGTCTCCGCGCTTTCGCTTGCGCTCCGCAAGTCGATCGTTGGACTGACCCGCATGCTTCAGATCGCGGCCGCGATGCTGGGAACGGCGCTGATTCTCTTCGGCCTGTCGCGTACGTTGTGGGTATCGCTCCTGCTGATGGCGTTCGTGGGCTTCGGCCTGATGCAGAGTGCGGCGGTGAGCAATACCATCGTCCAATCGTTGGTTCCAGAGGACAAGCGTGCCCGGGTGATGAGCTATTACACGATGGCATTCTTCGGCGCGGCGCCATTCGGCAGCCTCCTGGCGGGTATGCTGGCGCACCGAATGGGTGCGCCTAACACTCTTATCTTTACCGGTGCATTCTGCGTCGCTGGATCCCTATGGTTCACGCTCGAGTTGCCGAAAATCAGAGCAGTCATGCGGCCGATCTACCGCGAGATGGGTCTACTCCCGGTGTCCGACATCAACTGAGTTCCCCACTCCATGAACCCCACGTAACCTTTCCAATGAACCCCGTAGCCTCCGAACTGAAAGGAAAAACCACCGTGAACTGGTATGACTACATCGCATCTTTCTTCGCCGGAATGTTTCTCACTAATGGCGTGCCTCATTTCGTGCATGGTATTTCTGGCGATCGTTTCCCGACGCCATTTGCTCGCCCGCCAGGAAAAGGATTGTCATCTTCAACGGTGAACGTTGTCTGGGCCCTGTTTAATCTGCTCGTGGGTTTCATTTTGTTTCGAGTCGGAAAAATTTCGAGCGGAAAAAACTCAGCGTTAGTTGTTTTCTTCGCGGGCATCGTAGCGATAAGCATCATGCTGAGCGTGCGATTTTCCAAGAAACAGATCCAGTAACCGGCTCGAGCGAAAATCTTAGTAATGCGACTGCGCTAAATCGAAGGGAAAAACCATGCCCGTAACTAAACTTGATACCGCCGCCGCCCTGATCGTGATTGACCTGCAAAGAGGGATTGTGGGCCTTCCGACAGTTCACTCCACGACTGAGATAGTCGCTCGCTCCGCTAAACTCGCGCGTGCTTTCCGCCAACGAGGCCTGCCCGTGGTGCTCGTCAACGTGACGGGTGCGGCACCAGGCCGCACCGACGTCGGACCTCGCAACTTGTCTTCGCTTCCTGCCGATTGGACCGAGCGTGTTTCTGAATTGGAGCAGCACCCCGATGATTACATCGTCAGCAAGCAACGCGTGGGTGCCTTCATCGGCACATCATTGAATGAAGCTCTGCGCAAGCGCGGCGTAACTCAGGTATTCGTGACAGGCATTGCGACCAGTCTCGGCGTGGAATCGACAGCACGTAGCGCCTACGATTACGGCTACAACGTCGTCATTGTTGTGGACGCAGTGACGGATCGGGACGCCGACGTACACCGGCACTGTGTCGAGAAGATTTTCCCGCGCATCAGTGAGACGGACACAACCGACAATGTCTTGAAGCTCTTGAAAGGACCCCACTGAGCCAGCCAAAGTCCCGCGAATACAGTTCTGTGCTTCACGCGGTTGGGCTCTCGCCAACCTCGGTAAACCGCAATGCTTAGGCGGCAAGGCTCGCGTTAACGATCTTCACGGAATCCAGAATCATGTCAGCGACAGCACGGTTACCGATCGAGGTATTGATCATGGTGTGGTAAACACCACGGTCCGGCCATTCGACGCCGAAATATTTTTGTATGAAATCTTTCCGCTCTCGATCGACGGTATCTACGAGATGTTCGGCTTCGACTTGACTCTTGCCGCGATCTATAAGGCGCCGCACTTTGTCTTCCCTCGGAGCATAAAGAAATACGCGCAAGGTATCCTGCCGGTCCCTGAGAAAGTGCTGTGATCCTCGTCCAACAAGGACTGAGTTTCCTTCCTTGCTGACCTGTTCAACAACACGTCGAGTAATCTTCAAGATACTTTCACTGTCGATGACGTTGAGTTTGTGCGCATTGAGACTGCCCTCGTAGCTTCCTCGCAAAAACGACTTGAAAAGCCGATAGTACAGCGGATCGGAGCGCTCCTCGCGCACCTCGACCACCGCTTTGGGACAATTCGCGAGCTTGGCGATCTCCTCGGTCAGTAGTTGGTCCCAAAGTTTCCATCCCAATTGCTGTGCAACCAGCTGGGCGATTTCGCCGCCGCCGCTGCCGTACTCGCGTTCAATCGTTATTATCTTAATCACGTTGGCCCTCGAGGCGTGCGGCCACCGGAAGCCGCATGCTGATTATAATTTCACTTTGCTCAACCTGCCGCCATTTCTCCGCCACCCCCGCCCGGATCGTTGCGTTTCAACATAAAAGCGAGAAAGAACATAATCGCTGCTCCCACCGCCAGAACCATGAAGGTATCGATGTACGCAAGACTCGCTGCGTGCCTCTGCACCTCTTGATAGATTCGGGCATAGGCCTGCCCGCGCGCTTCATGGACGCCCAATCCAGACTGCGCCAAATGTTGGGTCAAGCCGTTTAAGGTGTTTTGGAAATTAGGATTGTCCGGCCTGGCGAAATCGGCAAGAATCTCCTGGTGGAATTGTGAGCGCCGCGCAATCAAGGTGGTCACCAGCGACGTTCCCACGCTGCTGCCCATATTGCGCATAAAATTAACGATACCCGCGACGGAGTTGTTTTTTTCTGGCGCGATCCCCACGTAGGCGACCAAGGTAATGGGCACAAACAAAAACCCCAAACCAATGACCTGCGCGATACGCAACCACACTGCAGTATTAAAGCTGATCGTCAAATCGATGCGTTTGGTGGAGTAATACATGGCGATAGACAACGCCAGCCAGCCACAGGCGATCAAGTAGCGCGCCTGCACTTTAGTCGTAAGTTTACCCATGACCGGCATTTCAAACAACAACACGAGCCCGCCGGCGGAAAGCGCCAGCCCCGCCAGCTGCGAAGTGTAGCCGACCAGGGTCTGGAGGAACTGCGGCATCAGGACCAGAGCACTAAACAGCAGGATGCCGAGCGTGAACATCATCAAGTTTGCGCTCGCAAAATTGAAACTCTTGAACATGCGTACATCGATGATTGGCGCCTTTTGAAACCACTCCCAGATCACCAGACTGATCAGCGAAAGCGACGAGACGACAACTAACGTGGTGATGAACCGTGACCCGAACCAATCATCTTCCTGGCCTTTGTCGAGCAAAATCTGCAACGCGCCGACGCCAAAAGTCAGAAGAGCTATACCGATATAGTCCAGCTTGACGCCCGCGGCCTTCATCTTGCTTAAATACGGCGGATCTTCCACAAAGCGACGCACCAAAAACCACGTCGCCACGCCAACCGGAAGATTAATAAAAAAAATCCAGCGCCAGGAATAGTTGAAGGTGATCCATCCGCCCAGCGTTGGCCCAATGGTGGGCGCCATGATCGCGGTGATGCCGTATAGTGCGAACGCCAAACCCCGCTGCTGAGGCGGGAAAGTGTCAGCCAGAATGGCTTGCGCCATGGGCTGCAACCCGCCACCTCCCGCGCCTTGCAAAACCCGAAACAGCAGCAGAAAGCCCAAGCTCGGAGCTATTCCGCACAGCAGGGAACTCACCGTAAACACCCCTAAACACGCCATGAAAAAACGCTTCCGGCCGATTGCGCCGGCGAGCCAACCACTGATAGGCAGAATGATAGCGTTCGAGACCAGGTAAGAAGTCAGCACCCAGGTGCTTTGATCATTGCTGGCGCCCAGGTTCCCGGCCATATACGGCAACGCCACGTTGGCGATGCTGGTGTCCAGAACCTCCATGAACGCAGCCAGCGCCACAACCACGGCAATCAGCCAGGGATTGTAACTCAGGTCGCCAGACATCCTGATCCATGGTGAGCGCAGCGGTACTCATTGAAGATATACGTCAGGCACCACGTTCATCCCGGGGCGCAAAAGGTGATTACGATTTTCTCCCTGCTCAAGAACGATTTTGACTGGGATCCTTTGCACGATCTTCACGTAATTGCCGGTGGCATTTTCGGGCGGAAGCAAACTGAACGTCGGCCCGGTCGCGCCCGCGATGCTGTCCACGTGCCCGTTCAGGCTTCGTCCAGTGGCATCAACATGAATTTTGGCTTTGTCACCCACTCGCATGCGCCGCAGTTGTGTCTCTTTAAAATTGGCGGTGATCCAGATCTCATCAAGAGGTACGACGGTGAGCAGTTGCTGTCCGGCCTGAACGTTCAATCCCACCACTACTGACTTATTCACTTCCCCGCTGACTGGGGCAATTATCTTCGTGTACTGCAAGTTTAGCTGTGCTTGTTCGAGGAGGGCTCGTTTTTCTTCCACATCCGCTATTGCCGCGCGAGCGCGCGCCCGGGTTGACGATACTTGCTGCGGGCCGGTCTCGGCGGACTGATGGTTGGCCTGCGCCTCCACCAAACGGCTTTGCGCTTGCGTTACGAATTGCTGTCCGGCGGACTCATTCGCGCGAGCCGCAGCCACCGCAGCGGTACTTGCTCTGGCTGAAGCGACGGCTGTGTCGTAAACCTGCTGCGCAATTTCACGTTTGTCCACCAGTAGCTTGTAGCGGTGTAAATCTTGTTGCACCCGCACATCGTTAGCCTCAGCCTGCTCTACTTGCGCGCGCGCGGCAGTCAGTTGCCGCTCGGCCGCAATGATGCCCGCCTGGCTGTTTTCAATTCCCGATGCGGTGGATCGCAGTTGACTGGAGCTGTTCGTGGATGTGATCGGTACCGTTATATTCAAGGATTGTGCGGTAGCTTCTGCATTGGCCAGATTGGCTTGCGCCTGGGCGACCGCAACTTCATAGTCTTTAGGGTCAATTTCTACCAGCACCGTACCCTGCTGCACCCACTGGTTGTCGTCGACGTTCACTTTCACTACATAGCCGGAGACGCGCGCGCTCACAGGGTAGAGGTGCACATCCACTTGCGCATCGTCGGTCGATTCATAGGTGCGCAGGTAGCGCCACAGGAAAAATCCTCCAACCAGAACAACTAAGATCACCACAACCAGAATTACAGTCCTGTTGCGCTTCTTTGGAGCCGTGTAAGGGCGAGATGTACTCTTGCTGCTCCCCGATGAGGGCGTACTGACGGTTGATCGGGATTCCGTCTCTGGCACCGAACGAGGTGAATTCTCTTCCGTCATATTCATTTTCCTCTGAAATATTCTTTTACCCCTGCTTCAGCCATACCGAGCGCGCGTGCCAGAGAAATTTTTGCGTAATTGTAGCTATAGAGACTGGAGATGTACTGCTCGTGCGCCGCAGCCACTGCTTCCTGCGATTGCACCACTTCTACGGTATCGGCGACACCCGCCGTGAAGCGATCACGCGACTGCACCAGCGTCTCTTCCGATAAATCAATATTGCTGCGCGCAACGTTGACCTGTTCTTCTGACGACTGCAGGTTCAGCAACGCGGTGCGAATATCCGAGTCAATTTGCGCTCGCAGATTATCCAGGCGGTCCTGGCTTTGCTCCAGTCTGGCATCGGCTTGTAAAACATCGCCATGGACTGAGCCGCCCTGAAAAATCGGAATAGTCAGCGTTCCACGCACGTCGTATACCGGCGTGGCTGTCGAGGGATGCGAGCCGGCCGCGCCATAATCAGCATTGAACGACAGTGACGGCAAATAACCGGCCGTGGCGGCTCTCCGGGAAAATTGTGCCGCTCGAACCTCCGCCATGGCGCTTTTATAATCGGACCGCGAATCGTAAGCGCGTTTCAAGGCTTCGTCGACGGTAACGCCCTCCATCGGCTGGTAAGGCGACTTGTCGGTTAATTCGAATTGCTGTCCAGGGGCCAGGCCAATCACTCTCGCAACGGTAAGTTTCTGGATGGCCAGGTCGTTCCTGGCTTGAATGAGTTGCTGCTGTCGGGTCTGCAACTCTACTTTGGCTCGTAAGCCGTCGATGGCTGGCGACGTGCCTGAATTCACTTGATCGGTGGCTTGATCGAATAGCGCTTGCGCCGTCTTGACCTGCGCTTCTGATGTTTCTACACGCGCCTCGTCCGCGATAGCTTGCAGATACACAAAGCCCACCGCGAGCACGACGAGATCGCGAGCGTCCTTGTAGGAGTATTCCGCGGATTTGACACTCTGGGTGGCTGCGCGCGCGGCGTTGATCGACTTCCAGTCGAACACCGACTGCGTCACAGTGGCACGCGAATCAAAATAAGAGAAAGGCCCTACGGCTGCCGGGATATTGGTGACGCCGGGTAGACTGGTAAGGCCCAGTTCGCCCAGATTGATTTTCGACATGGCCACATACGGCGACACCGAAGCGTGCGGTAAGAGCGCACTTAATTGCTCCCACCGCTGTCCACGAGCGGACCGAATGTCGGTATTCGAAAGCAGCAGCCCAAGATTCTGCTTCAATCCGCGGTCGATGGCTTCCTGCAGCGAGAGTGGTATGACACCAGGAACTAGCTTTGTAGGGACTGACCCCGAAAATGAACTGCCTGCAGGTGTTCCCGTTGAAACTGCACCCGGCGAGCTCGAGCCCGGAATTGTCGGTGTCGGTGCAGGCGTTTGCGCTCGCGCGATCGGCGAATAGGACCATAGAACTCCGGCCAGCAGGAACGTGCACCCTGAATTATAGATGGTCCTCAAGGCCGTCTCCTTTGCCCAAGGTTTTTGACCCCGCGGGAGCAACATCCTATTCCCACTCGTCATTCCTAACAATGGCTATCTGCTGCGAAAACCTTGGATGCTTTTAACGAGCAGTAGGAGACAGTTTGACTTCACTTTTCACGCGAGGGGGGATTTGGAACATACGATGAGGGAGAACAGCTGGACTCCTTGATCCACACGTGGTCATCGGGAACTCGGCTCTACAACTAAAACCTCCCTGACATCAAGACGGACCAACCAAACGAGCATAGTCGCCACGATTAGATCGCGACACTTGTTATGTAATGCGATCAGCGTCGCTCGGAAGCATCGCCTGTTGCTCTTTCAAGGTACAGCCACTGATTCCGAGTTTCATCATATGCGTAGACAAATTCAGGATGCGAGCGGCCGCAATTTGTGCGCTCAATCCACGGTCGTGAATATTGGACACTAGGTTTCGATTCGCGTCGGAATGGAATCGGCTCGGTTGGTATGCCATGTATGCCGACATACTTTCTGCCGAAGCAAGGCCTGGGCGCTCGCCGATCAAAAGAATAGCGATCTGTGGCTTCAGTAATTCGCCAATCTCATTCAAAATTCCGACACGGCAATGGCGCACAACAAAAGTCTGTCCAATGCTCCAGCGCGATTTCCTGGCGCCTTCAACAAGCAAGGGTAGCAACTGGGGAACTTGCGTTTGAATCGCAAGCGCCGATAATCCATCACCGATCGCGATCTGAATATCGTTGTCGGGCGAACAGCGCTTTAAGATTTCTGCGCGCGATTCTTCGCTGAATTCGCGTCCAAGAGCCGGACGCGCCAGATATTCCAATTTGTTGGACGCCCGCGTACTAACTTCAAACAACTTCCACTCTTCGATAAATTCAGAGTCGAAGGCCGTTTTCAGGTCCAATTCAGCGCGGACCGCGTCTCGCGCCTTTGCGTGATCTTCACGCAATTGAAGCTGCGTTTCTGTGCGATATGCAGCTCCCACCCGGCCGGCGAGCAGCCTCGCGGGTGTGTGCATTTTAATCCTGCGCACAATGTCGTTGGGATCAGCGTTCAAAACCAACTTGTTGAAGCGACCATCCATTTAATGAATGTCCTCCACCGACCAATCCAGCCCTTTCATCAGTTGACGCCGCGCTGACTCATTGAGCTTCGCGGGTTCGCCGTCGTGATAGATTCCCGCCTCCGTAAGCCACGTCAAAAATTCCGGAGCTGGACGCAGATTGAAAATCCTTCTCACTCCTATCGCGTCGTGATAGCTTGTGGATTGATAGTTGAGCATCACGTCGTCGCCACATGGAACCCCCATGAAGTAGTTGCAGCCGGCCGCTCCCAGCAGCAAAAGTAGGTTGTCCACGGAATTTTGGTCTGCTTCTGCGTGGTTCGTATAGCAGACATCGCACCCCATCGGCAGACCCAGAAGCTTGCCCATGAAGTGATCTTCGAGGCCGGCACGAATAATCTGACGCTCATCGAAAAGATATTCAGGCCCAATGAATCCAACAACGCTGTTTACCAGAAACGGGTCAAGTGTGCGGGCCACGCCATACGCGCGCGCTTCTAGGGTGACCTGGTCCACCCCGCAGTGAGCCTCCGCGGACAAAGCGCTTCCTTGGCCGGTCTCAAAATACATCACATTTTCACCCTTCCAGGTAACATCTTGACGCTGCCGATGATGCTCGATGATGCGATCGCGCCCTTCTGACAACATTTCCAGAGTAATGCCGAAACTTCGATTGGTGCCTTCGGTTCCACCGACGGATTGGAACAACAGATCTATCGGTGCGCCCTGGTCGAGCGCGGCCAGTTGCGTGGAAATATGCGCAAGGCAACACGTTTGCGTCGGGATTTTGTAAGTACCCACGAGACGGTTGAGTGCGCGCAGGATTGCGCCGCAACTCTCCACACCGTCCGATGCCGGGTTCACTCCGATCACCGCGTCTCCACACCCGTACAGCAAACCTTCAAAAGCTGACAGAAGGATCCCGGCGATATCATCGGTAGGGTGATTCGGCTGAATACGTATCCCCAGAACTCCGCGCTCACCCATGGTGTTTCGGCAACGCGTAACATTGCGTATCTTGCCAGCAGCTAGAACCAGATCCTTATTACTCATGATTTTGGTTACCGCGGCCGCTATTTCAGGGATTATTGCTCGTTGAATCCTCTTGAGTTCCGCCTCACCTGTCGCATCGTCGAGAAGAAATTCGCGGAACTCGCCTACCCTGCTGCTTTTGATCGGCATGAAAGCTTCCCGATCGAAAGATTCCAGAATCAATTTACTTACGTCGTCATCGTCCGGATCTATTAACGGCTGCCGCACAATTTCATCGAGCGACAAATTCGCGAGCTCGCGCTTTGCGGCGACTCTTTCCCGTTCTGATCCCGCGGCGATCCCTGCCAATTGGTCGCCAGACTTCTCCTCGTTTGCTTTGGCAAACAGTTCTCGGAGGTCACTAAAGGAAAATTGCTCAGGCATAAAGCGCATTGTAGCCTAGTGCCCATTCGCGGATGTGTTAACGTCTTGCCGCGGTCTTCAAGCAGGATCCAAAAGCAAAGGGAATTCATGGCCAAATATTTGCCACGAAAGGTAGCGCTAGCAAGAAGTGTTGCCGTTTGCGCCTGCGTCGCGCTAGCACTGTCAGCTTTTTGCAATCGCACGATGGCGCAAAGCGCTGCTGCCGTTCGGAAGGATTACACCGACGTCGTTGAGAAGCTTCGTCCTTTCATCCAGCAACAAATGACGGAGAAGGGATTGCCCGCACTCTCGATAGCCCTCATCGATGACCAGCAGATTGTATGGGCAGAGGGTTTCGGCATGGCCGATCCCAAAACCAAAACGCCCGCAACCGCGGACACCGTGTATCGCATTGGATCAGTTTCCAAACTCTTTACCGACATCGCCATCATGCAACTGGTTGAACGAGGCGAGCTGAATCTGGATGCGCCAGTCACTGATTACCTCCCAGATTTTCATCCCAAGAATCCCTTTGGCACACCGATCACTCTTCGCCAACTGATGTCCCATCGTTCGGGCTTGTTGCGCGAGCCGCCGGTCGGAAATTATTTTGAGACCTCGCAACCGACACTGGCCGCCACGGTGCACAGCTTGAACGACACCGAGCTGGTTTTCGCGCCAAACACCCACACCAAATACTCCAATGCTGCCGTTGCTGTAGTTGGTTATTTGTTGGAAGCGCGCAGCCATGAGCCCTTCGCGCAATATCTGAAATCCTCGGTGCTCGATCCTATGGGGCTGCGCCATAGTTCCTTCGAACCCGAGCCGGCGATCGTTGCAAATCTTGCCAAAGGCGAAATGTGGACCTATGACGGTCTGACCTTCGAAGCTCCGACCTTTCAGCTTGGAATGGCCCCTGCCGGAAGCATGTACTCTACCGTGAACGACCTCGGACGTTTTGTCAGCGCGCTTCTAGCTCAGGGCAAAGCCGAAGATAGAACATTGCTGAAGCCGGCGACTCTCGAACAAATGTGGTCGCCACAATTTCCAAATCCCGGCGGCCGTGTTTTTGGATTAGGTTTTATCGTGCGCTCGCTCGATGGCCACCGACTCGTCGGCCACGGCGGTGCGATCTACGGTTTTGCAACTACTGTCGACCTTTTGCCCGAAGACAAAGTCGGTGTCGTGGTAGTCGCCACCAAAGACGCCGTTAACGCCGTCACCGAGCACATTGGCGAAGAATCTCTGCGGCTGATTCTCACTCATCGTGCGGGCAAGCCGCTGGAAATACCTCCCGCTACTAGTCCAGTTCCTCTCGATCTTGGCCACAAACTGGCTGGCCGCTACGGGACCGGCGACGATGCCCTCGACCTGACCTATCTCGACGGCCATCTCAATTTGCTTAAGCTGGCTGGCGGTGAACAACTGGAACTCCGCAAAATTCACGAGACCGGTGATGATCTGATTTCGGATGGGGTGACAGGCTTTGGCGTCAAAGTATCGCCAGTTCCCGAAGGTATTCACGTCGGGTCCAAAGCCCTGCCAAAAGCGGCCGTCCCCACGCCTTCGGATATCCCAGCAAAATGGCGCGGACTGATCGGCGAGTACGGTTGGGATCACGACATCCTTTATGTCTTTGAAAAAGACAACCGCCTGAATGTTTTGATTGAGTGGATGGAATTCGATGCTCTGATACCAGTCAGCGGCGATATTTTCAATTTCCCGCAGCGCGGCCTATACGACGGCGAAAAAGCAATATTTACGCGCGATTCATCCGGCGACGCTACGCAGGTGCAGGTCAGCGGAGTGGTATTCAAGCGCCGTTCGATTGGCGGAGTTTCCAGTGGTATCTTCCGCATTCCTCCGGTTAAAAACTTCGACAATCTCCGTACTAAAGCCCTGGCAGCTCACCCGCCCGTCGAGACCGGCGAATTTCGCAAGCCCGATCTCGTCGAACTCGCCAAGCTCGACCCCAAAATCAAGCTCGATATCCGCTATGCCACCACCAATAATTTTCTCGGCACGCCGGTCTATTCCCAGGCCCGCGCATTCCTGCAGCGTCCCGCTGCCGAAGCGCTGTTACGTGTTCACAAAAAGCTCGTGGAGATGGGCTATGGACTCCTGATCCACGACGCCTACCGTCCGTGGTACGTCACGAAAATATTTTGGGACGCCACTCCCGATGACAAGAAAATTTTCGTCGCCGATCCCAACCAGGGCTCCCGGCACAATCGCGGGTGCGCCGTAGATCTGAGTCTTTACGATCTCGCGAGCGGCAAGCTGGTTGAAATGGTAGGAGTCTATGACGAAATGTCGGAGCGCTCTTACCCGGGTTATCCCGGAGGCACATCATTGCAACGTTGGCATCGCGAGTTATTGCGTCGGGTGATGGAAAGCGAAGGATTTCTCGTCTACCCATTCGAGTGGTGGCATTTCGATTACCGCGATTGGCAAAAATATTCGATCTTGAACACCCCTTTTGAAAAGCTCGGATCTACTGCTGCCTCTAGCGAGGTATCGAGCGTCCCCGGGACACGAAGCAGATAAGGTGTCATGAAATATCGAAATCTCAAATCTGCGGATATTTGCCCGCTGCTGCGAAGGCCCAAAACGGGAAAACGCGTAGTGTGAACGCAACAAATTGCTACCGCGTGGACGACGCAAAAAACTAGCCGAAGTCTGCACAGGTTTTCACAAACAACCGCTTGACACAGGAGCGGATGGAAAGTACGTTGCTTCAATATTTTTGCTGAGCAGCTTGTGTGTTTTGGCTAAGCGGTGCTCGAGACAAGGTTCGGGACCATGTGCTCGACCGTTATTCTTAGTCAATACCTGTTCTCAGCGTCGGGGATCAGCAAAGGTCTCAATTTCATCGTCATCCGGTAGGTACCAGTGACGAGAGCGTCTTTTGAGGGGGGCGTGGGGAATGGGTAAGCGATTCTATTTTGTGTTGGCTTTTATTCTGGGCGTGATGTGTTGTGCACAGCTGGCCCATGCGCAGGCCACAGGCAGTTTTCAGGGCGTCGTAACAGACAAATCTGGATCCGCAATCTCCGGGGCCAAGGTCACCGTCACTTCGCAAGCGACCGGCATATCCCGCGACGCCGTCACGGATGATGCCGGCCACTACATCGTTAATCTGTTGCCAGTCTCCGTTTACACGCTTCGCGTGGAATATCAGGGATTTCAGCCGGTCGAGACCAAAGACGTAAAACTCCAGGTGGATGAGCAACGGGAATTGGATTTTGCTTTGTCGCCGTCTTCAGTGACCACTTCGGTGGAAGTGGTCGCTTCGGAAGTCGCCGTGGAGACCTCCAGCCCTGCGCTCGGCCAGGTGATCACGTCACAGGAGGTTGCTCAACTACCTCTAAACGGGCGCGACTTCGTGCAGCTCGCCACGCTCACTTCCGGCGCTACCGCGGAGACCAATCCCAACAGCTTTTTCACGCAAGCTGCGAGCAGTGAGGTTGCCGCGCGGGGCTCCTTCTCGCTTTCCGTCGGTGGCTCCCGTCCGAACAGCACGGATTGGATTCTGGACGGAGCGGACAACAACGAATTGACCGCCGGCGGTATCGGAACTTTTTCTTCCATTGACGACATTCAGGAATTTAAGGTTTTGACCTATAACTACTCCGCACAATATGGCAGCCGCGCCGGTCCTACCGTACTGGTCACCACGAAATCCGGTACCAACGACTTCCACGGCTCGCTATTCGAGTTTTTTCGCAACACCTCGCTGGATGCCAAGAGCTTCTTTGCCACCTCGCCGGAAAAGTTCAATTTGAACCAGTTTGGAGGTTCCCTAGGCGGGCCGATTCGCAAAAACAAGACCTTCTTCTTCCTGGATGGCGAGCAAAAGGATCAGCTTCACGGCATCACCTTTACTGGCTTGGTGCCCGGCGCGGCAATGCACACCAGCGCCGCGCAGCCCTACGCGGATTTCAGCTCCGACCCCTTCGGGAATCCGGTTTCCCCCACCTCAATCACCAACCCCTATACGGGCGGTACCCCCTTCCAGTGCAACGCCGGCACTGGCCTGCCCACCGCAGTCAATGCCGACGGCAGCCAGGTTGCTGGGGTTGCCTGCGCCAAAATACCAGCCGCTTTGGTTAACCCTCTTGGTGCGGCTTTGGTGAATCTGTATCCCCTGCCAAATGCTAATAATCCTGCGGCGGGAATTAACTTCGTCAACGAGCCGGTACGCAGCCTTAACGAAACCAAGTTCGATATCCGCCTGGATCACTCTTTCTCCAACGCCGACAATATCTTCTCTCGCTTTAGCTATGATCAGGCCGTCTCCTATGTGCCGGGCGGCGGCGGTATTGGCTCGCAAGTCGAGGCCAGCGCCTTCGGCAGCAATCAGGGCATCATCAACCACGCGCGCAACGTGGCCATCGGCGAAACTCACGTCTTTTCTCCCACCACCGTCAATCAATTCACCTTCGGCTATAACCGCATCTTCAATTACATCACTTCTCAAGGCACGGGCACTTGCGATTCCGCCAACCTCGCGGGCATTGGCATTCCCGGCGCGAACTTGGGCTGCACGGGCACTCCAGGGAGCGAGAAATGTACAACGGGGGCGTACAGCTGCGGCTTGGTTTCCGTCTTGTTCAACGGCGGCTTGTGGTCTATTGGCGATCGCGGTTACACCCCGTTTCAAGGCGGCACTGATATTTTTTCTTTTAACGATGCCGTCGATCTGATTCGCGGTAAGCACGACATCCATGTCGGAATTGATATACGCGCCAATCAGATGAATGTTGGCACCGAAGCCTTCCAGGATGGTTTCTGGATTCCTCTTGGCTTTTTCTCCGGTAATGCCCAAGCCGACCTTACCCTGGGTTACGTGAACATCTCCGAACACGATCAGACCTTTAACGGTCCGGTCACCGGCCGTCGCTGGAAAATCATTCGCCCCTTCGTCGAGGACGACTGGAGAATTACCAAGGATTTGACTTTGAACCTCGGATTGGCTTGGGACCTGACCACGCCGATTACGGAATCGGCTGGCCGCTTGGCCGACTACATTCCGCCCGTCATCGCCACTGGCGCGAACGCCACTACGGGCGAGCTTCTGGTTGCCAATCAAGGCGGAGTCAACGCCTCCGCTGGCATAAACATGTATTGGGCTGATCTCGAACCGCGAATCGGCGCCGCCTATAAGATCTTGGGAAGCGATAAAACCGTACTCCGCGGCGGCTTCGCCATATACCACGATTCCGCCTGGAGTCAGGGCGCTCAAGGCCTTTGGCAGAACCCTCCCTTTTTCGCCGAGGGCGATATCTTCCAGTTCGGCGGGTGCCCGGTGGCTACTCCATCCGGCGGTACCCCTGCCTGCGGCGCGGGCGGCACGGTGTCCAGCATCTCCAGCGGATTCCCAATTTTTAATACTCCGCCGACTCTTTCCACCTTCACAGGAACGCTCTTTTACCAGCCCCAGGACTTCCGGCCCGGACAAGTCGCTCAGTGGAACGTCAACGTCGAGCGTCAGTTGCCTGGCAACATCGTGCTGACCGCGGGCTATGCCGGTTCGCACGGCAATCACATCCTGATATCTGGCAATGCCCTCGACACCAACGGCCCGTCCGGCTGCGTTGCCGGAGGTTCATACACTCTCGGCTGCGCCCCAGGCGGCGCTCCCTACATCTCTCCCTTTACCCCTCCCGGATTCAACGCCATTCTGGAATTCGGGGACATCGGCAAGACTACTTACAATTCCTTGCAGATCAAGGCCGAGACCAAATCCAGCCGGCACGGACTCTACGCGCTCTTTGCTTACACTTACTCGCATACCTACGATAACGGCCTAAGCGATGGTCTGGGTTCAGAGTTGAGTGCGCCCTATTTCCCGCTGCCGAATTGGCAGAAGCTCGATTGGGCTCCCTCCCAGATCGACGCGCATCATAACTTTACTGGTAGTGTGATCTACGACTTGCCCTTCGGCAGGGGCAAGAAATTCGGCAACAGTTGGAGCAACACAGCCGACTCAATTCTGGGCGGCTGGCAGGTGACCTTGATCGAGAAAATTACCTCCGGCTTTGCCGACCCCCTGATCAACAGCCTGAACAATTCCGGGGTCTCCTTCAACACCGGCGGCAACGGCAACAACTTCAACCGTCCAGACCAGGTGGCTGGCTGCAATCCCTACGCCAACCAGACCAAGATACAGTACATAAACTCGGCCTGCTTTACCCAACCTGCAAACGGTCAACTTGGCGACGCCAGCCGTGTACCCGTCTACGGTCCGGACTTCGTCAACACGGACTTCTCTGTGATCAAGCAGTTCAGGCTGCCTTGGGAGAATATGGGCCTGAATTTCCGGGCGGAATTTTTCAACCTGTTTAACCACGCGCAGTTCGGTCAGCCGATTAGCGATATCAACGCAATCGGCTTCGGCGCGGTCAACTCGACTGTAAACAATCCGCGTCTCGTGCAATTTGGGCTGAAGCTCACTTTCTAGGGCCCGCTCCTACGAATTCAGACGCTGTAAATCAACAAACGACCCGCCAGCGCACCGGTGGGTCGTTTTTGTTTGGTGGTGACGCCATTCTTGGTTCGCAGCTGGTTTTCTTAATCAGGTTGAGAGCTTGGCGACTGCGACGCGCTCCGCAACGTATAGACAAACTGTTGGATCTTATGGCGCTCGCGTTCGGCCTCGTTCTTTTTCTGTTCTGAAATTTGCTTAAACGATTCAGTTTCCTTGCTGGCCTTCTCGGTTTCTCCCCTTTGCCGATATACTTGCGCCAGACGGTAGTGCGCTTCATCAGCTAGGGGCGTGGTCTGAATTGCTTTCTGGAAAAAAAAAATCGCGCCGGAATAATCCTCACGCTGCACACATAAAATCCCGAGCTGCGTATATGCGTCGTCTAGCTGCGGATCGATTTCTGTCGCCCGCTTCAATTCGGACTCAATAGCTGTCGAGCTTTTAGGCGCGCTCTCGTATTTGGACAGGGCCACCGCGTAATAATAATGCGCCAGCGCATTTTCTGGATGCAGCTCGGCGAACCTCTTAAATCTCGGGGCCCATCCAGGCGGCTCGATTTTCTCGGTCTGTAGTATCGTCCCCAAAAATAAATATGGAGTTGGATCGGCAGGATTCAGGTCGCATGCTTCGAGCAGCAGTTTTTTGCCTTCTTCCATTCGCCCTTGGTCATAAGTAGCGACACTCAGCCCAAGTAGCATCCGAACCGAATCAGGATAAAGTTTGTGGCCTTTCGTAAACACTTCGATTGCCGGCTCAAATGCGCGATGCAGCAGCAAATCTGCGCCCCACGCGGAAAAGGTGCGCCTCGTTAGGCTGTAACTCCGCTGCTCGCTGATACTCACGCACCGCATCAAGCGGTCGCCCGGCGCTCTCGGCGGCTTCCGCCAAGCGCACGTGTGCATTCGCGGTGTTCTCGGCGGGATGTGCATTGTCATTCGGCTTTACAGGCATTGCCGCTTCGAGGTTCAACGAAGCGGTCTCTTTCGCCAGTGTCTCTTTTGTCCGCAGCACGGTATCTGATCCGTGACCGCCCAGGTTACTGGGGTCGCTGACGCCCGCCACGTTGAAATGGATTTCGTCGGAAAACTTTACGGCGCTTTCATCAGCCGCTTCAGCGGGCAATCGCAGTTCTATGGACTTGCTCTCCGCCGCGTGGAGAATAAAAGGGTCATTCTTTGCAATTCCGTAGCCGGATTTAACAGCACGGAGCTCGTAACTTCCGCTTGGTACTTCCCCGAAACGATATCGACCCTGTGAATCCGACTGCAACGTGAATGTATGCGCGTGATCGTCGCTCTCGAGAAGCACCGTCGCGTTCTCAACCGGGCGATTCGCGCAATCATAGATCGTCCCCGTCACGACTGCGGATTTCTCAACGCTCGTGTTCTGGCAATGAATTGTAGCGACGCTCAACGCGGTCAGCGCAACGCATGCGCCCAATACCCGAACAACTCTGGCCACAATGGAGGTCATCGGGGAATACATTCCACAACGTCGGTCAACGCGTCCGGGAAGCACAATTCTTTCAAGCGCCAATTCTAACGCCGATTTACTGCGCCAGTTGGCTCGAATGCTGCTTTCGCTTGTGCATGATCAGGATGCTGCTTCAGCAATTCGAGAAGCACGTCGCGGGCTTTTTCCCTCTGGCCCTCTGTAACGTACACACGCGCGAGATTGCAGGGACGACTGGTCGTACTCAGGTGCCACTCGAATAGATTCTTCAAAACTGTGAACGGCTTCCTCTGGCCGCCTCGTGCGCAAATAAAGCACGCCCAGGTTATTCAAAGCTTCGGGATAAACCGGCGCACAAACTCACAGCACGTTTCAGATTTCTTCGGCGCGATCCGATTCCTCCAATTGCGCGCAGACCATGCCAAAACTGTAGTTGACCTCGGGGTCATCTGGTTCAACCTCAAACGCTCGCTGCAACACCTTTTTTGCTTCCCCCCATTCATTTTGCTGACGATAGGCGTTGCCGAGATTCACCAGGGCAATGAAATGCGCCGGATCGATTTGCAACGCCCGCTGAAAAAAATAGATGGCCGCGGCGGCATCGCCTTCCCTGGCGGAAAGAATTCCCAGGTTATTCCAGGCATTCGGAATGGTTCCGGGATAGCTGGCTTGAAGTTTCAGCGCGCGCTCAAAATTCTCGCGCGCCTCTTTCAGTTTTTGTTGCTGCAGATAAACGCTTCCAAGTCCATACAACGCCTCGGCGCTCGTTGGATCGTCTTGCAAAGCGCGCCGGAAAAAAGTCTCCGAAGTCGCCGGATATCCGCGTTCGAAGAACACCGAGCCAAGCGAAAGATAATTGCGGCCAAACTCATAGTCTGTGTCTGCGCCTGCGAAAGGTAGCGCTTTCGCCATGCGCTCTACGTCCGTGTGAGGAATATTTTTGGAGTCTTCGCTGAAATGTTCATTCTCAATGCTTCCCTGATAAACCTTAACTATGTCCCCAGATTGATCGATCAGGAAGGCGGTGGGAAGACTCAGATCGCGATGGCGATCAAATAAAGAGCGAAAAAGCAGATTGTAAATGGCCACTACATCTTCGGTAGCTGGCAATATCGGGAAAGTCTGCGCGATATGGTTTTGACCTCTTTTTGCATCGCTGCTCGAAGCGCCGTCGACATCTATTATGAATAATTGCAGTCTCTCTTTTTCCCAACGCGAATTTAATTTTTCCAACCGCTTTAGATAATCTTCAGAATCGGCTTCCGAGGCAGAAAAAAAACAAACCAGCACCGCTTTGCCGCGTCGAGCAGCAAGTGACTCCTGGCGTCCATCCTTGCCGCGAAGCGAAAAATCCGGAGCCTGGGCCAGCACAAGCCACGATTCTATTTCGGTAGGCAGAACCTCCGGTGTTGAAACGGCGTCCAGTGCTGCGTTAAGCAAACCAGAGGGTTTCACAAAAGGCTCGATCCGCGAAGGAGGACCTCCCTCCTCAACCCAAACGCGATGATTAAGTGGCAAATCGACGACGCTCTGCAGCAATCCGCTGGGCCAGCGAATCGTCGCATGAACAGGCCCATTCGTCGCTCCCAGACCGAAAAACAACTCCTTGCTGTGTTGCGCCAAAAATCCAGACCCCGCCTGCACCCAACGCGTTTGCTTCCCAGATGGCGTTTCGACTGTGACGCAAGTCCCGATGGCATCGCGGTTGCTCTTCTTCCCCATTAAGCGCAACGCGATGGCGGGGGCGAGGTCGGGTATAACATTTTTAAAGAATCGCAACTGTGGGCTATTGCGATTTTTCAAAACCATCTCCTGTCGCCCATCGTGATCAAAATCGGCAAGCGCAAAAGTTCTGCTGTCTTCTATGCAGTCAAGCCCGACAATTCCAGAAACATCCGAGAATGTCCCATCACGGTTGTTGAGATAGAAAACGTTGCGTTCGAATCCGCTCCACGTGCTATCGGAGCGAATCAGTTCATTGATGGTGTTCCAACCCTGCTCATATTCGTGGTTTGGTTTCGCACCGCTTGGAGACTTGGCAACAACCTGCCGCCAAAAAAAACTGTTCAGGTCGTCGCGCGTTTCGCCGGAAATCATCCCATTCGCGATATACAGATCCAAAAAACCATCGTGATTGAAATCCCAAGCGTCACTAGACCATGCCCAACGGCCCATCGCCGTTCCTGAGCGCGCACTCGCATCCGCGAATCTCCCATCTCCGGAATTCTGAAACAACGAATTGCCCATAGCGTGTTTGCGATAGAGGTCGCGAACCTGCTTGCTCGATTCTTTCTGAAAATTGCCCTGCTGCGAAACGCGCAGGCCCGCCCCGGTCCACATATCTGCGACATAAAGGTCTTGTCGGCCATCATTGTCAAAATCAAGCCAGCAACCGCTCATGCCCGCGCCCACATCCTCCACACCGACTTGTGACGCGACGTCTGTAAATTTACCATTACCATCAGCGCGATAGAGATTCTTGCGTCCAAAATCGTTGACCACGTACAAATCCGGCGGTTTGTAAAAGTTGAAATCGCCCCACGCACAGCAAAAGCTGAACCGGTTGTTGTGCTGATCAAGACCGGATTCCCTCGTAATATCGCGGAAAGTTCCGTCACGATTGTTACGCATCATGAAATTGGGCGGACCATTCTCCGCATCGTAGTAAGGCATCGGGTAGCGATACTGGTCGGTGCCCTGGTAAAACGCATAAAGACAAAAATAAATGTCCAGCCAGCCGTCGCGGTCATAATCCGCAATGGCCGCACCTGTAAACGTGCCTCTTGGCGGATTTTCAAAGTGAAACGCGTTCGGCTTGGCAACGAATTTTCCTCCACCAAGATTGTGAAACAACAGCGGGCCGCTCGCACGCACCACAATCAGATCCTGGCGACCACTGTTCTCAAAATCCGCGAAGAGGGCGCACGCAGTATTTTCCAGAACTCCAAGCCCGGATAGCTCGGTTATGTCTTCGAACGTGCCGTCACCGCGGTTCCTGAAGAGCCGATTGGGAAGCCCGGCAGGCTGGCAAACATAAAGATCGTCAAAACCGTCCCCATCAATGTCGGCAACGGAAACTCCGTTGTGCCCGTAAATATCGATACCGCTGGCGCCATCAAGCACCGTCCGCCAATAATCCGTGCCATGAAGAAATTGCGACGCGTACGAATGGTTCCTCCCAAATGCGTGCTTGGCGGTGTCGATAAAAACGGGAGCCGCAGAGCGGCTACGCGTTTCGTCTAGAACCTTCCAGCTTTGAAGCGTCAAATCCCCCGATGTCGCGAGCTTCCACGATATTTGCCAGTTGCCCGCACGCTGCTCGCGGTGGAAACCCTGCCCTGTTCCCACCAATTCAAAACGCACCACGGTTTCCAGGAGTTGAGATTGCCCAGGCGTGGACGCAACTTCAGGGATGGAGTGGATCGAAGTCACCTGAAATTTAGCGGTGATGATTTTAGAGAAAACGCTTACCGAGGATCGCCATCCTGCAAGAAAGTGATCGCGTCGCAACATTGTGTCGCCGGCGAACTCTCCCTTCCACACCTGAAGAGGAGAACCTTCATACACCGGCTTCCATGCTGAAGGCTTTAGCGGCGCGCCCAAAAAATCAGAAGAAATAATTTTTTCTAACGCGACTGTATTCTCCGGAGATTGAGCGAGCTCCGAACTCCACTCACTAAAGACCTCCGCAATGTGATCCTGGTATTTTTCGGTGACAAATTCATCAAAACCCGCGGGCACTTTTCGCAATACTGCTTCGATTCCCCGCGGCAATCGATACCGGGGCTGGACATGAAATTCATCGGGTGAATTCAATTCTTTCGGGGCAGACCACGCCATTAAAGGAAACGAAGAGATCGGCGCGAGCAAAAAAGCAAACGGAGCGGCCTGACAGCATTGCAGGAATTCGCGGCGGCTGATACCGATGGAATCGCGTTTCTTCGAACGCCGCCTCAGTGAAAACCCCCGTATCTATCGCGCAGGAGCGAAATCTAGCATCGCGGTGTAGGCCCGTCAAGGTTGCGTCAAAAATGGAACCAGCTAACTAAATCCTCGAAAAACTAACTAAACTGTTAGTTCTTGCCAAGCGCCAAGCCGCCAGAGCGCTGGTTACGCACCGTTGGGTCTGATAAACTAAACTAGCTCGACCACACCTGAGAATATGAGGAGAACCGTCCGGGCTGCTGGTTGTTACAGCAGCTATTTTTGTTTTTAATGACTGGCCGCCGCGCGGCCACTCGACGCTAAAATTTTATGAGTCAAAATATTCGCAACATCGCCATCATCGCCCACGTAGACCACGGGAAGACCACCCTCGTGGACGCCATGCTGCGGCAAAGCGGAATTTTTCGCGCCAATGAGGCGCTCGTTGAACGTGTAATGGATTCCAACGATCTGGAACGCGAACGCGGCATCACCATTCTCGCTAAAAACACCGCGCTGTTCTTTCATGACACCAAAATCAACATTGTGGACACCCCCGGTCACAGCGACTTCGGCGGCGAAGTGGAACGCGCTCTACGCATGGTCGACGGCGTGCTCCTCCTCGTGGACGCCAGTGAAGGTCCGTTGCCCCAAACGCGCTACGTGCTGCAGAAAGCCCTGGCCGCCAAGCTGCCTCCCATTATCGTCCTGAACAAAATTGATCGTGTCGATGCGCGCGCCAAGGAAGTGCTGGACGAAATTTACGATTTGTTCATCGATCTGGACGCCACCGAAGATCAGCTGGATTTTCCTGTTGTTTACACCAACGCGCGCGATGGTGTTGCGCACCGCAAGATCGGAGATGACTCCAAAGATTTGCTTCCGCTCTTTGAAACCATTGTTAAATCCATTCCGTCGCCCCCTGGCGATCCGAATGGAATTCTGCAAATTCAGGTAATGAACCTCGACTACAGCGAATTTCTGGGCCGCATTGCTATCGGCCGCGTTTTTAACGGCACGTTGAAGCGTGGCGAAGACGTCGGAATCTACAGACTAGACGGAAAGCTAACCTCCACACGTATCACCAAGCTCTATACCTTCCGTGGATTGGAGCGCGACGAAGCCGATAGCGTCGCTGCCGGCGATCTGGTGGCCATTGCAGGCGTGGAAGGTATTCAGATCGGCGAGAGCATCACCGATCTAGTCTCGACCCGCTCCACTCGAGCCACTCCTGATCGACGAACCCACCCTGGCGATGATCTTTACCGTCAATAGCAGCCCGCTTTCCGGCAAGGATGGCAGTTATTTAACCTCGCGCGACCTTCGCGACCGGCTGCAAAAAGAATTGCTTACCAACGTTTCCATCCGCGTGGAAGATACGGAAACTCCAGAATCTTTCCGCGTTCTGGGACGTGGCGAATTGCAACTTGCCATTTTGATCGAAACCATGCGCCGCGAAGGTTTCGAGCTTATGGTTGGCAAGCCCGAAATCGTAGTGCGCAACGAGAATGGCAAAAAGATGGAGCCCCTGGAGCGCCTGGTCATCGACGTTCCCGAAAATTTCATCGGCATCATCATGGAAACTCTTGGCAGCAGACGCGGCGAAATGTTGAAAATGAGCAATCACGGCTCCGGTCGCGTGCGTATGGATTTCAAAATCCCTTCGCGTGGCTTAATAGGTTTGCGCAGCCAGTTGTTGACGGACACTCGCGGAACGGCGTTGATCCATTCCATTTTTGAAGGCTGGACGGATTATGCCGGTGAAATGGCCCTGCGGCCTACCGGTGCCTTGGTCGCCGATCGTAGTGGCCCGTCCACGGCGTTTGCGCTTTGGAATATTCAGGAACGCGGGGAACTGTTTATCGGCCCGGCGATCGACGTGTACGAAGGCATGATCGTGGGCGAGAATTCGCGCGAGCAAGACATGGATGTAAACGTCACCAAGGAAAAGAAGCAAACCAACATGCGCTCCTCCAGCGCTGACGAAGCCATCCGTCTGATCCCTCACCGTGAACTGAGTCTGGAACAAGCCATCGAATTCATCGCCGACGATGAGTTCGTGGAGGTGACACCCAAGTCGATCCGTTTACGCAAAAAAGTCTTGCAGGCGAATCGCCGTCCCCGCCGCTGGCAGGAAATTCGCGCTAGCCAGACAAGCTAGGCACGCAAAATAGAACTCAAAGCGCCACCCCTGCCAAATAGATTTTGCCAGAAGTTTACAAGCGCGTTCCGCAGGTCAGCTCTTTTCAGGCATCCCAGAACATGGGCACGCCTGCTGTTTTGACTACTCATTTTGCCTTGGAATGATGTACAGTCTACCGCTTGCACCCGACCATGCTGGAGCATGCAGCATCCTAGTTTGGCGCCCAAACCGTGGTTCGATTTGGTCACGATCCGTGCCACAATATATTTGCAGGGGATTCGTTGAACCTATCTAACGCCGAAGAGCAACGCCCGACTTCGAAAATTGCACCATCGCCGCAACGGCGACGGCGCTTCCACCCCACACGATTAGTCGCGACGACGTGAAATATTACATGGGCCGCGTGTTCGATATTCCCGAGCGTAAGCTGGAGGCCATGATGAGTATTGTGGACAATGCCCGCGTTCACAATCGTCACGCCATTTTCCCCATCGAATACACCGTCGAGCCCCGGGCCCTCTCGAAGACGAATGAAGAGTACATTGAACACGCCATTAAACTCGGCCGCGAAGCAGCCGAGAAATGCCTGCAGCGTGCTGGTCTTAAGCCTGCGGATATCGATCTGATCATCACCGTCTCGTGTACCGGATTCATGATCCCGTCTCTCGACGCACATTTGATCCACTTGATGGGTTTTCGGCCTAATGTCCGTCGCATGCCATTTACAGAGCTGGGCTGCGCGGCCGGAGCCATGGCATTGGGACGCGCCGCCGATTATTTAAAAGCAAAGCCCGGCGGCAATGTGCTGATCATCGCGGTGGAGCTGCCTTCCCTGACGTTTCAGCGCAAGGATATCTCCCAGGCAAACCTTATTTCGTCCATTTTATTTGGCGACGGCGCGGCCGCCGTGGTAGTGCGCGGCAAGTCCGTGCACGGGCCGAAAATTTTATTTTCGGAAACATATACCTTTCCAGACTCGCTCGGCGCCATGGGGTTTGACCTCCGCGATTCCGGATTTCACATTCTCTTGGCCAAGGATGTGCCGGAAATGATTGGCGCAAAAATCAACGAGCTGGTCGACGGGTTCCTGGAACGCTGCGGAAAAAAGCGCGAGGACATCAAAGGATGGATTCTCCATCCTGGCGGCGCCCGCCTGTTGGGCAATGTGGAAACGCAGCTTGGTCTGAAACCATGCGACACCCAACCCTCGTGGGACATTCTTGCCAATGTCGGCAATCTTTCCAGCGCCACCATTCTCTTTATTCTTCAGGAATGGCTAGAAAAACGCCCGCTGAAGACCGGCGAATACGCGTTGCTAGCTGCCTTTGGCCCTGGCTTCAGTGCTGAATTTTTGTTGCTGCAATGGACGTAACGGTTATCGCGTATCTCGCCCTGCTGGTCGCCGTGGCCGCTTTGCGAGTCGTCGAATTGCAAATCTCCCGCCGCCATCAAGCTAGCATGATCGAACGCGGCGCCAGCAAAGTCGCGGAGCCGCGTTTTGGCTGGATGGTCGCGCTGCACACCGCAGTGCTCGCCGGCGCAGGCCTGGAGGTAGTTTTTCTACACCGCCCCTTTATCCCCCTCTTGGCCACCGTGATGTTCACGATTTTTCTGGCCGCCAATGCCGTGCGCTGGTGGGTGATTCGCACCCTCGGCGAACATTGGAACGTTCAAGTCGTGGATTCTACTCGATTGGGTGTAATTGTTACTGGACCTTTCCGTTTCGTTCGGCATCCAAATTACGCAGCGGTCTTTGCTGAGATGCTCGCACTGCCCCTGATACACACCGCATGGATCACCGCGTTGGCAGGTTCGATAGCGCACGTCGTGGTGCTAGCGCAAAGACTTTCGACTGAAGAGCGCGTATTGTTTGCCGATCCCGGTTACCGGTCAGCCATGGCGGGCAAACCAAGATTTCTGCCTGGCCTGTTCTAGATAGATATTAAAGACTCGATGATGAGCCGCGCCATACATCGCCTCCATTTTTATTTTCCAATTCCGGCGTTGCTCTTCCTCTGTTCGGTCGCGACCGCCGCTGTCCACAATACCGGCGACGATCCCAACCGTGACGTCGTTTCCGGCATCCATCGTGATGCTGACGTCAACGCAGGCGATGACCCGCTTGCGCCGGCATTCACGCCGATTCCAGAGCTGACCTCTGGCTTTCAACTTCTTTACTCCCAACAATTTTCTGAAGCACGCGAAAAATTTACAATCTGGGAATCCGAACATCCCGATCAACCTTTTGGTGAAGTAGCCATCGCTGCCAGCTACCTTTTCGAGGAGTTTTACCGCCAGGGCGTATTGACCAGCGATTTTTTCCTGAATGAAGAAAAATTCCTGAACGGCATAGAGGGCAAACCCGATCCAGGCCGTATGGCCCAGTTTCAGGACGCGTTGGTAAAAACACGAGCTTTGGCAAATAGACGCCTCAAACAAAATCCCAAGGACACCGAGGCTCTTTTCGCGCTAACGCTCGCCGCGGGCATGGAGTCAGATGCAGATATGATCCTGCGCAAAGAACGCCTCGAAGCTCTCAAGCTGCTTAAATTAGCGAATCAATACGCCAAGCAATTGCTGGCATTGAGACCGGACGCCAACGATGCGTACGTCGCACTGGGCTCAGCCAATTACATTATTGGAAGCCTCTCGGGCGGCATGCGTTTCTTCCTGGCGTTTGGCGGTGTCCACGGCGATAAAAGGCTCGGCATGCAGCAATTGGGAAAATCCGCGGACTCCGGCCTGTATCTGCGGCCCTTCGCAAAAATCATGCTGGCACTCGCAGCACGGCGGGAAAAACAGGACGCGCTGGCACAAAGACTTTTGCGGGAGTTGAGCGAAGAATTTTCTTCCAGTCCGTTGTTTGCCGCGGAATACGCGAAATCCATGGGCCGGCCAGTACCGGCTGTTATGCATCCCTAACCTCTGACGGCAAAGTACAATCAGTGAAGGCCGGCCGGTTCGTTTAACTCACAACCCGGTCATTTGGGAAAATCAGCGGTACTTTTAGAAGTGAAAGACCAGGCTCAGAGTCGCCTGGCCGTTGTTCTGCCATGTGCCGAAGAGCTTAGTGCCCACATAGTCTACTCCCGCTCTGGCTGAGAGGCGTGGCAGCAGGCGATAGTCCGCCCTCCTCCCAACTGCACGGCGAATCCATTTTGACTGTGACCGGCCGTTTGCGGAAACGCGTGCGTACCGCCGAATAGGCCGTGGAACCACGGTTCCCAACGTGGGCGCCGCCACGCGAACTTCGGTCCCACGCCGTAATTAACAAGCTTGATGTGTTCGTTTTGCCAGATGGTAGGCGCGAAAAAGGTATTCAAATCCCCCTCTATTCCCAGACAGTCACTTAGAAAATAGGCGAGGCTGGTGGTCGTCCCTACTGCGCTGGCGCTATAGATAGAAGATCGGAAGCGCTCGAAGGAAACTCCCAGCCCAAGCTGCCAACGGAAATCATCGCGATCGCTGTATATGAACTTTGGGCGCGGCGCGGGCGAAGGCTCCGGGCTGCGGCATTTGCCGCGGCCATGGGAAGAGCCAGCGCAGTAGTTACCGTGGCTGGGGCGGCAGGCTTGAGGAACCCAAGTCCAATGCTTCGGCGGTGAAAAATGGACTGTCCTGTGCCGGGGTTGCACCAGCGGCACGTGCGCGGCGCTCGTTGCGCTAAAATTGGCCGCCGCATTCGAACCCGCAGGGTATGGGGCGGGAATATCTCCTGCGCCTGAACGGCACAAACTCCAGCGGAACTTAGTAATAATGACAGCAATGCCTCTTCATGATGTTCCCCTCGAGGGCTGACCCCACGCCTGGAATCAAACCACTCACTACGGTAAACAACAGGAAGCCTGTTTGTCTACGGGTTTAACTAACATATATGGTGCCCGGTGAAGATGGGGCCTTCGGGCCTGGCATGACAACCTCGGCGTGGCCGCTAACGCCCATGCCTCAAATAGTCGTCGGTTTTGTTCAGCCAATCCTCGCGCGGAGGGTTGAAAACATCCAGATCGACCGTATCTTCCTCAGCCCAGGCTTCGTGGGGCATGTTGGGCGGAATACACAGCACTTCGCCGGCGCGCACTACGATTTCTTTACCCCCCACGTTGAATTTCAGCGCCCCTTCCAGGATATAGGTGACTTGCTCGTTGTGATGGTGATGCAGTGGAACGTGCGCACCCTTTTTCATCAGCACGCGCGCCAGCATGATCTTATCTCCCACCACCATTTCGCGGTCGATTTGCGGATTAAGGCGCTCGCGCTCAACATCTTTCCACGCGATATATTTCAGCTCCGGATTACTCATTTTTTGTCTCCGTAAATCTTGGCGGCATTGTCATGCAGATACATATGCGCGAGCTCGAGAGCTTTCGATTCGGTGATGGCATTTTCCGCGACCAATTCGGCGAGCGCTTCCGCTACCGCGGTGCGTGCCGAGCGTACCGCGAGCCACAATGTTTCTTCGGCTCCGACCGCATCGTTGAACGGGAACGCGTCGGAGCCGAACATAATCTTTTCGGGGTAAAGGGAAATCCACTGTTTCAAAATGTTTTTCAGCTCGGACGGATACACGTAATAACCCATGAGCGAAGAATCGGTGTACACGTTTTTCGCGGCCGTCATCCAGATCATTTCTAGGGTGTAGGGATATCCGCCGTGGATCAACACAAATGTTACATTCTTGTATCGCGGATCGCGCAGCACATTTTCCAAATTCAGTGGATTGCCGTTGCGCAGGCTGAAATAGTCGCCGATGCCTACCGCGCTGTGAAAATGCACTGGCAAACGGAGATTCGCCGCTTGATCGATCAGCACCCGAAAGATGTAATCCTGGAAGGTCCGGTATTCATCTTCGCTGGGCAACGCCGCCGGAATGATACTTGTCGAAGATAGCCTCGGCTTTCTCGCGCGGCGGATCGGTGAAATATAGCGAACGGAAATACGCGGCCTCGAACTTCATGGCCACGCCGCCCTTCTTCTGATTATCCGCGAGGGTCTGCCGTACGAAAGATTCATAGCCGGCCAGGTCAGCGGGGAGGCCGCTGAGCCTTCCTGCTTTTCATAGCGCTGCGAGGACTTTTTCCTGGAACGGGATGTAAACGCCGAGATCGCCATTTTTAGCGGACTGGTCGCGATTGTTGAACAGGATAGAGAAAATGAATCCACGAAGAAAACCCAGTGAAACCGCTGCGGATTGAGATAGGCAGCTAGCGCCACGCGATTGGCAAGACAAATTTCGATGTTGAGCTTATCGAGGATGCTGTCCCAATACGCGGTATTGCCGGAAGCCTCGGCGGCTTTCTTTTTATCGATAAGCCATTTAGCGTGTTCGGGAGAGAAATCGTCATATGGATATCCGAACAGTGATTTGGCGGCGGCCACGAATTCGGGATTATCGCTCGCGTAGGCGCATCAACCGAGCTTTCATCCGGAGGAGCAGCTTGCGCGTCCATGTCGGAGTCGTCCGGAAAAGTTGCGTGCGAGTGATTATCGTAGATAGGGATTTTGTCGATTTGCGGGAGCAAGCGCTCGTAAACTTTCGCGACGTCTGCAGGGGCGCAACAGGCTTTGCCTGGGCGCTCGCGGTGAAGCTGCGACCAGACTCAGAGAACTCAAAAGCAATGCGTGAATCAAATGTTTCATTGATGGAAGCTTCCTCGGTCGCTGGCGAAAGGATCAGTGGACCACTGGGTGGTAGGCCAGTTTCGCTCATAGCTCGAACATCTTTACGAACCTATGAGCTATCGAGCCACGGCGGCACGCCATCGAACCGACACGCGCTGATACGGTCCAGAGCTTCTTCCAGAGAATGGCGAGCGCTAACCAGCGAAAAGCGCAGATAGTTTTTGCCCGCAGTGCCGAATGCCGCGCCCGCAATTCCGGCGACGCCCGCTTCTTCGAGCAGCAACTCTGGCAACTTCTTCGGCAGGGAGCCCGGTATCTTCCACGTTCACCCAGGCATAGAAAGAGCCGTCAGGAACCTGACAACGAAATCCAGGAATCCGGTTGAGTCCGAGCTACAAAGAGATCGCGGCGCTTACGATACTCGCAACCATCGCATCCACCGCGTTGGTGGAATCACGCAGCGCTTCGATAGCTGCGACCTGCGAAAACTCCGGCGACGCACGTAAAAGTGTTGAGCACCAGCATATCCATGGCGTCCATGACGCGTTTCGGTGCCACGGCGTAGCCGAGGCGCCAGCCGGTCATCGCAAAACTCTTTGAGAAGCCGTCAATGATGACCGTTCGCTCCGCCATACCCGGCAGCGAATGAATAGAAAGAAATTCCCCGTTAAATACGATGCGGGCATAAACCTCATCAGCCAGGACCCACAGGTCATGTTTTTGCGCGAGATCCGCAAGTTGCTGAAGCGTCTCTCGGCTAAATACTGTGCCCGTTGGATTGTTGGGAGAGTTAAAAATCAACAAGCTGGTTCGCGGCGTGATTTTCGCGGCGATTTCTTTCAGGTCGGGCTGAAAATTATTTTTTTCTTCCAGCCCAAACGGAATCGCGGTGCCTCCAAGTCCGCGTGTAAACGATGGATAAATGGGAAACCCAGGATCCGGGTAGAGAACTTCATTCCCGGGCTCAATGAGCGCCATCATGGCCAGCGATAAAGCCATTTTGCAACCCGGAGCGACCAAAACTTCTTCGCTCCCTACTTCCAGTCGGCGGGTGCGCCTCAAATAATTTGCTATGGCCGCTCGCAGAGCGGGGATGCCCCGCGTGGAAACATAGCGGTCCCGGCCCGAAGCTGCGGCGTCGCGCAGCGCATCAACCACCGGAGCCGCTGGATGGAAATCCGGTTCGCCAAGTTCCAGATGAATGATGGAGCGGCCTTCGCGCTCGAGCTCTTTAGCGCGTGAAAAAACAGCCAACGCACCTTCACCGGTCAATTGAGAAACGCGTGTTGCCACAGGACGCATAATTTAAGAGATTTCCCCGAAGAATATTATCACTTCGCGGCAGGTGGAGTGACAGGAATGCGCAATCCATCGATGAAGCGAGGAAACATTTCGAAAGCGGCGGCCGTCAAGAATAATTCGACCAGCGCAGCATTATCGAACACAGCTCGGAGTTCGCTGTAAAAGACATCGTCCACCTTACGGATGCCGCCATGCAAACGGCCCGCAAGCCGAAACCCCAGCTTTTCCTTTTCGCTGTAGGGTCCGTTTTCAAAATCGCCCACAGCATCGGTCTGCGCCGCCGATGCGCCTTTCTTCTGCGCGGAAATAGTGTGCGCCCGGATCGCATACTCAGATTCACAAAGAATGGAAACGCGCACCGCCACTAGCTCCTTATACCATCCTGGCAACGCACCATCGCTCAGCAACGGCTTCAAGAATCCAGCCACGCCTTTCGCAATATCCGGCGAATAAGCCAGGGCTTTGAACATGTTGGGCACAACGCCACGTTGCGCCAGCAGCGCATCATATAGAGCCGCCGCTTCCGGCGTGACGTCATCGCGCTCCAATAATTTGATGCGCACATTTTCGCTACTCATGTTGACCTCAATAATTTATATGCTGAAAACGATGGCGCTAGCGCCCGTGACAAAAATCCCACGCGTGAATGCGTTGCGTGACCGTCTACTCAAACTTTGGTCGAGACTTACGCGCTAGCCTGGCCGCTTAAAACGCGTAGCGTAGAGAAAATTGAATCAAGCGCGGAGTGCCCACAGTTGAGAATATTTTGCCGAAAGCCGGGTTAGAAATATCCGTAAACGTCGGGTTAGCAAAATTCGCATGATTCCAGACGTTGAAGAAATCCGTCGTGAAGCGCAGTTGCTGCCGCTCCGTGATACGGAAATTCTTGATTAGCGAAAAATCCCAATTCTGCTGGAACGGTCCGCGATAAATATTGCGCCCCAGGTTCCCAAACGCCGTGGTGCAGGCATTGGGATCCAATGCGCATCCCGCGGGATCAGCGGGCGGCGCGAAGGTAAAATCCGCCCGATTGAGATACCCATTGTTCACGCGCGATATGATGCTCCCGGAAGTATTACCGGCCGCGATCGTTCCGCCGGAAACCAGCTGCGCACCGGACGTGGGCGATTCCAACCCGCCGCCAATATAAGCAGAGCCCGCCGAACCATCCAGCACGGAAAATGGCGTACCGGATTGAAAAATAGTGATGCCGCTCACCGCCCACCCACCCAAGGCTGCATGCGTGAATCCGGTGGCGTCCTTGAAAAAGGGGAACTCGTAGCGGTAACTGACCACGAAACGGTGTGGGCGATCAAAATCAGACAGCCCTCGTGAAGCCGCCAACGTGCTTTCGTTGTTAAACGCGGTATTCAGAGCGGTGTTACCGGTGGACGTAGCGTCTGTCGATTTTGAAAATGTGTATGCAGCCTGGAAATATCCCGCGCCCCAGCGTCGCGAAAGTGTCGTCTGCAATGAATGGTAGTGAGAGTAGGCATCGTCAGCAAAAATCTGCATGCCGTTGTAGAAGTTAATTCCAGGATTAGCCGAACGCGCCGGTCCATTCGCAACCGTACTCTCGGTGATCGTATATTGCGTGCCATCCTGCGCGGTAATGGTCAGCGGATTAGCCGCGGTCGCAAGTTGCGCTCCATATGTACGCGTTTCACGTAGGTGCACCGCGTGTGTCCCCACGTATCCAATTTCCAAAATCCAATTGCGTCCCAGGGAACGCTGAATCGTGAGGTTCCATTGTTGCGTATTGGGCGCCACGAATTTCCGGGGAACGACTAGTCCAAACAAAAATTGCGACGGTATTACCCCAGGCCCGGTCCCGCTGCACGCATAATTCGGTGCCCCCGTTGTGTTTCCGCCAGTGAATCCCTGAAATGCTCCGAGACAAGGCACAAACGCAGCGGACAGTGTGCCGGCAGCGGGCAACGCATTAGGATTCCCGCCGGGGGGAAGCATGTAGAGTCCGCCGAAAAGAAAGTCGACAAACATCCAGGCGGTCCGCCACCAAACGCTATCGGCAAAAACGGTCCCTGGAAGGAAAGCTGATCTGCGGTGCCCACATCTTCACGCACGTAGTAAATTCCATAGCCACCGCGCACGGTAGTGTTGTGGTGCCCAAAAACGTCGTAAGCAAAACCGACGCGCGGCCCCCACCCGGTGGTGTAGTTGTTGGTATAGGTGCTGTCGCTTCCCGTGGGAATCAATCCCGGAATGTTCAGGCTCTTCACGCAGCTACCATAAATGAACGGGTATTTTCCGGCGGCTGCCAGGTCCTGATCCAGATTTCCGATGTGACACGCGTCATCCTTAAATGCACCGAAATCTTCAACACGCAGCCCCAGGTTCAAAGTGAGATCCGGTCTGATTTTCCAATCATCCTGTGCGAAAACCGCGAAATCGTTAGCACGGTACTGGTGATTGTAAACACCCCCGCCGCCGAAACTCCCGCCGGGCGCGCCTTGCAGTAGGTTTTGAAAATCGGTCAAGCCGCCGATGCTCGCCGAAGTAGCGGTGGACGGAGCGCCTGGAGAATTGGAAAAGAAAAGCTGGCCATTAAAAGTTTGCGGGAAAAGTTTGTCCAAATTCACCCGTGTAAATTCTCCGCCGAAGCGAAAAATGTGCGCGCCCTTCACCCAGCTCACGGTGTCCACAAAATTGTAGTTGTTTTGCGTCTGATATTGATTTGCGGGCGGAGTTGGCCCTAATTGAAATCCCGCCGAACCGAACTGCGTGAATTTGTAGATCGAATCGGTGATGTTGTTGGTCGGCCGGTCTATGCCCAGGTCTGCCGCGGTGACCGGAGCGATATTCAAAAGGCTGTAACTAATGCGCACGTATCCGAAGCGAAATTCGTTAACCAGCGCTGGCGAAAACAAGTGTGTTTCACTCGCGCTGAAGAACCGCCCGCTCACCGGGAGATCGTACGGAAAATTCAAATCGGCGGCGCTGATGCTGCTTGCCAAAGTTCCGCCGAGCGAAGCCTGGAGGCCGCCAGCTCCAAACGGCAAGTAAGATTCGGCGTTAAAGAAAAAGAAACGCGCGGAAACCTTATCCTGACCGCCGCGGAATTCACGGTCGTAGTTGGTAGTGAACTGGTCGTCCGTATATTTCCCAGGTTGGCTAACTCAGGAATGGCCCGCTATTCAATCCTTACTGCGCAGGTGTCTGGATTTACGGTTACGCCCGGAGTCCCGGCGATAGAAGGCAGCAAAAATCCGTTGACGTCGCCGCCGAACTGGTTGCTCTTGAAATTCAGCAACTTCAACATCACCGGGTCGATAGTAATAGGCACGGCTGGGCAGCCGCCGGGATTGGCCGCGGTTGGAGCAGTCGCCGGCGTGCTGAATATAGCAGCGAGATTCGCGGCTGACCGGTCGGCGGGCAGAATTGGAAATCCCGGATTGTTGATCTGCGTCCCGGGAGAAAGCGCGCTTCGTTGCCGGGTACCCTGATAGTTGACGAAGAAGTAGCCCAGTTTTTCCTTTACCACGGGTCCACCTAGACTCACGCCAAAAATATTCTGCTTTACGGAGGGGCGCGGTTCGCCGGCAGCGTTCAGGAAGAATTCATTCGCGTTCAAGACGTCATTTCTAAAATATTCGTACGCATCGCCATGCAAACCCTTGGACCCGGAACGCAGGATGGCGTTCACGTTGCCGCCTCCATTGCGGCCTTGGCTGGCATCGTATAGCGAAGTCTGAATTTTGAATTCCTGAATCACGTCAGGATTTGGCAACGGCACGTTGGTGGATTGCGAAACGTTGTAATCCGTCGAGCTGATGCCTTCGATCAAATAATTGTTGTTGTCTTCGCGTTGCCCATTTACCACGATGCGCACGTTTCCGCGGCCCAACTGCGCCGAAGCATTCAGCTCGCTATTCGTTCCGGCAGAGAGCGAAAGAAGTTGCTGATAATTCTGTGTTGCCAGCGGAAGTTCGCGAACAGTGGCCGTGCCTATGGACTCCCCAGTCGCGGCGTTGCTGGTCTCTACACTGGTGATCTGCGCGGAAATTTCCACGCGCTCGCTGACTTCTCCAGGCTTCAACGCAATGCTGACCCGCGTAGTTTCCGTGACGCGCACTTCAATATTGTCCGCGCGGGACTGCGAGAATCCGGGTTTATTGACCAGCATGTAGTAGGCCCCGGGAGGCAGCAGCGTCACCGTAAATGAACCGTCAGTGCCCGTGGTGATTTTTCGTGCTAGCGCGTCGTTGCGGCTGTCGACGATTTGCACTTCCGCATCCGCGATGCTGGCTCCGCTGCTATCAACCACCTCACCGCTGATCGCTCCGGTGGCGCCACCCTGGCCGTAGACCTGACCGCTCAAAAAACCGGTTAGCAACACTACGACCACAAACTTATACACGCTTCGCATCGGAAACCCCCTGAGTATTAGGACTGCGCCGGACGTCGAATGTGAGCAAGCCACTACAGCAGGCATGCAATTCGCCAGAAAACACCCCTATCGCCCACTCCGCCCGAACAATTGCTAACGTTGAAACTAACGTTACAGTTTCAACCTGTCAAGAATTCTAGTATTAAATCTTTGCTTACAGGGTAGCTCGCATTTGGCCTGCGCAGAGCCTGACACAAGTCAGACTCTGAAACTTGTCAATGCTTACGCGCCAATGTAACGCGCGTAGAGCGAACGTGCCACCGCAGCATCGGTCGTACCCCTCACGATTGCGCGACCATCGCAAAACACCGTTATCTCGTCAGGGTGCGACATGAAACCGCAACAGGAAATCGTTTTGCCGGAGCGCGCCAGTATCTCCTTAGGCCCCGCCGTGCAAAGTCCTTCAGTAAGCGTGTACGTAATGCATAGTCAACCGGGCGCCGATTATCGGGATCGACCAGGGTCAGATTCCATAGCTCGGAACCCTGGTAGAGATCCGGCACCCCGGGCGAGGTGAGCTTCAACAGCGTTTGCGCAAGTGGGTTTACGCGGCCTGGCCAAATCAGCGGCGTAATGAAGGTTTCAAGCGCGCTGATGAATTCGGCATTATCATAAACCCGGCCGATAAATGTTGCGAGCCCCTGCTCGTAATCTTCGTTCGGCGAGGTCCATGACGTACGCACCTTGGCTTCGCGCGAGGCCTTCAACATATAGTCGGAGGCCCGTTTTTTCAGTCGATTGGCCATGCACCCACCAGCGTCTGGTACAATAGATATTCCATGTTGGCGTCTCTGACGGCGCCTCCCACGCGTCTCGATTCATCCCGGCCCAGCGGCGGACCGCTTCGTCCATCGCTCAGGAATCTCGGCCAACAGGCTAATACGCGCGCGAACGTCCTCGCCGCGCTTGGTATCATGAGTTGAACTGGCGAGCATCGACGACGGCCAGGCTTTCTGCGCATGCAGGTTCTGACGGTGAAACTCCTCGATGCCTGAACCGAATGCCGCCGGGTCCGAGCCGACTTCGTTCAAAGAGACTAGCCGATTAAAGGAGTAAAAGGCCGTATCCTCCATCAGATTGGCCATCACCGGGCCGGTGAACTGCTGAAAGCACATCGCCAATTCGTCTTCGAGAGGCCCGCGCAGGCGTGCAGCGAGGATGTCGCGCGCAAAATCGAATCAGCGCGGATCCAGCCGGGGCGAACTCGCCTTGGCCGCGGCGGCCGCGGCTTCGATGTAATGCAGAATCGTCAGCATGAATGCCTTCAGCCGCGGTACTCACATACGTACGATAAACCCCGGAAATGCGCCGCGATCGAACGCAGCACCTCATGAAGTTCATGACGTGTATAGTCGCGATGGTGCGGGTGCAGTTCGCAAATCTCGACAAATAGTGCCGTCAAGCGGCTGAGGTCGCTGCCGAGAACCTCGCTCATTATGTAGTTCTTTTTCTGAATCACCAGACTGGCAAAGTCCGCTGATTCCCCGGTGAACGCCGTGAACACGCCAGTCATTGCGGCTTGTCCCGCGGGATCGGTGAAGAGTTCCGCCAGCCGCCCGACAAAATCGTAGCCGGTGGTGCCCACGATCGGCCACGACGCACGCAGCCGCTCCCCAGGCATGAGAATCTTTTCGACTAGAAGCAGCGCCTCGGGAGCGTAATCCGCCAGCCATCGCAGATATTTTCAGGCTCGCGCAGCCCATCGATATGGTCGATCCGCAGGCCGTCGAGAATTCCGTCCTTTAGCCATCGCAGGATGAGAAAGTGAGTATCGTCGAAGACTCCTTTGTCCTCCATCCGCAAGCCCGCGAGCGTATTGATATCGAAGAAACGGCGGTAGCCAAGGTCACGCGAGGCGGCACGCCAGTAAGCCAGCCGGTAATTCTGCCGCTCGAGCAGCGTGTGCAAGCCACGCGGTCCTGATTGATTTCGGCGATTATGGCTAATTGCGCTGGCCGACCTCGGCTCGCATATCAATCAGCCGTTCAAGACTCGCCAGGAGCACGCTCTTGTCCCGATGGCGCCGCATGACATTCGCCCGATCGGTCGCGGTGGCTAAAGGCAGCTCACCGAAGTGAATCGGCAATAAAGGCCAGTTCCTCGGAACCACAACGCCTGGCCGCCGAACCGAGGATTGAGTCGAGTGAACGTGGCGCGACCGGAAACCGATTGTCGTAATAGCGAATTATTCAAAGTAGCGCCGTTCGTTCAACGCGAATCTCGCCGGATCGAGGATAAAGCCATATGATCGCCGAGTACCGGAATTAGTACCGAATTTCGCAGCCGCCGTTCCGGGGTATCCCAGTCCACATCAAAATACGCAGCGTAAGTACTCGACTGGTCCATTCTCCAGAACATCCCACCACCAGGGATTGTACGGTGTTACGATCGCCATATGATTGGGCACCACGTCGAGAATCTGCTTCAGGCTATTTTGCCGAAGCGCGGCATGCAGCCGCTCATGCCCGGGCGCTCCGCCTAACTCTTCGTTTAGGCGCCGGGAGTCCACCACATCATAGCCGTGCATGCTGCCCGGAGCGGCCTGCAGATAAGGCGAGCAATAGAGATGGCTGATGCCCAGATCAGCCAGGTAGCGGGCAATCGCCGCCGCATCGTCGAAAGTGAACCCTTTGTGCAGCTGGATCCGGTAGGTCGCCCGCGCCTCACTCATCGGCATTGCCTAAGTCATGCGACGGTACTTCCAGCCAGATCACCGCGAGTGGCGGCAGCGTCAGGCAGAGTGAGTAATCGAACCCATGCGCGGATGGCTATCCGCGCTGATCGAGCCGCCATTACCCACATTGCCACCACCGAAGAAATTGGAATCCGTATTGAGTATTTCGCGGTACAGGCCGCCGAAGGGCGCACCGAACGGATAATTCTCGCGGACCACCGGCGAAAAATTGCAGGCGCAAATCAAGCGGCGCCCGCTCTTCGGCGCAATCCGCATGAAGATGATGACATTGTCGTCAGCGTTGTCAGCGTCGATGAAATGAAATCCCCGAGGCTTCGGTGTCGGCTTCCCACAACGCGGGCTCAGCTCGGTAAATCCGATTTAGCTCGCGAATCAATCCATGCACGCCACGATGATCACTCTCTTCGAGCAAGTGCCAATCGAGGCTATAATCGTGGCTCCATTCACTTCCATTGAGCGAACTCGCTGCCCATGAACAGCATTTTCTTGCCGGGCCGCGCCCACATGTAGGCATATAAGGCCCGGAGGTTGGCGAATTGCTGCCAGCGGTCGCCGGGCATTTTCGCGAGCATCGAGCGCTTGCCGTAAACCACTTCGTCATGAGACAGCGGCAATATATAGTTTTCGGTCCAGCGTAGAGAAAACCAAAAGTCAGATTCGCGATGGTGGTAGCGGCGATAGACCGGGTCGTGGCGAAGTAGTCCAGTGTGTCGTGCATCCAGCCCATGTCCCACTTGAAGCCAAACCCGAGCCCGCCCGCGTATGGCGGCCGAGGGACCGCGGCCAGGCAGTGGATTCTTCGGCAATCATTGGTAATCCCCGGATCAATGCTCATAGGCGGCGGAATTGGCTTCCTTGTAAAATGAGATCGCTTCCAGATTTTCGCGCCCGCCGTATATGTTCGGAATCCATTCGCCCTCATGCGCGCATAGTCGAGATATAGCATCGACGCGACGGCATCGACGCGGAGGCCGTCCACATGGAAGCGTTCGAGCCAGTAAGGGCGTTGGCGACCAGAAAAGTTGCGTACCTCGTTGCGTGCCGAAATTGAAAATGTAGGTATTCCACTCGGGATGATAGCCCTTGCGCGGATCAAGATGCTCGTACAAGGCCGTGCCGTCGAAACGGCCGAGGGCGAATTCGTCAGTGGGAAAATGGCCGGGCACCCAGTCCAGAATCACGCCAATTCCATGTTCATGAAGATAGTCAACGAGATAACGAAAATCATCCGGGCTGCCCCAGCGAGCGCACGGAGTATAGTAACCCGTGACTTGATAGCCCCACGAGCCGAAGAACGGATGCTCCATGATCGGCATGAATTCCACGTGAGTGAAGCCCAGGTCTTTGAGATAAGCCGCCGAGGACGTGGCGCTAGTCTCACGATAAGTCAGGGGCGGTCGTCTTCTTCCGGAACGTGGCGCCACGAACCGAGATGCATCTCGTATATGGTCATCGGGGAGCGCAGGCTATCGCGGCTCGCTCGCCGCTCCATCCATGGCGCGTCCTGGAAAGAATAGTCAGTGGCACAAACTGAGGAAGCGGTTTTCGGCGGCTGTTCGCAAGCATTGGCGAAGGGATCGGCTTTGAGTATCAGATCCCCGCTTTTCGTCCGGATTTCGAATTTATATTTCGATCAGAGCCGAGATCCGGGACGAATAATTCCCACACGCCGGAAGAGCCGAGCACGCGCATCATATGGATGCGCCCATCCCACCGATTGAAGTCGCCGACCACGCTGACGCCAGCGGCGTTCGGCGCCCATACGGCAAAGGCGACGCCGTCCGTGCCTATTGATCGTACGAGGATGCGCGCCGAGCTTGTCGAAGATTCGGCTATGCCGCCCCTCGCCCCATAGATGAAGGTCCAGGTTTCCTATCGAAGGGAGATAGGCATATGGATCGCGGTGAGTGAGTACATTACCGGATGAATCCTTAACCGCCAGCTGGTAATGCGGCAATTCGTCCTGGCCGGTGAGTATCAGCTCAAAGAGGCCACGCCTGATCGACGCGAGTCATCGGCCGCGGCGCGGCGCCATTCATTACGACTGAGACATCCTCGGCGCTGGGTTGAAGACGCGTACAACCAATCCGCCTTCGATGCGTGGGCGCCGAGCACGGAATGAGGATCAGGATGGCGAAGAGTGAGAAGCTCGGCAAGCTCGGATGGGCCGAGTGCGGTTTCAGTCGTGGTCAAGATCAACTCCCAGTACGAATTCGATGCCGCGAAGCGGAATGCAGGCCCAGTTCGGCCGGTTATTCAACTCGTAGCCCAATTCATAAATTGCTTTTTCCAAAATGAAGGCGTCAAGCAGCACACGCTGTTCTTCACGATCCGCCGGTATAAACGGCGCGTTGGCCGCGACCTGCAGATATTCTTTGAGCAATATTGCCGAGGTCCAGCGTTGCCACAGTATCGCCCAAACGCGCATCGAGGCGAAGTCATGGCCCCCCAGCGCTTTTGAACCAACCATCTCAAGTAGAGTGCCGGAGGCGGCGTAATCAAATGAGCGAATCATTCCCGCCACATCGCGCAGCGCCGAACGCTTGCGGCGGCGCTCACCCAGCGGACGCGCCGGCTCTCCCCTCAAAATCGATAATAAAAAAGTCGTTCCCCGTATAAAGCACCTGGCCTAGATGCAAGTCGCCGTGACAGCGGATGCGCATCGACGCGAGCGGCTGGCGAAGGAAAGCATCGAAGCGCTGGTCAATCCATTCAGGATGATTCAGCAGGCGTTCGGGCGCGCCCGGTTCGGAGCATCCAAAATACCTAGTTGGGTCCGCAACAGCCGCAGATTCTGGTTGGCGAGATTTCTCAGTGATTGATAAACCGAGCGGTGCCAGAAGGGCGAAAATGCCTCGGCGGCGAAATTGGGATCTTCATTTCGGAGTGGCCAGGGCGAGGTGAAGTTCGGCCACGCGGCGGCCCAGCAGGCGGGCCGCTTCGAGGAATGCGCCAATCATCCGCGAGGACGCCGCATCGGGACCATCCGACGCGGCCAAAGTGGTAACGGATGATATCCGGCAGCGCCGGGGCCTCTTTTTGTACTGAAGCCCGCTCGAAATAGCGATCGAGTTCATTGGTCGCGTACGCCCACGCATCGCCCTGATTTGGGACGAAGCGCTGCAATACCGCCATCGTGCGCGGCTCGTCACGGCCGGCCCGGTACTCCAGCCATCCGGTGAGAGCGGGAGCATGAGCAAAGGCCGCCGACTCCGTCAGGAAGCGTCCTAACTCCAAATCCGGGCTAATGCCGGTTTCCAGCCAGCCGGAAGAATTTCAAAATATACTTATCGCCGAACGCGATCGACGAATTACTCTGTTCGACCGCCAGCATGCGCGGTTCCGGATGGCCATTGGCCAGAATCTCTCCGGATGCATTAATCACATCGCCGCCGCCAGCGGTCCCCCGTTTCCGCGATGATGGCGCCTGCGCGCGATCGTATTCGAGCATCAGGGTGGCGAAGGCCGGGTCGCCGGTTGCGTCATACAAAATGGCATTATCTGAGCCGTTGCGGCCTGCGGATGACACATTGGCCACGATCGTGCGGGGCGAGTTCTGGCGGATGGCGTCGGCCGCTTCCTGCTTCGCGATGGCGAGGGAAGAAGGTAAGTTTCCGGCTCGGCGTCGGCTAGTTCGACATCGGCCAGTACCACTCATGGACCCCCATTACTCTCATGCAATGGTATGGCGTCAGTGATTCGGCAGGCGCGGATCGCATGCGCCTTACTGCGAAACCAGCGGCACAGAGGAAGGTAAGCGAGGAGCGCGCGCTCGAGTTGTTCGCGATGCTCACTATGCAGGAAATGCTCGAGCGAGCTATTCATCTGTATAACTGGAACCTGATATTGCGGTGCCGCCGCCGCTAGTTTCGCCTCCGAGGATTCCAGCGAAAACCACGCAAACATGTGCGGGCCAAGGGTCATCAGGTAAGGCAACTCGCCGATCGTGAGGAAAGGCCGTGCGGCCAAAGAGTTCGATCGGCGACATGCCTTTGAAGCGCGCAAGATCCAGTTCGACATACTGAACGTAGCGCGACAGATTCGCAAATCACGAGCAAGCGCTCATTCTCGTAAGCGCGGATAAATGCCAGCACCCGCGAGTTGGCGGGATTGAGCATTTCCATCGAACCACGGCCGAAGGCTTTGTATTGCTTGCGCAGAGCGATCAGCCGGCGCATCCACCATAGCATTGAATGGCGGTTGCGCGTGTTGCGCATCAACGTTCACGGTCTGGTAGTGATATTCGTGGTCAATCGTGACCGGCAGGATTAGGCGCTGCGGGTCCCCATGGGAAAATCCCGCGTTCCGATCACCACTCCATTGCATTGGAGTACGCACGCCGTCGCGGTCGCCAAGGTAGATATTGTCGCCCATCCCGATTTCATCGCCGTAGTAAATCACCGGCGTGCCGGGCAGGGAGAGCAACAGCCCGTTGAGTAATTCGATAGAGCGCCGGTTATTACCGAGTAACGGAGCCAGGCGCCGGCGAATACCCAGATTGAGCCGCATGCGCGGTTCATTGGCGTAGGCGCGATACATATAGTCGCGCTCTTCGTCGGTCACCATCTCCAGCGTCAATTCATCGTGATTGCGCAGGAACAGCGCCCATTGGCAGGTTGGATCAATCGCGGGCGTCTGCGACCAGATATCATTGAGCGGATAGCGGTTCTCCATCCGCACCGAAATAAAGATGCGCGGCATCAGGGGAAAATGGAATGCCATGTGGCATTCCTTGCCTTCGGCGAGATAGGTTACCGCATCCTCGGGCCATTGATTCGCTTCGGCGAGGAGCATGCGGTCGTCGAACTTACTTCGATATGCTGGCGCAATTCGCGCAAAAATTGATGCGTCTCAGGGAGGTTCTCGCAGTTGGTACCCTCGCGCTCGTAGAGATACGGCACGGCATCGAGCCGCAGCCCGTCAACGCCCATGCTCATCCAGAAGTCGAGCACTTTGAAAATCGCCCGCCGGACCGCGGGGTTGTCGAAATTCAAGTCGGGCTGATGCGAATAGAAGCGGTGCCAATAATAGGCGTGAGCCACCGGATCCCAGGCCCAGTTTGACGTCTCGAAATCCTGAAAGATAATCCGCGCGTCGCGATAGCCATCGCCATTATCACTCCAGACGTAGAAATCGCGGCCGCGGGTCCCCTTTGGACGCCCGCCGCGACTTCTGGAACCATGGATGCTGATCGGAAGTATGATTGATCACTAGCTCGGTTATGACGCGAATGCCGCGGCGATGAGCTTCGCGCAGAAAGACCCTAAAGTCGCGCAGAGTGCCGCAATCGGGATGGACATCCATATAGTCCGAGATGTCGTAACCATCGTCGCGCAACGGCGATGGATAAAAAGGCAGTAGCCACAGCGCGGTGACCCCGAGGTCTTTTAAGTAATCCAGTTTGGAGGTCAATCCCGGCAGATCGCCGATGCCGTCGCCCGAGCTATCGTAAAACGAGCGGACGCGCAACCATAGATGATCGCGTCTTTGTACCAGAGCGGATCGGCGGCGAGATTGCTTTGGCGTTCATTCATATGCGCTTGCTGATACGGAGAATATTGGCCGGCCAGTTGCGGGATCGAGCCGGACATAATTGTCTTCTCCCCAATTGTAGACCTCGCCGCTGAGCAGGTCCGTAACCTCGTAGCGCGCGCCGGAAGCGACTTCAGCCAGGGCCGGTGGCACGGTGACGGTGCATTCTTGTGGCTGCGATGGATCAAGATTGACCGCGATCAACAGGTACCGCCGCCTCTCGGTGGGCTTTCGCATAGAAAAGTATTTGATCATTATCCGCCGGCGGGCAATTCCAGATTGGTGAAGCTCGCTGCAACGCCGGATTATCGCGGCGAATCTCATTCAGCCGGGTGATGAAGCTTTTGATGTTCCCGGCCGGTTCCATTCGCGAGCCTTGATCTCGTATTTTTCCGAACCTGATATTCCTCGCTGCCTGGCACATTTTCATTTTCGCCGAGTTCGAATCCACTATAAATCCCCCACGACGGTGACAGCGTGGCCGCGAGCACCGCGCGCAGCCTGAAAGCGGGACGCGCCGCCTGCTGTAGGATCGCAGCAGGATATCCGGCGTATTGGCGAAAAAGTTCGGCCGGAAATAATCGCTCATCGGCGGTTTGCGTCAATTCAGTTAAGATATTCGGTGAATTCGGTCTTTCGTATTGCGCCATGTGAAGTAGGTATATGACTGAGTAAATCCCGCTTTGGCCAGCGCCTTCATCATCTTCGGCCGAGTGAACGCTTCCGCGAGGAAAATCACTTCCGGATGCGCCGCCTGCATCCTGCCGATGAGCCATTCCCAGAAGCCACCGGCTTGGTATGCGGATTGTCCACTCGAAAAATTTGACGCCACGATCGATCCAGAATTCAAGACGCGTATCAATTCCTGCATCAGCCGCCGGCGATTGCTGGTGCCGAAATTGACCGGATAGATATCCTGATATTCCTTTGGCGGATTTTCCGCATATTTGATGCTGCCGTCAGGCCGATGGTTGAACCATTCAGGATGCTCCTTAACCCATGGATGATCGGGCGAGCACTGCACCGCGAAATCGATGGCGATTTCGATTCCGTGGTTAGCGCCGCCGCCACGAAGTGTTGGAATCGCGAATGTGCCGAGGCCCGGTTCGATCGCATTATGACCGCCCGCCTCATTGCCGATTGCCCATGGGCTGCCCGGCGCGTTGTCCGCGCCATTGAGGAGTTTTCGGCCCCTTGCGATCGGTCCGTCCGATGGGATTGATCGGCGGCAGATAGATACGTCGAATCCCATGGCGGAGATCGCGGGCAGGCGCCGTTCAGCCTCGCGCAAAGTGCTCGCGGTCCGGCCCCAACGGTTCCCTGCGAGCGCGGGAACATTTCGTACCACGATCCGAATAGCGCCTTGGGACGGTCGGCGATTACTTCGAAGAGTGCATTATCAAGTCGTCGGCTCGATAGCGCTCGCCCCGCCGCGCAACTAAGTCAATCAGCGCCGGATTAGTGGCGCATAGTGCCGCGGCTTGCGCCGGATCAGTCCTATTGGCGAAACGAGCTGAACTGATCAGTGGTGGCAATGATTAGACTATGCGCCCCCTCGTCATCCACCAGCGACGGCATTGCGGCGCAAAATCGCGCTACCCTCCTGAAGGTCCGGCAGCCACGTTCCGGCCCGCCGCCGCCTTTTTAACGAAAATCCACCGCCCAGGTCGCATAGGCTATCGGTCCACGCGCTAGAGCGTGAAAACGTAACGGGTATTTTCATTGAGCGGAAAAGCTGCCACGCCAGCGATCATTGTCGAACAAC
>CAVPKZ010000106.1:0-53383 GCA_963705755.1 uncultured Acidobacteriota bacterium | reverse complement strand
TCGCCTGGAAGTCCATTTTGGAGTCCACCCTCGAAACGAAAAAGCTTGCGAGCATGGAGTCTCTCCGCGCTTCGTTTAGCTCCAGGAAATCGAGAGCTCGGAAACTGCCTTGCCCTCCTCGATCGGTACGCTGAAGCAAGGGACCACGTCAGTGGCTCCGGAAATCTCCAGCGCTTTTTTGAAAAATCCCATAATCGCGAATCCCATGATCGGTGCTGCTTTTCAAATCCTGTGTATCTGACCACTGCTTTGCCATGTCCCTGCAACTGCACCTCAATCGGACACCCTGAAGTAGGTTGCGTGAACGGCGGGCGATTCGTTTGATCACAAATTCAGGGGAACCAAGTTTCACAAAAGCCTTGTAGATTCCACGAAGCTGCCTTTCGATTACCACTTCGGAGCCGCGCGTAACCATTTCTTCCTTTCCGTCCGCCAGCACCCCGATCTCAACTTCGAGGAAGCGGGTGAAAACATCCAACGGGTACCAAGAGGAGGAAAAGATTTCATTCTGGCAAATCGTTCGCGTTTCTTCGTCCAGAAGGCCTAGGTTTCTGGAGGGCTTCCTCGCCGGCGCGGGACTTGATCTGGTTAATCGTTTCCTTGATGGCGGATCCTTTGATCTGCACCATGCGCACGCACCTCGGAGGGCGGTTTTTTGGTGCCTGCCCCTCTTTCAACCTTACTCTGTTTCTGCGGTGTCAAATCCAGGCTTGCCGTAAACAGAACTGATGGATTGTTCTCTTTGGGCACGTCTGCGGGTGATTTAAGATCAACAGCGTGAACCTGTTCTTGCTCGAAGTCACATCAGCTGCCTAATTAACGCAGCGGTAACCAGCCAAGTGAAATAATGGTCCGGTAACCCGATCAAATGCTGTAACCGGCAGTGTCCGAACGCGATGAAATGGCCGCAAAAGGATTGATGCTGTCGGGGTGTGCTCAAAAATCTACCACTAATTCAACAAGGTAGGATATTGTGACAAGCCCTGCCACCTTCGAGCGGTTGACGCATTACCTCCAGGACATTTCTCTGCGAACTCCGGCAACTCGTCAAGGAACAGCACGCCATTGTGGCCTAGCGAAACTTCGCCGGGACGCAGCACGGCACCGCCTCCAATCAATCCGGCGTCACTAATAGTGTGGTGCGGCGAACGATAAGGGCGTGTTCCGACCAATCCGCGGTGGTCATCGAGCGTACCAGCGACGCTATGGATGCGCGTGGGAGTCACTTGCAGACAGTATCAGATAGTGCAAAATTAGTGTCCATATTCGGCTAACCAAACCGCAAAACGCGTAATCTAATTTTATGATTTTATCCCCCCGCGTCCTTCGGAATTCGGGTGCGAGGCCGGTCGCAAGGCTGGCCTCAGAGTTTTAACTGTCGTTTCTTCAGTGTTCTCTCCAAAGACCAATAAATTCCTGAGTCGTCGAAACATCATCTCTAACTCTGTACGCTGAGACTAGGCATTTGTATGAGCTGATCGAAATGCAATCACCTTTACAGGGTTGGCGTCGCGACGTATATTGGCTCGCTATAGCGTCACTTTTGCTCCAGCCTGAGAGGTCATGCGTATGACCGGTTTTGTCATTTTAGGAATTGTTGTGCTGATCACTATTTTTGCGATTGGAATGTACAACGGACTAGTCCGGCTCAAGGTACAGACCGACAATGCCTGGGCCGATATCGACGTGCAACTCAAACGGCGCTATGACTTGATTCCTAATTTGGTGGAAACCGTCAAAGGCTACGCGGCGCATGAAAAGGGGACGCTCGAGGCGGTTATCAACGCGCGTAATCGCGCCATGACCGCTAGCGGTCCGGCCGAGAAAGCGCAGGCGGAAGATATGCTCTCGGGCGCGCTAAGAATTTGTTTGCGCTCTCCGAAGCGTATCCGCAATTGCGCGCGGTAGAGAGTTTTACGAGTTTGCAGACTTCCTTGACGCAGATCGAAGATGCGGTGCAAAACGCGCGGCGTTATTACAACGCTGTGGTTCGCGATCTCAATACAAAGATTCAGCAATTCCCGACTAACATTTTCGCCAGTATGCTGGGATTCAAGCCCCGCGAATTTTTTGAGATTTCGGCGTCCGCCGAGCGCGAAGCTCCCAAAGTCAGCTTCAACACGCCCGCTGCGTCAGCATGAGCGCGCAGCGGTCCCGAATCATGTTTATAGATTATTGCCGCTGCGTCCATGATTCGCTCGCACGCGCAGTATTGCGCCATTTTACGTTCGCTGCGCTGCTGGGGCTCCTTGCGTTGTCGGGCGTGACCACCGCAAGCGCCAAGGAACTGCGAATTGAGAATTTTGATGCGCACATCGACGTCGCCAGCAATGGCACCATCGATGTGACTGAAACGATTCGAGCGCATTTCATCGGCGCCGGTTGGCACGGGTTGTACCGTTCGATTCCCGTGGAATACGTGACGCCGCAGGGTTTGAACTACGCGCTGTTCCTCGATGTGAAACAGGTGACCGATGGAAGCGGGCATAACCTGAAATTCGAGTCCAGCCGAGTGCGCCATTACCGCAAGCTGAAAATCTACATCCCTAACGCCGATAATTCGGTACAAACGGTCTCCATCGAGTACACCGTCAGCGATGCGGTTAAATTCTTTGAGGACCATGACGAACTTTATTGGAATGTGACTGGGGACGAGTGGGATGTTCCGATCCAATCCGCGCATGCGCAATTTCTTCTGCCGCCGGGAGCCAGCAATATTCGAGCTACGGCGTTTACAGGGATATACGGTTCGCGCGCGAAGGACGCGGAAATTGATGTCGCGGGGAATGGCGTCGAAGTGCGAACCACTGCTCCGCTTCCTTACCATGCCGGTTTGACGGTTGCGGTGGCTATCGATAAAGGCGCCATTCGCGAGCCGACAGCTGCGGATGAAATTGGGCGATTTTTGCGGAGTAACTGGCCGCTGTTTCTTCCTGTGGCCGTTTTTGCGTGATGTTTTATCTGTGGTGGACGCGCGGCCGGGATCCTCGGCTGCGACCGATCGCTGCGCAATACGAGCCGCCTAATCAACTCACACCAGGCGAAGCGGGCACGCTGGTGGATAATGCCGCCAATATGCGCGACATTACCGCTTCGATCGTGGATCTCGCGGTGCGCGGCTACCTGGTGATCGAAGAGGTGCAGAAAGACCGCATGCTGGGGCTGGTGCACGAGAAGGACTACAACTTCATATTGCAAAAAGATTTTTCGCAATGGGGCACGCTAAAGGCTCACGAACAAGCGCTTCTGGGCGGCTTCTTTACCGCGGGAAAGGCCGGCGATACGATTTCCATGGACAGTCTCCAGAACCGTTTCTATAAAACTTTGCCGGTTATGAGGAGCGGAATATTCGATTCACTGGTATCGCAGGGTTATTATAAACGGCGGCCCGACAGTGTCCGCTCTACGTATATTGGCGCTGGTGTCGTCATAGGCGCGCTGATGATATGGGGTGGCGGTGCGATGGCGCGGGCCATGGGCAACGCACCTGTGCCATTCATCATTGGTGGAATTGTTTCTGCCATCGTGATCTGTGCATTTGGATGGTTTATGCCGGCGCACACGGAGCAAGGGACGCGCGCGCTGGAAGGCGTATTGGGCTTCGAGGATTTTCTAAATCACGTGGAGGCCGACCGCTTCAATCGAACGATAAAAACTCCGCAAATGTTTGAGAAGTTTCTGCCCTTTGCAATGGCTTTTGGTGTGGAGAAAAATTGGAGCAAAGCTTTTGATGGGATCATGACGCAACCGCCCGGCTGGTATCGCGGCGGGTCCGGTCCGATTTTTTACCCGGTGAATTTCACGAATAACTTGAATAGCATGTCTTCGCGCGCGAGCAATGTTATGGCTTCAGCGCCGCGCAGTTCGGGCGGTTCTGGTTTTGGCGGCGGGGGATCCTCTGGCGGCGGTTTCGGCGGCGGTGGCGGAGGCGGGTTTTAGGTCGATCGAAATTTAGAGCCGCACGCAATCGGATTAAGGCTGCGGAGAAGTTGTAGGAGGCTCGCCAGAAGCCACTGTGGTTTCTCTGCGCTCCACGCCGTAAAGCCGCAAAACATCCTGCAGGGTCACGATTCCTTCGAGCTTGTGCACGTCGGCGCGACTGACTACTGGCAACACGTCGAGTTGGCTGGCGCCCATGCGATCGAGCGCCATAGCCAGAGAATGGTCCATGTGCACATGGGGAAATTCGCCTGTTTCGAGAATCTCGCTTAGCGGTCGCTCGGTCTTTCCTTCGGTGAGGGCAATTTGCAGCTTACTCAGGCTCATCATGGCAACTACGCCGCCGCTCTCATCGCGCACCGACCAGGCGTGAAAGTGACTGGCGGAAACTTTATTCAGTGCTTCTTGGATCGTGGCATGCGCATCCAAAATTTCTGTCGCCGCATGCATCGCCTGATATACCTGCCGCTGACTTTCCTGTATGCGCGATCCGGCGGTCGGCAAATGAATGCCATCCTGGTGGGCCAATACCTCGTAAATGGGTTCTCGTTGAAAGCGCGAAGAAATAAAAAAACTGATGAGATTGGAAATCATCAACGGAACGATGACGGCATAATCGCGGGTGATTTCAAAAATCATCAGCACGGAAGTCATCGGCGCCCGCACAATGCCCGCGAATGCTGTGCCCATGCCCACCAGTGCGTAGGCGCCGGGCGTAGCGACATAGCCGGGAGCCACGTGGTGTGCCAACGTTCCTACAATTCCGCCAAGCATGGCTCCGAGGAATAAACTCGGGCCAAAAATTCCGCCGGCGTTTCCGGAGGCATAACTAATGGTCACTGCAAATAGCTTAAGCACCAGCAGCAGCAACATTAATTTCAACGCCATGCCGCCATTCAAGACGTCGCCAACGTATTTATAACCGACGCCAAGTATCTGCGGCACAAAACAGGCCATCACACCAACGGTAAGGCCGCCGACTACTGGCTGGAACCACACCGTTTTCTTGGGACGGCTCAAGAACCATGCGCGCATCGACAAGAGCAGCCTGCTAAAGGCCGCGGAAATGAATCCACCCAGGACACCGAGCAGCGCATAAATTCCCAGCTCACCCGGATGCACCAGCTGGTATTGCGGCACTTGAAAAAGGAGGATCGTTGCCCAGCAGCAGCCGCAGCATTCCCCAGGAAGTTGCCGAAGCCAGCACCACGGAACCCAATACGGGCGCGTGTAAGTCGCCTACAACTTCTTCCAGCGCAAAGACTACCGCGGCGAGTGGCGTATTGAATGCGGCGGCGATGGCGGCCGCGGCGCCTACAGGAATAAGCGCTTTCACTTTTTCCGGTTTCAATCCTAAATACCGGCTGAGCATGGAGGCGATGCCCGAACCGACCTGCACGGCGGGGCCTTCGCGTCCCAGTGGAATGCCGCAAGCAAGCGTTGCGGAAGTACAGAAAAATTTGCCAAAGACGGTTGCAAAAGAAATGCGTCCACCGCGAGCCCACAGCGCTGCCTTGGTTTGTGGAACGCCGCTGCCGCGTGCATCGGGAAAAAAGCGATACAGGAGATATCCCATAGTCAGCGAGCCGACGACTGGAACAAGAATTCTTCGCCACGTGGCGGCGCCCACGGGATATAAGCGCGCGCCGGATCGCTCGGTGATCAAGATGAAGGCCACAACAATCAAACCCACGATCGCGCCGATCAGGAGCGTTAGAACCAGGAAGAGCTGGTCCTCGCGTTGGTCACGGAATGCTCTCCATTGCCTGCCGGGCACATGCCACCATGGCGTCGGGACGGGCGGAGTTGGGGTCACGTCGCTTGGGTTTGGGATAGTCACAGTAGCCATATTAGAAATATACCGTTACCGGTTATCTTCGATCTTTTATCTTTGTTAGTGAGTGTTGGCGCAAGCTTTAGGGATTTACAGGAATATCTTTTTCTTCAGCCATGCGTCCGCCGGGCAGAAAGAACCGCAACTTCAAAGTTCGTTCACGGCGGCGCTCCTCTTCAAGGTGCCTGGCTCTTGCTTTCAGTAAGTCATCCAAAGAAATAAGACCCAGAAATTTTCCGCTGGCGCGATCCACTACGGGCATGCGGGTGAATCCCGTTTCCGCCATTCGATACACGACAACGCGTAACGGCTCGTCGGAGTACACGTCTGAAGTGTTTGTGCGCGCCACCTCGCGAAGCGTGCGCCGGAGTGCTGCATCGCCTTCGTGATCTATGCGGTCGCGAATATCTTTTCGCGTCAGCACGCCCGTTAAAGTTCCGTCAGCGTTCACTACCGGCAGAAGGCGCTGTTTTTGTCGATGATCGGAATTCAGCGAAGCCTGGACCTGGGCAATGGTGCTGGCCGCGGGCAAAACCGCGATGGCGGTTCGCATTACTTCTCGAGCAAATAAAATCTCCAAGGGGTCGACGGCATATTCGCGGCTTAAGTGATAACCGCGGCGCGCAACTTTCTCCGTCAATATCGAGCGCTTCAAAGTCAGAACTGTGAAGGCGTGGGCGATCACGCTGCCCACCAGTAACGGGAGGAACACGTTGGCATCATGCGTTAGTTCGAAGGCGAACACGATGCTCGTGAATGGAGAACGCATCGTGCCACCGAGAATTGCTCCCATGCTTATCAGCGGCCAGAAACCAGCTCCTTCGTTTGGCAGGAACAGGGCTTCCAGACCGCCCAATGCGCCGCCCATCATAAGTAGCGGAGCCAACACACCGCCAGAGGTGCCTGAGCCCAGCGACACCGCCCAAATAAACCATTTCACCAGCAATACGCCGAGAATGACGTGCGTGGTCACGCTGCCTTGCAGCAATCCCGCGATGGTGTCGTAGCCCACGCCTAGTGCTTGCGGAAAAATTAAGCCACCCACGCCAATTGCGAGTCCGCCAAGGGCAGGCCACCACATCCAGTGAATGGGTAAGCGCTGGAACGCGTCTTCCGCCGCGTAAACTGAAACGGTTAGTAGAGCGGATAATCCGCCCGCCAAAAGTCCGACCAGCGCGCAACCCAACAGTCCCATCGGGCCGATGAAAAGCGGATGCGCCGGTACCGGAAATAGCGGTCCAAAGCCCAGCAGGTAACGCCGCGCAACGGCGGCGACGGCACTTGCCAACGCAACCGGTATCAAGCTTCTGGGCTTCCATTCAAAGAGTAATAGCTCCACGGCGAGTAGCACTGCTGCTACTGGAGCAGCGAAAGTTGCGGACATACCACCGGCTGCGCCGGCGACCAATAATGTTTTGCGTTCCGCGCTGGTTAAGTGGAATAACTGGGCGACCATCGAACCTACCGCGCCGCCGGTCATGATGATGGGTCCCTCCGCTCCGAAAGGCCCGCCGGACCCGATGGAAATGGCGGAGGAGATTGGTTTCAGCAAGGCGATCTTGGGCTCGATGCGACTGCCATTCAGCAGAATTGATTCGATCGCTTCCGGTATTCCGTGGCCGCGAATGCGCTCCGAACCATACCGCGCCATGACACCGATAATCAGTGCGCCCGCGATAGGCACCAATACACTAAAAATTCCCAGGTGATTGCCGGCCGGGGAAACCAGCGACGTGTTCCAGCGTCCAAAATAAAATAGATTGGTAAATAACCCGATCAAGCGGAGCAAAGCCAGCGCTACGAAGGCACAGAGTAAACCGATCACCATGGCAAGCGCGGAAATGGGAATCACCCGGCGGGTGGTGGTGAAGTCGCCCAGGGTCTCGTTCCGCAACTTAGCGTCGAAGGTCTTATGCGCGGATGAATTCCTAGGCACTCCTTTTTCTCCCACGTGACATGGGTTTCGTGTGTCGTTTTCGCTTCATCGTGGTGCAGCGCCGTATTCCTAGTTGACGTTGTGGATCAGTCAGCGGGTTTATTCGCGTTAATTTTTGTGGAGCGCCTTTGCGTTCCACGAGTGTGGTGATCGCCTCGGCCGCGGCTTCCGCGCACCAGGCCGTGGGACTCCAGACGGTCGATCAATTCGACGGCGCTGTGATGCTTGAGCGCCATCCGTTCGGCCAAAGTGTGTATCGTCGCGAACGCGCTTTCGGGCAAGCCGCGTATAGCGAGGAGCATCAGCTACTGTTGCGGTTGGAGATTTGAGCACTGAGCGGCGGCATCGCCTCCTGGATGAAATGACGGATGCGATATCGCAGTTCGGCAAGGGCTCGATATTCGCTATCGGAGACAGCATGTTTCATCTGAATAAAAGTATATTGTAATACGATATGTAAAACCAATGGGATTGTGCGGCGTGCAATCGAGATCATCCTGCATCTAACTATCAACACCGATGTGGGAACCGATCCGCTTGAAGAGATTCAATTTCCGAGCGTGAAGGTCACGCTCACTACCATGCTCACCGCAACGGGCCGTCCGTTGAGAAGGGTAGGTCGATACTTCCATTGCTCCACAGCTTGGAGCGCAGCCGTCACCAGGAATGGATGTCCAGACACGACTTTCATTTGGGTGATGTCGCCGTGCTCGTCGATGACGCAATCAATTACGGACCTTCCCACTGATTCTGGCCTCCTTGGCCAAGATCGGATAGATAGGCTTGACTTCGGTGATGAGACGCGGAGCTTGAATTTTGCCCCCGACGCGATAAGGTCCCCGATGCACAGCGGGCGGTTGAGGCATGGGAATGACCTGGTGGTTTCCAGCGCCCAAGATTGCACCGAGGACACCGCCAAGTTGCCCGCCGGGCACTCCACCAGGCACACCACCGAATATGCCCGCAATAGCAGATTGCGGGGGCTGAGGTTCGTTCCCGATCTGGGCGATTCGCTTAGGAATTACGCGCGGCGCGTAGAGCTTTACTTCGCGAAGATGAAAAACGGGTCGCCTTGACGCTATGTGAGGTGCTGGGGGAGGGGGCGGTGCCGGCGGAGCCACCAGGAAGGTATTCTGAAATTCCGATATGTTCATGGACTGGGTGTAGAACAAAGGGATCAGGATGACTATCGCAAAAAATAAAGCATGCGCGACAAAGGAGAACAAAACCTGGAATGCCCGGCGGGGTCTTTTCATCTGACCCTTATCGAGCGGAATGGCGTCGAAATTTATCGATGGTTTGGGGGGCTTGGGAAACGGATCAGAGCTCGACGGGGAGGAGTCGGCGAAATCGCTGGTTTGCTGTGGCTCTTCTTCGTCGGCTACTTGAGAGAGATATTGAGTACTCATCTCGTTCACCTCCACTTAGCGCGATGCCCAGAAAAGGACAATTCCTAAACTTGTTGATGGGACTCTTCGGCGTGGGTCAGAGGATGGGATACACGGAACCGGTCATCTGAATGAAGTCCCTGTTGTAGAGGGGACTGCCAAATTAATTGAACCGACAACAGAATGGCGCCGTTCCACAGCAACCCTGCCGCAACCGCCATGGTCTTCAAAGAAAGTCACATCATTTCTTCTCCTTAAGCTTCTGTTCCTCTCGAATCTTTGGAGGAGCACCTTTCAATATATCGTGATGCGATATATTGTGAAATGGGTGCCTACAGCCAACCATATCGTGTTACGATACGTCTTACTAAGTGGAGGCTTGGACAAATAAGCTTTTGACCAGAGTCGAAATGATGGGGTCGTTCTGATCGTAAGAGTCAAAGCCTCGCCACCTCCTATTGAGGTGTTGGCAAGCGCCGGCCAACCAAACTTGTGGCGATCACCTTCGCGAAGGGGGGTTATGAACGCGAGCGCCCTGACAGTACTACTTGTGACTGACGGCGCACGAAATGCTCCAGTCCTCCAGGACTACCTTCAGACGCGAGGCTGTGCTGTCTTCTTCGCGGCTTCCTACAAAGAGGCAACCGAGATGCTGAGTACTCGTCAGTTTCGCCTGGTTTTCAGCGAATTCCTTCTTTCGGACGGGACTGCCTACCGGCTAATGCCGCTGCTTCGCGGCACCGGCACGACGCTATTTTTCTCCGACGCAGTGGAAGACGGTTATTGGTGGATACTTGCGCTTTACCAAGGGCAGGACCGTTGGGGAGAAGCAGGTATGCGAGCGACGCAGTTCAGAACATTTCTGAACGAGATGTTTTTCAAAAAGGATTTCCTGGTGACCATGAACCGAGAGCCAATAGCCAACTGACGAATCGCCGGGACCTGGCCGTCAAGTGGTCCAAAGTCTGGAACACCATCTCGTCCGACGGCCGGCGCGTTACCTCCGAGGCGCGAACGCATGTCCCTGAATCGGAGAAGGAGCAATGCCATGCGAAGCACCAATTTTAGCCCTGACCGATGGACTTTCATACCAATAGAACCTCGTATGAATGCAAGTTTTCGGCGGTGGAACATTGTGATTATTTCGGTGCTCGCCGCCCTCGCTTTCGGAGTGTTGATTGCGGCGATTATCCCAGGACTCCAGGGCACTCCCTCTGCGGCTGGCAAAGTCATACCGAAACAATCGAAGGGCCGAGCGGGTCGTGGTTACGCGCCGCACGGTGTTCAAATCGAGAAGCTCATGCCGTCGATGGCGCGTCAATTGGGAATCCCGGCGAATGGGTTGGACTAGTGTCGCGTTACCGAAGAAGGTGACACGCGAATACGTTTTCTTGGGTTGCGGTAAGTCCAGTGGAACGGCTGAGCGTTGCGGTTATAGAACCGGATGTAGGTCATGATTTTGTGCGCCAAATCCAACACCGAGTGAAACACGCCACGCCGGATGCAGTCTCGGGTGATCATCCCCAACCAAATTTCGATTTGGTTCAGCCAAGAGGCATAGGTGGGAGTGAAATGAAAAGTCACCTGGGGGTGCTCTTTGGCCCAAGCCTGCACGACGGGAGCTTTGTGCACCGCAAGGTTATCCAGGATCACGTGGATGGCCTTGCGTCGATGAGTGGCTACGGCTTCCTCCAGGAAGTTCACGAACTCCTCGCTGGTGTGGCGTGCCACGCACCGTCCTACCACCTTCCCGCTGTGCACTTCCAAAGCGGCTAACAGCGAGACGGTTCCGTGTCGCACGTACTCGACGGTCTGACGTTCCGGCCGGTTGGGTTGCAGCGGTAACGCCGGTTGCGTGCGGTCCAGAGCCTGGATCGCGGTTTTCTCGTCGATGCAAAAAACGGCTGTGTTCTCAGGAGGATGCAAGTACAAACCCAGAATGTCTTTGGCCTTGGCTTCAAAGTTCGGGTCCGGGCTGGCCATGTAGCGGCGCAGCCGGTGAGGCTGCAGCCCAGCCTTGTGCCAGACCCGCATGACCGTGACGTTGCTCACCCCCAATCGTCGAGCCAGCCGGCGCGTGGACCAATGCGTGGTGGATCCCGGGGGATGCTCTTCGGTGGCCGCCAGGATGGCCGCCTCCTTTGCCACCGTCAGCTTCTTCGGTCTACCCGCACGGGGAGCATCCAGCAGACCATCCAGCCCTTTGTTCTGCCAACTCCTCTTCCAGTGCTGAATGCGCCGCGGGCTCATCCCCGTCTGCGCTTGGATCTGTCGCAGAGAGACTCCTTCGGCCAACAGCAACAACACGCGCGCCCGCCGGACGAGCCCGGCCGAGAGGATGGTCGTTCGCACGATTTGTTGCAGGCGATCACGTTCTTGAGGTGGCAGTTGAAACGGTTCGTAGGCAGTGAACATGAGCCTGTATAACATAAATCAGGCTATGTGTCACTTATTTATGTAACACAACACTAGTCGTTACCTCGGTTGATCCTCAACGCCAGCTGCGGCGGCGGATGCGTCGGGAACCTATTCAAAACTTCCGGTTGCCCCTGAAAACCATTCGTTGCCAGTTTCGAGAGCCGCTTTATTAGGCGAGAAAGGTCGTAGCAGTACACCGCGTTATATCCAAGTGTTGCAAAGCAATTAGGTTCGCAGCCTTGCTTCATGTCAGAAAGTTGCTTGAGATCGAACTTCTGATTTTCAACCGTGCCCAATCGATACATCAGCAACAACACTTATTACCGAGGCGAGCTTAAGTTATGGGCTCTAGTTACGCACTGTAGCTCTGGACGTTATGGGTTTAAATGCGGTGAAGGCGGAGAACTAGGTGAAAAAACAATCAGATGGACTTGCGAAAGGCTTTTTGCGTTTTGTAGTGTTCGTAGCCATGCCGCAGATAAAACTGGTGGGCTCGTTCGCGGATTACATTGGAGCGCACCGACATGCTTTTGCACCCGCGACTGCGTGCCCACTGTTCCGCGGCCCGCAACAGAAGAGCACCCGTTCCGCGGCTTCGTTCCTCGTCGTCCACTATCAAGCCATTCACTTCCGCGCGGAGTTCTACCTCGATTAGTGGAGAGACGCTAACGTGCAGCCAGCCGATAAGTTTACGCTCGTTGCGGTCAGACCATTCCGCGACCAGCACGGCGTGCTGGTTTGCAGGTTTAATCTTGCGCAGTCGTTGTGCAATCTCAGCAGGTTTTGCGGGATAACCCAATTGGCCGCAAAGCTTCGCGATTTGAGTGGCATCGCTGCTCTTTGCGCGCCGGATTTTGCTCGCTGCTTGATGGTCTGCGGGACTAGTCTGGTTTTGTTTTTTGGCCACGGCGCGCAATACCTAATCTAATTTCGAGCAGTGATACTAATCGGTCAAAATGCCTTTTCGGAATCCAGCAAGATGGTTACCGGCTGCTCGTTGACTAATTCCACGGACATGGTGGCTTGAAAAACTCCCGTTTGCACTGGAACGTTCAATTTCCTCAAGGCCGAGCACAATTCTTCATACAACGTTTTTGCCTGTTCCGGACGCGCAGCAGATACAAAACTTGGCCGCCTTTGTCCGCGTGCATCTCCGTAAAGTGTAAATTGGGAAATGACCATAGCGCTTTCTTTTACATCGAGAAGAGAACGGTTCATCTTGCCTTTATCGTCTTCAAAGATGCGCAAATTGGCAATCTTTTCCGCCATCGAGTTGGCCGTTGTCAGCGTATCTGCGGTGCCCACGCCAAGCAATACCAGTAGTCCCGCTGCGATCTCAGCGACGACTCGTTCTTCGACGGTGACACGGGCGCGGCTCACGCGTTGCAATACCGCTCGCATAAAATGTGGCATTCTCCTAAGTCGTCTGAACCGTAGCGGCTGCGGACTACGGCTTCGGCGACTTTCGCGGCAATAATTCCGGCAACTCCGCTACGTTGTACGCAAATACCGCCGACACCTGCGCGCCCTCGGCCAAATCGTCCCAGCGCACGCGATCTAATGTGTCGGCTTGTGAATGGTGCGTTTTGTCGTAGTCCGCAATTTCCTGCACACACCAAAAGCCCGGGACTCCCGCTTCGTCGAATGGAACGTGATCAGAGCCGTCTTCTTTTCGCAGCGTCGGCTCAGCCAAACCTATTTCTTTGGCGCGCGCCAACGGATACATCACGCGATCAATGGTTTCTCGCGCGTCATAATTTCCCATGAGCCCGATGGTCAATACTTTTCCAGTGCCGCTATCGTGCACCAAGACGGCAGAGATTTTCTTGAGTTCATCCTGATGCTTCGCGACGTAAGCCTTGGAACCATTCAGGCCCTGTTCCTCGCCGGTGAATAATACGAAGCGAATGGTGCGTCTTGGCTTCACGCCTAATTTTGTAAGTGCGCGCGCCGCTTCGAGAACCGCGGTTGAGCCGGTTCCGTTATCCGTGGCGCCCGTGCCCAAGTCCCAGGAATCCAGGTGCGCGCCGATGATTACGACTTCGTCAGATTTTTCGCTGCCAGTGATTTCGGCAACGGTGTTATACACTTCGGCGGGCTTGCCGCTGAAATTTCCTCCGATGTTCACTTCGGCTTGGATTGAGCCGGAATCCATCAGACGCCAGAGCAACATAAAATCTTCTCTAGCGATGTAGGCGGTAGGAATCACCCCGGGCTGATAATTTTGCCCGCTGATGCTCATGTTCAACAGCCCAAACCATTTTTCGGAGCCGATCAATACCGCCGCAGCTTTTTCCTCGGCAAAAAAAGTCAGTTCCGCGGTGCGCAACTTCATATAGGCGGTGAAGTCCAATGGCTTGTCGCTCTTTGGAAAAGCGATGGGAATTGTTTCTTGGCCCCAGGGCGTCAACATTGGATTTTGCGGGGCGCGCAACTCGACGGGTCTGTTGAGAACAACGATGGCGCCTTTTAGCTTGCCTTTGTATTGCTGCAGGTCTTCCACTTTTTCGACTGCTACGCCGACTACGGTCCCTTTACGGTTCCATCGGTGGCCGGTGACCACCCACCTGTGGCCATGGTGAGGTTAAGTGCAGTAGGCGCTTCTCCGGGTTTCGCAGCGGAGCTTAAAAACACGCGTCCGGTGGCTGGGCCGCGCGTCCAGCGATTGGCGATGCTCCACGCTTCTTGATGCGCGTTGGCGAGTCCAGCTGCTGGAAGCGCGCCAGCATCCAGCGGCTGGCTTGGTCGAGTTGTTCGGAACCGGTCAAACGCGGGCCGATGTGGTCGGATAAAAATTCCAAATTTGCTTTCAGCTCCGGTTCATCGGCCTTTACCTGCGCCAGAATTTTCGTATCCATTTCACCAATCGGATCGGGTTTTGCGAGGGGTGAGCTTTCTACATCAGAATCTATTGCATTGGCGTTCGCATCTTCATTCTTTTTGGCATCTGGTTTTGCCACTTGTGCTTTAGCCGGAGCTGGACGTCGCGGCAGCATGGCCGGCAACTGCGCGGTGTTGTACGCCCACGCCGCGAGCACTTGCGCACCTTGATTCAAGTCGTCTTTCCAGACTTTGTCGAAGGTGTCCGACTGGCTGTGGTGCGTCTTGGAATATTCGGCGCTGTCCTGAATGGCCCAAAATCCGGGCACGCCGGCATCGTCGAAGGAAGCATGATCGGTTCCGAAGGAACGCTGCATGCTGGGTTCGAGCAATTTCAGTTCGCGCAAAGGCGCGATTTCCTGATCCACGATTTCTCGATCCTGATAATTGTCATGCAGGCCGAGAGTGAGCACGCGGCCCGTACCAGTGTCGTGAACAAAAATTCCCGAAATTTTGTCCAGCTCGGTTTTATGAGTTTCCACGTACTTCACCGAGCCGACTAAGCCTTCTTCTTCGCCGGTAAACAATGCGAAGCGTATGGTGCGCTTTGGTTTTGGCTGCAATTTTGCCAGCGCCCGAGCCGCTTCAAGTACGGCCATCGATCCCGTGCCGTTGTCTGTAGATCCGGTGCCCAGATCCCATGAATCGAGATGCGCGCCGAGCATGACGACCTCGTCTGGTTTCTCGCTTCCCCGAATTTCGGCGACGGTGTTATAGACTTCCACCGGTTTTTCGCTAAACGAATTGGTCATCTCCAATTCCACTTCGACGGGCCCATGTTTCAACATACGAAAAAGCATGCGGTAGCCTTCACCAGTGATAAAGGCCGTTGGTATCGCGCCAATCTCGAATTTTTCGCCACCGATGCCGGTCATGTTCAGCAGGCCGTGCGGCTTGTTCGAATCGCGCAGTACCGCCGCGACGCCTTCCTGTTTGAAAAACGCAGTGCGAGCTTTGGCGGTTTCCTGCAAGACCGCGTATGGCGAAGGGGCAGGTGGTTCGCCCTTCAGCGGCGGGGGCTGCTGCATGGCTCGGACATATTCACTTCGGGAATCTTCGGGTTTGGGCGGCGACAGGCTGGCAGGCTCCTGGTAAATCACCACGGCGCCCTTGAGTTTTCCGCGAAATTTCTCAAACTCTTCTTTTTTCTTGGCATCGAAGTACACCATCGGAGCGTGTAACACGCCCGCAGTGCCTGGGGACCAACCTGCGGCGGCGATGGTCAAGGGATGCTCGGCGGGTTTCACGATACGCGCGTGTGCGGTGCCGCGGGTCCACGAGTGCGCGATGGTCCAAGGTTCGAGATGCACATTGGTCAGGCCGTATTTGCGAAACATTTCCGCGGTCCATTGGTTGGCCTGCTTCAATTGCGGCGAACCGGTCAGGCGCGCGCCAATTTCGTCGGACAAATACTCCAAATTCCCCATCGCTTCACTGTGTTCGTGAATTTCTTTTAGTATTTGCGCGTCAGCGGTCGCGTAATCTGCAGTATCGGCGGTGGCATCTGCCGCCACGTGCAAGACCCCCAGCGTCAACAGCAACACAACTCCAAAAGCGATTATCCGACGTAGATTCATCCGCGCTCCCTCAACAAAGTTTTCTGCCTGCAAAATATTCCAGCGACTTTATTTTTTCCGTCTACTGCGAGCCGCCAGTCGCGTCCTATTTTTAGATGATTTGGCGTTTTTCTTGCGGCCATGATCGGCCGATTGGCGTTCCGATTTCTCCGGGGTAGAAGATCGGGCCGAAAAACCGCGCGGACCTCTCTGACACTTGGGACAAAAAAAGCTGCTGCGGCCGGCGACGATGGTCCGGCGAATAATTGTCCCGCAGCGGTAACACTGCTTGCCTTCACGGCCGTAGGCGCGATGATGCTGCTGATATTCACCGGGCTGGCCCTCGCCATCCACAAAATTGGCAATGGAAGATCCGCGCATCACGATCGCTTTTTTCAGGATGTCCTGTAGCGCGCGATGAAGAACCGCAGCCTGTTTTTTGTTGATACTCGCGCCCAACTTGGCAGGATGAATTTTTGCGCGCCATAAACTTTCATCCGCGTAAATGTTGCCCACTCCGCGCAGAACGGTTTGATCGAGCAAAAGCGCCTTGATACGTGAGTGCCGCGAGCGTATGCGGGTGGCAAATTCCTGAGCGGTCACTTCCAGCGGATCGGCGCCGAAGCCTTCCAGTTCGACGGGCAATAGTTCTTCAGACAAGTAGGCCAGCCGTCCGAATCTACGCGCGTCGGTGTAGCGCAATTCTCGTCCATCATCCAAAGCGAAGCTTGCATGGGTGTGCTTTTGCCACGGTTCCGTGACAGCAGTGGAAGCGATGTGCCCAGTCATGCCGAGGTGAACGAGGAACGCCGCTGGAGCGTTTTCGCCGTTCGCGGAATTCTCTTCACCCTGCGCCGCAGATAGACGCAGCAACATAAACTTGCCATAGCGTTCTACCGCGTCAATGCGGCGCCCTGGTAGGTGCCGCTCGATTAAGGATGGATCATCGATGAAGTCGGTCTTTCGCAGTGTCACGGATAGAATCCGGCGGCCGAGCACGGTCAGCCGCAATCCACGCGCCACGGTTTCGACTTCGGGAAGTTCAGGCATGAAGAGTGTTCATGAAAATATCACATCGCCAGCGACCGTTCGCAACTAGCCGATGTTCGTTCAGTTCTGGTGATAATTCGGATACGGCGGATGCTCCGGGATGACTACCGGATTCTTCTTCAAAGCTTCCAGCGTGACCTGCACGGCTTTTTCGAGTTGTGCGTCGTGTCCAGCGGCGACTGACGCGGGATCATTTTCCACTTCGATATCGGGCGCGATTCCGTGGTTCTCTACTTCCCATTCGCCGTGCAGTCCATAGATCGCCGCGCGTGGCGCCATTACGTAACCACCGTCCAGCAGCGACGGATATCCGCCGATGCCCACAAGGCCGCCCCAGGTACGTGTGCCCACCAACGGACCAATCTTGTCTTGACGGAACATCCAGGGAAGCGCATCGCCGCCGGAGCCGGACATTTCGTTGATGATCATTGTTTTGGGTCCATAGATCTGCGCGAGAGGCGAACACCATTTTTCGCCCTCGCGAGTGGTCGCACAATTTCGCAGCGGGCGCTCGAGCAAATCGATAATGTAATCGGCAATCGCTCCGCCGTGGTTGTAACGCTCGTCGATCACGGCGGCCTGTTTGTCGGTTTGCGCAAAATAAAAGCGGTTGAAATTCAAGAATCCGCCGTTCGCGGTATCGGGCACGTGCACGTAGGCGACTTTGCCGCCGCTGAGCTCTCCAACTTTGCGGCGGTTATCTTCTTCCCATGCACGAGTCCGCAGTTCGGCTTCGTCTGCTACGGGGACCACAGTTACATCACGCGCGTCCTTACCATCCGGGTTCGGGCCGACTTTGATACGGATCTGCTTGCCGGCGGTATTTTCAAAGTAGCTGTAGACATCGTTGGGCGGGCGGACCTCGGCGCCATTTACTTCCAACAAATAATCGCCCAGCTTCACGTCGACCCCCGGCTGCGTGAGTGAGGCGCGCAATTGCGGGTTCCAGTTCTCGCCATTGAATATTTTGGCGAAACGGTAGCGGCCATTTTCCACGGTGTAGTCCGCGCCCAGGAGGCCGCCTTTTACCTCAGGCGCTTTGGGAATGTCGCCGCCAAAAATAAACATATGTCCGACGGTTACTTCACCGAGCATTTCCACGAAAAGATGATTCACATCGGCGCGCCCACCTGCGCCCTTCAAGTAGGGGGCATATTTCTTTTCGGCGGCGGCCAAATCCAGGCCATGGGCATGCGGGTCGTACAAGAAATCGCGTTCGATGCGCCACACTTCGTGATACATCTGATTCCATTCCGCGCGCGGATCGACTTTCACTTCCATTTCATCGAACTTTAGGGCGCCCTCTCCCGCTTTAGGAGCCGCGCCGGTAGCGGCGATGAACCACGTGGGACCTTGGCCGGTGTGGTACAAAACTTTTTCTCCATTGGCGGAGACGGCAAAAGCGCTGACGCCGCTGAGGAATGGTTCGGTCTTTCTTGTTGAAAGGTCAAATTTCGTCACGGTCGCGGCTGGAGGAGCATTTAGCGGAGCAATGTCTGGAATTTCGGTAAGGAATAGGACGCCCGCTTTTCCACTATCAAGACCAACGTAATTGGAAGCCTTGATGGGCATGGAGACGATGCGTTGACCGACATTGTCGAGATCGATGGTGACTTTGACGGGCTCTTCTTTTTTGTCGCCGTCTTTGGATTTTTCGTCGTCTTTGCCTTTAGTTTTATCGGCCTCGTTTTTTTTCTTATCCTTGTCTTTGTCTTTATTTTCGTCCTTTTTGTCAGAGTCTTTAGACTTGTCGCCCGACTTAGCGGCATCCAGCTTTTCGTCGCCGCTTTCCGGCTCTATGGGATTAGGGTCGGTTTTTTTCAAGACGGCGGCATAAATATTTCGCGATACGGGGCGTTGAAATCCGGACAGGTCTAACCATGTGACGGCGAGGCCCAGGTCCGTACTGGCCGCGAAGTACAGAACTTTGCCGCCCTTATCGAAGACGGGATATCGCGCGTCGCTTAAGCCATCGGTAATTTGCGAACTCTTTCCGCTTTCGAGCGAATGCACAAAAACGGCACGCATGTGATTGGGCAGGAATTTTGTAAACGTCAGCCATTTGCTGTCTGGCGACCACGTGGGGGTCATGATCACGCCCCAAGCGTCGTACAAATCGGTGTCCACTTTCACGGGTACCGGAACGCTTTTTTCGATATCAATGTACCAAAGGTTCAAGCGCTTGTCGGTGAACGCAATTTTCTTGCTGTCCGGTGACCATGTCGGGCTATAAAAAAACGACGCCGGTTTGCCCAAATCGATTTTCTTAACTGTTCCGAGTCCAGACTGGTCCACCAGGTGCAGCGTGTATTCGCCGGACTCATCGGAAAAAAATGCCACCCACTTGCCATCCGGCGACCAAGATGGGTCGCGTTCGGCTACCGCAGCGGTGCGGGTTAGATTCCGCGTATTGCCTTTTTCGGCGGGCACGGTGAAAATCTCGCCGCGCGCTTCGAAGACCGCACGCGCGCCGCTTGGGGAGATAGCAGCCGCGCTAATTTTGTCCGCGACTTTTTCAAAATGTGGGCGGGTGGCCGGCAAATCTCCCGCGATGTGAATGTCGATTTTCTTATGCTGACCATTTTTAGGATCGAATAGATAGATGCCGCCGAATTGTTCGTAGACCAGCGCATCGGGCCCTGCGGAAAGCGTCTTAAAATCCAACCCCTTATTTTCTACGGCCTGCTTGACGTTTTTGGTTTTGGTGGCGTATGCGAAGAGGGTTACTGGGCCGTTGCGGTCAGACAGAAAATAAACGGTGTCACCCATCCATACCGGCGCGAAGTCATTGGAATTTTCGCGCGGCAGTTTTTCCAGTGAGAGGTCGCTTAATTTAACGATGTAGACCGGAGTGGTCTGCCCACCCCGATATCGCTTCCACGATTCCTGCCATTTCAAATTTGGGACGTAGGCAAGCCGCGATGCATCTGGCGAATACCAACCCGCTTCTCCGCGCCACATTGGCAATACCTCCGGGACGCCGCCCTCCACAGCTACGGTGTAGAGCCTGTCGAAATCCGCATAAGCTACGCGGCCGGATCGAAATAAAATGCGCTTGCTGTCCGGAGTCCAGCCCACTGCTACGTCCGCGCCAGGGTGCCAGGTCAGGCGCCTTGGCTCGCCACCATCCGCGGGCATCACGAAGACATCCACATTTCCGTCGTACTCTCCGGTGAAGGCGATGAACTTCCCGTCGGGGGAAAACTGCGGACCGGATTCATGACCACCGGTTGTTAATTGGCGCGCGTTGCCGCCATCGCGTGGCACATTCCACAAATAACCGCCATACGCGAAGACAATTTCGGTCTTGCTCAAAGTTGGAGCCTGCACCAGGAGCGGGGTGTCTTCGGCCGCGGAAGAATGAAGGACCAAGGCAAGCAACAGACCTAAGGTCAGCAGCAATCGACGACGCATGTACCCTCCAAAAATAGAGTGGCTAAAAATTTATTTTTGAGCCGGCGGCGGCCAGAAGCCTGGCTCGCTGATAACCCGGGCATCCCGCTTCTCAGCAAACTTTTGAACCGCAGTGGAAATGTCAGAGCTTTTTCCGATCAAGGTAAACACCAAATTCTCACTGGGAAAATGTTTTTGAATAACCTGCTGGGCAATGGCTGGGGTGACGGCGCCGAGGCGCTTTTCCAGATCATTAATCTCGCTATCGTCGAGGCCGTAAAATTCATTGATGGCAATTATCTGCGCCAATTGCCTGGAAGTTTCAATGGAGGGCGGGAATTGCCCCTTGATGTAGCTCTTCGCAGACGCCAATTCTTCAGCGGTAAGTCCCTGCTTGTGCAGTTTCTGCAGAACCCGCAGGGCCATATCGATGGCTTGCGCGGTACTTTCATTTTTTGTGTAGCTATAAATTCCGAACGGGCCAGGCGCCTTGCGCGGGTCAAAAGCAGAGATGGCTCCATAACTCAGTCCCGACTCGACACGCAACGCTTCGTTCAATAACGATGTGAAGCGGCCGCCCAATACGGTATTCACCAGCCGGATTGCCACACGATCGGGGTCTCCCGCGGCGGTGGCGACATTTCCAATGGCGAAATAAGTCTGCGTCGCATCGGGTTTGTCGACCAGCAAAAGTTTCTTACCCTTCACCGGTGGAAGGACGGGGATTTTTACGGGCGTGACTGGCTTTGACGGCCATTGACCAAATACGTCTTCGAGCTTCTTCTTCATGTCCGCCGTCTGAAAATCTCCTGCCACGGCGAGGATGATATTTCCGGGAGCGTAATACGTTTCGTAAAATTTCACGATCGCGTCGCGGTGAATCCTGGTCAGCGAAATTTCGTCTCCGTCCGACGTTCTACCGTAGCCATTGCCATTGAAGAGGTAGGCGTTGTAATAGGTTCCAAGCACGGACCGAGCTTCATCTTTTGCCGCACGCACGCCGTCGAGGCTCTGCGACAGCAATTTATCGACTTCGGGCTGCGGAAAAACGGGATGTAACAGAGCGTCTGAAAACAAGTCCAGCCCGCGAGCAAGATCTTTGTTTAAGAATTCTCCGGAGACAGAAGAAAAGTCCGCGCTCGCGTCGGCTTCAATGGATCCGCCGGTAAAATCAGTGTCCGCAGCGAATTGCTGCGCGGTGCGCTTTTGCGTTCCTTTCCTGAGCAATTGAGCGGTGATGGATGCCAGCCCTTCCTCTCCTGCAGGATCGGCCGCGGCGCCAGTCTTCACCAGGGCCGCGAAATTTACGATGGGAACGCCATGCTTTTCGAGAAGTAATACAGTCAGGCCGTTTTTGAAAACCACTTTTTCGTGTGGGGGTATGTGAATCGATTGCGCCGATAGAGCAGCGGGAAAAACGAGAACGAGGAGTATCAGAAGGAAACTACATTTCTTCAACGCGCTCATGGTTTCGCCTTTTCCTCGCTCGCTGGCAGCAGCGTCGCTACAGTGCGGTTGTCGGCGCCAAAATAGGCTTTTGCGACGCGCTGGACGTCTTCTTTGGTAACCGCGGCGTAGTTCTTCGCGGCGTCAAAAAGTTTCTTGTAATCGCCGTCAAATACTTCATAAGTACCGATCGTGTTGGCGCGACCATTGATGGTGCGCACCTGGTGATAGAACTCCATGAGACGAATGTTTTTTGCTTTTTCCAGTTCCTCGTCGGAGATGGTGGAGACTTTCACTCGTTCCAACTCCTCATAAATTGCTTTCTCGCATTTCTCCGGATCGACGGCTTGTTTCGGCTGGGCCACGATGATGGCAATTGTGGGATCGAAAGCGGGCTCGACCGAGGAAGATACGTCCAGCGCGAGTTGATCCTTATCGACGAGGCGTTGATACATCCGCGAACTTTCACCCTGGAACAAAATGGTGCGCAGGATGTTTGTGGCGTAAAAGTCCGGGTGATTGGTCTGGGGCACATGATAGGCAATCATCAACAACGGCAACTCCGCGGGCTTGTGCACCACGAGGCGCCGCTCGCCAAGCTGCGGCGGCTCCACGGTGGTCACCGGCGGCGGGGATGTATGGGAAGGAATGGGCTCGATAGTTTTTTCGCAGAGTTGAAATATTTCCTCGGGGGTAACGTCGCCGACCACCACCATGGTGGCGTTGCTGGGAGAATAGCCCATGGCGAAGTGACGCTTGAGGTCATCGATGGTCCAGTGCTCGATGTCACTCATCCATCCCACAACAGGCCATTGGTACGGATGAGCGATGAAGGCGGTAGCCCACAATTGTTCGTCCAGCAATCCTCCATTGTCGTTATCCACGCTGGAGCGCCGCTCGGAGGCCACCACCTGTCGTTCGGACTCGATCTTTTGTGGATCGAAACTCAAATTCTGGATGCGGTCGGCCTCTATGTCGAAAATCAGCGGCATTGCCGAGCGCGGAAACCAATCCTGATACACGGTGACGTTCTGACTGGTGTAGGCGTTGTTGGAACCGCCCTTCGCTTCCATAACTTTATCCAGTTCGCCCGGGCCATATTTTTTTGCGCCGTTAAACATCATGTGTTCAAAAAAGTGGGATATACCGGTGGTGCCGGGCCCTTCGTTGCGTGATCCGACGCGATAAAAAATGTAGAGCGCCACATTGGGAATGCTGTGATCGCTTTGCACCAGCACTTTCATTCCATTTTTTAGCGTGCGTTCGGCTACCGGGAACTCCTGCGCAACCGCAGGCGTTCCTGCCGAACTAAAGGATGCAACGCACACCATCGCGAGTGTTGCCATCCGTAACCAATGTTTTTTCATGAACCACCCTTACGCAGGACTCTCTCTTCCATCAGACGTATTAAGCGCACAGAATGTTGCTGAATAGCCCGACTTTAAGGCAATAGCGCGAAGACGCGCACCGGTCCGCCGGACCCGCCTTCCAGTTTGATGGGCGCGACAACCAAAAACGCGCCGGCTTCCGGGACGGCACTTAAATCCGATAAGTTTTCCAGATGATACAGGCCCGCGCCGAGCGCCAAATGATGAACGCTGAAATCTTCGGACGCTCCGAAATCGGCACTTAGGGTGTCACAGCCCAGACCGCTTACTCCACGATCGATCAGGACTTTCGCAGCTTCGGCCGAGAAACCGGGAAAGTGCATTTTCCCCTGCTTATCCTGGTTACGATATTTCTGCACGTCCGGCCAGCGCGAGGCCCAGCCGGTGCGCAACAACACGATGGCGCCCGGTGGGATCCGACCGTGCATGTGCTCCCATTTTTCGATCTTATTCGCCGGCAGGCGATAGTCCGCGTCTTTGGCGGCTTCGTCGCGTACATCCAGCAATACTGCAGGGCCGAAAAGCTTGTTTGCCGAGATTTGATCTACCGTGGCCGTACCTGGCGGGAAATGCACCGGCGCATCGAGATGCGTGCCGTAATGCTCCAACATCCAAAAGCTTCGGGTGAAGTAGCCATTTTTCTCGACGGTGGCATTAATTTTGGCTTCAAAATATTTTTCGTCGCCGGGCCAGGGCACCAACTTGTCGTTGATTGCGTAACTAAGATCGATCACGCGCGTTTTTCCGGCAGGTATGCCTTGCAACAACGAGTCCTGCGGGGAACTTTTGGGAGAAATGGTCATCAACGCGGCGATACCGACGAGCACTACGCCTGTACGAATCAATATGGACATGAATCCAACCTTGCGGATCAACGAGCGCCGACAGCGACTATCGCAAAATTACCCCTGCCGTTTAGGGTAGCGGTATCCCCGGCGTGGCCACGATTCCGGCCATTCGCAATATTTCCTGATATTCGGCTTCCGTGATGGAAGAAACGACCAAGCGCACATTCTTCAGCATTTTTACTTTTTTTAACGCTGGATTCGAGCGCATCTCCGCGAGGGTAATCTGCCTTGGTAGCTTGTCGAAGGCTCGCAGGTCCGCCACCAGATTCTTTTCTTTACGGTCGTGCGGGTCTGGATAAGGGTCGCGGGTAATTTCAGCGATAGAGTACAGAGAGCGTTCCGGGGCAGAGTGGTAGCAAAGTACCCGGTCGCCCTTGCGCACCTGCTTGAGGGCGCGAATGGCGTCGGGCTTGGAACCGGCACCGTGCCACATTTCCTTACCCTTCACGAACAGCGTGTCCCAGTGGTAGTGGTGAGGGTCGGCGCCGAAAATCCAGTAATGTCGTTGCGAGGTCGGAATTGCCATCGAGGCTTCGAGTCGGGCAGCAATATACACGGCAGGAGCCAAAAAGCGAAACAAAATATGAGGGTTAGCCGGGTAGGGGGCAATTAAATCTGCCTAATCCTGCGGGCATAAACGCCGGAACAGCGTACGGTTACCTATGGTACTTGTTTTCTTCGAGATACGGCATCAGCACGAAAACTCACGCGTGCGTGCCGATATCCACATAAATGTCTTCGCCCCGTAGCTCAACGGGATAACGGTCGACTCCGGCGCTCTGGGTGCCCGACACCTTGCCGGAAGTCACGTCGAAGGTCCACCCGTGCCAAGGGCAGGTAACCAGGTTTCCTTGCAGTGAGCCCTGACCCAGAGGGCCTCCCCGGTGAAGACAGGTATTGCTGAGGGCGTGAAATTGGCCGCCGACGTTGGCCAGGGCAATCGTGATTCGGTCCAGCTGTATTTCACGGATTTGACCCGGAGCGATGTCCCTCGCCTTCGCTGCGTAGACAAATGCCATGGTCGCTCCTTGAATAGGTCAGTGACATACATGGTATCCGCGTGAACTTGTACTTTGCCAGTCGATCCTGGATGGCCGAGGCGGCGGGTGTGTTTCCACAACTACTCTCTGCAATTACGATGCTCGCCAAATTACTTAGCTTGCTCAGGCTCAGTTTTTATCAGGTTGCGGCCCGCGTTTTTCGCCGCGTACAGGGCTTTGTCGGCACGGCGCATCAACGTCGTGAAATCGATATTTTCTTTCCCATTAAGGCCTGCGATTCCAAAGCTCGCCGTTATGGAGACTCGTTCGAAGCCTAATTCGAACTGCTGTGCCGCCAATTGTTCGCGGAAACGTTCGACCGTTTTTAATATGGCGTCGGCCTCCACATGGGTGATCACCATTACAAACTCATCGCCGCCCAGCCGGCCGCAAATATCAGAAGCGCGAACAACTGTTTTCAGGATATCGGCGAATTTTTGTAGCATGGCATCGCCGCCATTGTGGCCGTATGTATCGTTAATGGTCTTGAATGAATCCAGGTCCGCAAGCACCACCCAGTATGCGAATCCGTGGCGTGCCGCTGCACGTAATTGCCGCGCAGCCCATTCCTCAATGGCGCGCCTATTGGGCAATCCGGTAAGCGAGTCGCTGTGCGCCATCTCTTCCAGAAGCTTATTTTTGGCATCGATCTGACGGTGAAGGTCAATAATCCGGCGGCCTACGCCTATGCGCGCGAGTAATTCACCGGGATCGAATGGTTTTGTTAAATAGTCGTCGGCGCCGGCAGCCAGTCCTTTAACGACATTGCCTTTCTCAGCGATGCTGGTGAGCATGATGATGTAGGTATATCCGCGGTGTACATGAGCGCGCACTTGCTGGCATAGATCGAGCCCGGAGAAGTCCGGCATCATCCAATCGGTAATGACAATGGCAGGAAGATGACGCGCAAATAATTCAAGCGCTTCGTGTCCACTCTTGGCGAACATGAGGAAGTAGGGATTGCCCTCTAACGCATGTTCGACCAGCTTGCGATACACCGGTGAATCGTCCACCACCAGGATTTGCAATTCCTGCGCAGCGGAATCATTCGTGCACAATTCGCCTTCTATCGACGCGGGCCAAACCATTGCGAGCCACCTAAGGTGCGAGGCAAACCTTTCGTTCTATTTTAGCAGTGGTCTTGGGAGGGAATTGTGAGTTGCTGAGGGTGGTTCGAAATAGTAACCGTTTCGTTATGGTTTTATTACATGTTAACTAAGCAGTGGCGAGGTCTGTCGCTCACCAAGCATCACCGTAGGCTGACTGGTTAATGCCTGCTTTAATCTAAATTAGCCGGCGGCCTGGACTTTGGCGAGCAGTTCGACAAATTTCTGCTTGCGCTCGGACTGGTCGTGGCCACCCTCGGCGTCCGCCAGTTGAGTAATGTTCATGGAGCAGAATTTCGGCCCGCACATGGAGCAGAACTTAGCTTCCTTGTAAAAATCGTCGGGTAAGGATTCGTCATGCATGGCGCGTGCCGTCACGGGATCAAGGGACAGTTCGAATTGTTTGTTCCAATCGAACAGGAACCGGGCATAACTAAGGGCGTCGTCGCGATCGCGGGCGCCTGGGCGGTGGCGTGCTACGTCAGCAGCGTGGGCCGCGATTTTGTAGGCGATGACTCCTTGCTTCACGTCTTCCGGATTTGGCAGGCCCAGGTGCTCTTTGGGTGTCACATAACACAGCATGGAGGCTCCGTGCCATCCGATCATGGCGGCGCCGATGGCGCTGGTGATGTGGTCATAACCTGGCGCGATATCAATTACCAGTGGCCCCAGCGTATAGAAGGGCGCTTCGTGGCACCAGTCCATTTCCTTGTCGACCTGTTCCTTGATCTTGTCGAGTGGCACGTGTCCGGGCCCCTCGATCATTACCTGAACATCGTGTTCCCAGGCCTTGGTGGTCAGTTCGCCAAGCACTTTTAATTCGGCGAATTGCGCTTCGTCGCTGGCGTCCGCGATGCATCCGGGGCGCAAGCCGTCACCGAAAGAGAAGCTGACATCGTGCTTCTTCAAAATCTTGCAGATATCTTCGATATTTTCGTACAAGAAATTCTGCTTCTTGTGATGTCTCCCATCCAGTGGGCCATTAATGAGCCCCCCAGGCTCACGATCCCGGTGATTCTCTTGCGCACGAGCGGTACCATGTTTCGCGCAGTACCCCGGCGTGGATGGTAATCTCCTCCCCGCCTTGCTCGGCCTGCTCTTCAATCACCTCCAGCATCAGGCTAGAGACGTCCAGGTCCTACTGGACGACGCACGCGTGAAATCGCTTCGTAAACAGGGACGGTGCCAACCGGCACGGGCGAAGCATCGATAATGGCTTTGCGGATTTTGGGGATGTGACCACCAGTGGAAAGGTCCATCACGGTGTCGGCGCCATAGTGCACAGCGTGGTGCAGCTTCTTCAGTTCTTCGTCGATGTTGGAGGTCGTTACCGAGTTGCCGATGTTGGCGTTGATCTTGCATTTGTGGCGATGCCGATGCCCATCGGTTCCAGATTGCGGTGGTTCACATTGGCCGGAATAATCCGCGGCCCTCGAGCGATTTCGCCGCGAATCAGCTCGGGGTCAATCTTCTCGCGCCCTGCTACAAAGCGCATTTCTTCCGTGGTTACGCCGCGGCGGCCAGTGCATCTGGGACATCTTGCGGTTACCGTTGGCTGATGACTGGTCGCTCTCGCGCTTTTCGATCCACTTATCCCAAATGCCATAAATCCCCCTCAGAAGGCCCGCATAGCCAACGAATGTCGTCTGCCTGTGCGAACAAGAAGTATCGCACCGCCTCAGGGTGCCGCAACTGAGCGCATGAAAGCGGAAAGGTGCTTCGGCGGCGGATCCATCGGCTGCGCAAATGGCGTAGGCATCCCGGAACCGTTAGATTTCTTCGTCGTCCTCGCCGGCGCGACGTACCACAGTGGTCTTGTGAGTGATCCTCGCGCTATGTGCGCGAATCCCGGCCACGATGGCCCGCCGCATCTCCACTGGCAACATTTCAGGGGCAAAGACTCCGGCCAAATCCCGCGGGAAAAACTTGATGAAAAGCGCGGCTACGTGCGCGGTCGCGTAAGCCACCGGCGTGGTGAAGAGGCCTTGCTGCCTGATTTGGTACAGGGTCGGAAACACGCAGTCGGTTCGAGTCAACAAATGCTGGTCTTCTTTTTTGCCGCGCTTGACGCCGCTGACCAGCACCACGGCGGCAAAACGGGCGTTTTGCAAAACACCTGACGGATCAACTTGGCGATCATTCGCGGCGACGAGGTCTGCGGGAAGTTTTTCTTCGCATTCCGCGGGACTTCGTAATTGCCCTGTTTGTACCAGCGCCGCAGGCGGTCAAATTCGTTGCCGCCAATTTTTACGTCCATGTTTCGCATCGCTATGGAATAGGGCAGGGTGGTTACTTCGTCTTGGGCGGCTAAGACCACTATGGCGGTTCCAATGGGCTCGGGGAATCTGAATTTCTCCAGCTCCGCGAAGCGCTTCTCCATCCGGAATTTTCCATTGCGGTAAACGCGCGGGTTGGAGATGGCTTCGTCGAAGGAGACTTCCGGGGACCATTGCGAAATCGGGTCACGGCTTTCGGTGCTCTCATACAAGCGGATCTGTACCGACTCGATTTCATCAAGCGCTTCCGCGGCACGCTTTACCAGCAAATTTGTCAGCCCCGGCGCGGCTCCGGTGTTGATCAAGGCGACGCGCTTCTTGGCTTCAAAGCGTTCGGCGAAAGCGAATTGTTCGGATTTAAAGGGATTGCGCGTTAAGTGCGAGCTTAAGTCCAGGTAATGGGCACGGAGTCGCAACGCCGCACGCATGACAATCTGGTTGAAGACGGAGGCGGAAGCGTTGACGATCAGCTGGCAACCGCGGGCAGCGCGGACAATACCCAGTAAATTACGGGCGTTTACTTCGGTGACGGGAATGGTGCTTTTCCTGCCGAGGAATTTACGGGCGCGCTCGAGGTCGCGGTCACCGCACCAAACGTCGTGTCCCTGACGCTCGAGCAGCTGTGCAAGGAGTGAACCGGTGGCCCCGGCTCCCAAAACGAAGATGCGCATGTGTGGGCAAAACTCTACCACACCCGAATTGCGATGTGGCCGCAAGAGGATTAGACTGGTGCTGTAACTCCGATCCCTGTCGCCTAAACGGAGATAAAACCGATGGCGCCAGGGACGATGCGATCCGCTTATTGATTTGGCGACCGATCGCTCAGGGTTCAGGTGGAAACGCCCGGGCCTCCCGGTATTTGGAAAGGAGCTCTTCCCTGAAACTTATTTCGGAGGGCGCCCGATTCCATTTACTGGATCGGGTTTTTTGCTTTATAGGGCCGTTGAACAAACATGGCGCTTCACGACAAGTTCGGCAGGCAAATCACCGATCTGCGCATCTCGATCACGGATCGTTGCAATTTCCGTTGTGTGTACTGCCGCTCCGCGGATCCGGAAAACTATCGGGACAAGGATGAGATTTTGTCATGGCCGGAGCTTTATCGTCTTGCCGGCGTTTTCAAAACTCTAGGCATTCGCAAAACTCGGGTTACCGGTGGCGAGCCGCTGGTGCGGCCGGGCGTGGAAGAGTTTATTTCGCACCTGCGAGACCTGGGTGTTGAAGATATTTCCATGACCACGAACGGTCATCTGCTGTCGGAGCGTTGCGCGCGGCTGGTGTCTGCCGGCTTGGGGCGCATCAATATCAGTCTCGATTCGCTGGACGCGGCGAAATTCGAGCGCATTACGCGCACGAAATCGTTTGCGTCCGTGATGCACGGCATCGATGTGGTGCAAGCCTCAGCGCTGGCACCGGCCAAAATAAATGCGGTTCTGGTGCGCGGGATTAACGATGACGAGGTGGAAGATTTCGCGGTCTTCGCTCGTGAGCGCGGCGTAGTGATGCGCTTCATTGAATTTATGCCGCTGGACGCCGATCACCATTGGAATCGCAGCCTGGTAGTGCCTGCTGCGGAAGTTCACCGTCGGATACATGCCCGCTGGCCGCTGGAAGAAATTCCTCACCATTACAGTGAGACGGCGCGAAAATACCGCTTCGCGGATGGCATGCCGGGGGAAATCGGATTAATCGCGCCGGTAACTCAGCCTTTCTGCGGGCACTGCTCGCGTATCCGGCTGACCGCGGACGGGAAAATTAGAACATGCTTATTTAGCAAGGAAGATCACGATCTGCGGTCACTCTTGCGCGAAGGCGCGGGCGACGAAGATCTCGTGACTTACATCACTTCGGTGGTGATGGAAAAGGAAGAAGGCCACAGGATTAACGAAAAGGATTTTCACCTCCCCAATCGCTCGATGGTTTTCATTGGCGGTTAAGTCGATCGAAACTTTGCCGTGACCCGGTAGCTTTTTGGGCGTAGGCTGCCGTCATTGGGCTGTTTTTCTGGAACTGTTTGGCCTCTTTTCGGCATCACACTAGATACCAGTCAATACGCACTTAACAAGGCTCTCATATGGCAGACGAAGACGATCTAGATCAGGACGACGCGCAAGAACAGCCGCGACGTCTCTTTACGCTTACGGAAGCGGAACGCGCTCGCAAGGAAATTGAGCCGGTGCTGGTGGAAGCTATGGGTTGCCGCAAGAAGCTTGCCGGGCTGGAAAGCGATTTGTCCGCGGTTTCGTCGCGGATTGCGATGATGGGTGGTGTGATCGTGCCTTACGAAAAACTTGCCGCGGTGCGCTTGCAACATGATCAACTGGCGGAGACATTTAATTCCGCGCTCACGCAGATCATTGAGACGGGATGCATGATCAAGGATCTGGATGTCGGGTTATTGGATTTTCCAGCGATCATCGATAACCAGGATGTTTATCTGTGTTGGAAACTGGGCGAGGATCGCATCCGTTTTTATCACCGCCAGGACGAAGGGTTCGCGGGCCGCAAGCCGCTTGACCCGCGTGATCTTGGTTCGAGCGACATCGTTCAGTAAGCCCGGTTCCGGAACAACCTGCGCAACATGCCATAAAAAGTGGCGAACTCCTGGCTAAAAGGAATTTCTTGTCTACGCAATCGGAAAATCGTCTGAAAGATTCCGCCAGTCCCTACCTACGGTCCGCGGCGCATCAACCTATCGATTGGTATGAGTGGGGAGATGCGGCGTTCGAACGCGCTAAAGCCGATGACAAGCCCATGCTGCTTGATATTGGCGCAGTGTGGTGCCACTGGTGCCATGTCATCGACCGTGAATCGTACGAAAATCCCACCATCGCAAAAATTATCAGTGACAATTTTATCGCTGTGAAAGTGGATCGCGACGAGCGGCCCGATGTCGATTCGCGTTATCAGTCGGCGATCAGTTCCATCTCCGGTCAGGGCGGTTGGCCGCTCACTGGTTTTTTGCTGCCCGATGGGCGTCCGTTTTTTGGCGGAACGTATTTCCCGCCTGAGGATCAGATGGGCCGCCCGGGATTCCGACGCGTTCTTCTCGCCGTGGCGGAATCGTACCGCAGCAAACGCGCCGAGCTGGAGCGGGCCGCCAGTTCGCTGGCGGAAGCGGTGGCGCAGGCCGAAGTATTTACCGGCGCTCGTGCGGCATTTGATCCGAGTGTTGTGGACGAGCAAATCGCATCGATCACGCAGCTCTTCGATATCAAGAATGGCGGCTTCGGCAGCGCGCCAAAATTTCCTCACGCTTCGGCGATGGATCTGGTTCTGGAGCGCTACCAACAGACGGGCGAAAAGCATCTGCGAGCAATGGCCGAAAGCACGCTGGAAAAGATGGCGCGTGGCGGCGTTTACGATCAGCTCGCGGGCGGCTTTCATCGTTACTCTGTGGATGAACGGTGGCTCGTGCCTCATTTCGAGAAGATGAGCTACGACAATTCCGAGCTGCTGCGAAATTATCTGCACGGCTGGCAAGTTACGCAGAACCCGTTTCTGCGGCAGACCGCCGAGGGCATCATTGCGTGGGTCAACGAAGTGTTGTCGGACCAGGAAAACGGCGGCTTTTACGCCAGCCAGGACGCCGATTATTCGCTGGACGACGATGGCGATTATTTTACGTGGACGCTGGAGGAGCTACGGGCCGTATTGAGTTCCGAGGAAGCTCGTGTCATGGAGCTCTACTATGATGTCGAGGCGCACGGCGAGATGCACCATAATCCCGCCAAAAATGTTTTGTGGATTGCCCGCGATGCGGCGGACATCGCCGAGCAGCTAGGATTGGCAGCGGCGGCGGTGGCCGCCACCATCGCCCAGGCGAAAGCAAAAATGCTTGCCGCACGCCAGGCGCGTCCGACCCCTTACATAGACCAAACCATGTACGTTTCGTGGAACGCCATGTTTGTGTCCGCTTATCTGGAGGCGGCTCGTGTATTGGACGGCGTCGTAGCTGAAAGCTGCCGCCGCTTTGCCCTGAAAACTCTGAAACGCATGCTCAAGGAAGTGTGGAGTGAATCACGTGGGTTTGCTCACCGCGTTGGCGGCCCGGCACTGGAAGGCTCACTCGACGATCAGATTTTTGGTGTATTGGCTTTGTTGGACGCCTACGAAACCACGCTGGAATCGCGCTATTTCGAAGTTGCGAAAAAAACTATGGACCTGGCCATCGCCCGCTATGGTGATCCTGATGGCGGTGGTTTTTTCGACCGCCCCCGCGACGCCGCGCCCATGGGTGGCCTGGATGTGCGGCGAAAACCTTTTCAGGATTCGCCTACGCCGGGTACCAATTCGATGGCGGCCATCGCTCTGCTTCGTCTCGAATCATTTAGTGGCGATGAAACCTACCGTGTCACGGCGGAAAAAACGTTGGAGGCTTTTGCCGGTATCGCACCGCGGTACGGCATGTTTGCCTCGACCTATGGACTCGCGGCTACCCTTTTTACACAGCACCCGCTGCAAATCGTTATTGCCGGGGCCGCGGACGATTGGGTGGCGCAATCACTGGAATTGGCGGCGCATAGAGTATTTCGCTTCGGTAAGGCCGTGCTTCGCGTGACTCCGGGGACAAAACTCGCAGCTCTCGCAGGCGCGTTGAAAGAAACCCTTCCGCATCTTCCCGGCAGACAAACCGGTCGCGATTGTTTGTGCCGGTCAAAGTTGTTTGCCGCCCGCGACGGACGCGGCGCAGTTAACGGCATTGCTCCAGAACGTGCTGCAGACTGGGGCTGGCGCCGCTGCGCCCGCGTAGAACGGCCGCTGAAAAGGAAAACGGGCCCGATACATCATCGAGCCCGTGCAAACTGTTTCAAAATTTTGCGCTACTTCTTGGGAGGCGACTACTTCTTGGGACGCGATTCTGGCGGCACTAATCCGGACAAGCGGTAATACACCACCAATTGCCCGTAGTGTTCACCGGAATGCTCTATCAGACCATAGGCTAAATCGGAAACGTGCATCTGCTGTTTGCTCTCTGGATCGGCGATTAATTCCGCCATGCCTTTATCGCCTTTTGCTTTGATCGCGGCAGCGCCATCCTCGACTTGCTTTTTCACAAAGGCCACGACGTCCGCCTTGGTTTTGTAGGTGGCGCGCGGAGGATTTTCACTTTCCTGGCCGGGCGTTTTTCCCTGAACTGGGCCGGTGAAGTACTCCATTGACCCCGCGGCGTGCAGCAGTTGCTCAGCGAAACTGCGCATCGGTGGCGTAGGTTTGAAATCGTATTTGTCTTCGGGAAAATCATCGGCCATGGCGATCAGCTTTCGTCCAATTTCATTCCACTGCGCCAGAACGATCTGCGAACTGCTGGGCATGGGCTTCGAAGCTTCGCTTTTTTTGCTGCGCGAACAGCGGACCTGTACATAGTCCGGTCATAAACAACAAAATCGTAGCCTTCATTACTTTTGTCATGCATATCCTCCGGTTTCTAACAAATATCTAGCCAGGACGCCGAGTCTTTGGTCCCACATTTTACTCCTGAAACAACCGCAGGCCCCATCACAAGTCGGATAAAAGCCGCGTGTTACAATCAGTTAGGTAGCCGAGGAATTATTTTCGTGAACTGGGCCTTCTTTGTGGTTCGTTTTGTCATCATTGCCGGCGTTTTGTCGCTATTTTTCTTCTCGCAACGCTTCTGGAATCGCGCCATCTGGCGCTCCACGGCCAATTTTCGCAGCCAGTGGTTGCGTGTGGCGGCCCGCCTCCTGTGGCTCACCATGATATTTCTGATTATTTGTGCGTTTATAGATGGCGTACGCATGGGCCATCGTCACCTGATACCCCGAGGCACAATCGTTTCAGCGATAGTAGGGTTGTGGTTTTTCAGCGCGGTGTTCGGCTTCGTAGCCGTAAAACTTGTACGCGGTTTGGATCTTTTATGGACCAGAATTCGCAAAAACGTGCGTCCGCAAGCGGCCAGTGCTGCCCCGCAAACTGGAGATAATCTCGTCAGCGCCGCAACAGCAGAACAGCTCCGTGATCCGGGCCGGCGTTATTTTTTCCGTGCCGCTACCGCTGCTGCCGGAGCCGCGCCGTTTCTCGGTGCAATGTACGGCTACGCGGCCGAGCGTCTCAAGTATCAGGTGCGCCGTGAGGAAATTCCGATCTCCGATCTGAATCGCGCGCTCGATGGCGTATCCATCGTGCAGATCAGCGATATTCACCTGAGCGGATACATGCCTCGCGCACAGGTACGGCGCGCGGTGGAAATGGCCAACGAGCTTGGCGCGCACCTCGCGGTAGTCACCGGCGATTTCATCACCGGCGCGAGCGACTCGTTGCGGGATTGCGTAGACGAAATTCGCCAATTGCGCGCGCCACTGGGCACCTGGGGTTGCAATGGCAACCATGAAATTTACGCGCGCGTGGAAGACCTGGCGCAATCGTTATTTGCGCAGGCAGGGATGAAGCTATTGCGCGGAGAAAACGCGCAGCTTACTTTTAATGGCGCGCAATTCAATTTGATCGGCGTCGATTATCAGCGCGAACGCACTAGCGCAGGTCACAAAAAACAAACGCTTACAGATGTTGAGCAACTCGTTCGCCGGGACATCCCCAATATCCTGCTTTCACACAATCCCAATTCTTTTCCGCGCGCAGCGGAACTGGGCATCGAACTTTCGCTGGCGGGGCACACTCATGGCGGGCAGATCCAAGTAGAAATTCTCGATCATCGTCTCAGTCCCGCGCGGTTCATCACCGATTACATCGCGGGGCTTTATCAACGGCCGCTGTTCGCGCCATCGCTGGATATTCCTCGCTATTCGCGCGTGGACGGCTACCCGGAAGCTCCCCGCGTTTCACGAGTTCCGGCAGTCGTAGTTCCCGCCGGAATGGCGTCCCTTTACGTCAACCGTGGTCTTGGAACGGTCGGGGCTCCGGTGCGCATAGGCGTACCACCGGAGATTACGCTGATCGTTCTGCGCCGAGCTTAAATTAAACTTGGTTACGTTCAGAATGCCGGCTGGCACCAGGCCGATTTTATGGCCGCGCTTCAAAAATTAAATTAAACGGCGTTTGCGTGGCCCGGCGGAAATGCGAAAAGCCTCCAGTTGTGACCACCTCGCGCAACCGTTTCTCACCGGCCTGGGCTCCGAGCGCAAGTCCCACTTCTTGCGAAAGCGAAGCCGGCGTGCAGAGTAGCGTAGACGCTCCGTAAAACGCGCGGCCAATGGGATTCAAATTATCTTCCAGCTTGTCGCCGGCGAAAGGCTCCACGATCATCCAGGTGCCATCTCTTTTGAGGGTGCTGCGGACATGCATGGAAGCACCCACGGGATCACCCATGTCGTGCAAGCAATCGAAAAAAGTCACGAAATCGTAATCCGTGCCGGGATAATTTTTGGCGCTGGCAACTTCGAAGCGGATGCGCTCGGCAACGTGCGCGTCTTTGGCACGCTGTTTGGCGGTCTCGATGGATTTTTCGTGATAGTCAAATCCCACAAATTCAGAATTGGGATACGACTTGGCCATCAGGATCGTGGAAGCGCCTAGCCCGCATCCGACATCCGCTACGCTTGCGCCCTTTCTTAATTTGTCTTCTACATCAGCCATAGAGGGTATCCAGGCGCTGATCAGATTCGCGGCGTAACCGGGGCGAAAAAATCGCTCCGTGCCGACGAAAAGTTCGTGGTGATGTTCGTGCCAACCCATGCCTTCGCCGGTTTTGAATCTCTCGGTGATTTGCTCTTCCGCTTTTATCGCGGCGAGCGCCACTTGAAAAGCGCCGGGCAGGAAGACCGGGCTCGATTCGTCGGCCATGGCAAATGCTTGCTCTTCACTCAAATGAAAGGTTCCTTTCGCGGCGTCGTAGGTGATGTATCCGCCGGCCGCCTGTTCACTGAGCCATTCGCGAATATAACGCTCCGATGTGCCGGTAGCCTTGGCGAGTTGAGCGGGAGTTTGCGGCCCGCTTTTTGCGAGCGCCTTATAGAGGCCCAACTTATCTCCGATGCGGATCAGTGCGGCGTTAAAGGTTGCGCCAAAATCTACGATAGCTTTGCCCAAAAATTCATGGAGTTTATCTTGGTTAATGCTCATATGGACGCTCCGTCGGTTGAGGTGCCAGGTGTAAGGAACTGACTTAGCCGCATTCTCAGGAGGCTTCTTGCGCCGCGACCGGCAAGCGGAAATTTTCAGCAGCAGCGGTTGGGGCGAGAGTAGCGGCGGTTCACTCGTTCGACGTAGAACTCCGCGGGGGTCAGCAGGCAGCACTTTTCGGGCTTCGTTCTGTGCGCTTGCACGTAGCGTTCGTAGGCGCTGTCGCCGCACCATTCACGAATTCCCAGCCACAGCTTAGCCGCCAAACGTTTTATCCAAATTGCGAACACGAACGCGCGCGGCTTCCCCGCGTGACCGTGAGCTTCGACTTGTACGGAATGCATGCTCATCCCTCCATCGCGGGCGCATCGGGTTCTGCGGCGGTTGCGGTATACGAAGCGCCGGAAAAATTTTCGGGCCATCGTGTGGCAACGTAGGCGGTCTCATGTAACACCGATTTGGGATCCTCGCTCAAGATGCGGTACCACTGCAGCAGCGCTTCGATGATCAGAACAATGATCATCGCTGCCAGCACAGCGGTGACGGCGGCATCCAGCCGCTGATTGAAAATCACCCGTTGAGTATCCGCAATTTTTGCGGAAGGAATTGTGCCCGCGGCAATTTGCGCCGTAAACGCATTGGCGTAGGACAGAAACCCAAGCGCGGGTTGGAATCGATATTTTCTGGTAGCTCGCGGTCATAGTAATGATGACCAACCAGGCCATGGGGATGAACGTCAGCCACATCCAGCGGATACGTTTCATCTTCAACAGAATTGTGGTGGCCACGACCAGCGCTACGGCGGCTAGCAACTGATTGGAAATCCCGAACAACGGCCACAACGAATTTATTCCTCCCAGCGGATCAACAACGCCCTGGTATAAGAAAATATCCCCAGGCGCCGACAATCGATGCGCTCGAAATTAAAATTCCTGGAAGCCAACCGGTTCTCGCCGAATGGTTTCCATACCCGACCGCCAAGTTCCTGCACCATGAAACGGCCGACTCGTGTTCCAGCATCCAGCACGGTGAGAATAAACAGCGCTTCGAACATGATGGCGAAGTGGTACCAGATGCTCAACAGGCGCGGCCCGCCGATGGTGCTCGAAAATATCTGCGCCATGCCAACCGCCAACGAGGGCGCGCCACCCGCGCGATTCAGTAAAGTTTGCTCGCCGACGGAGCGCGCCAGATCGGTCATGGTTTGCGCTTGCAGCGGATAACCCCAACTGCTGATCGTTGCCGCAGCGGCATCGGACGTAGCGCCTACGATCGAAGCCGGGCTGTTGATCGCGAAATACACGCCGGGGGTCATGGCGCATGCGGCGATCATGGCCATCACACCGACGAAAGATTCCATCAGCATCGCGCCGTAGCCGATAAATCGCGCGTGGCTTTCGCGGAGAATCATCTTCGGCGTAGTGCCGGAGGAAATCAGCGAATGAAATCCACTGATGGCTCCGCAAGCGATGGTGATGAAACAAAATGGGAATATTTTTCCAGCGAATACTGGGCCACTGCCATCGATGAAGCGCGTAAGTGGGGGCATCAGCACTTGCGGGCGTACCAGTAAGATTCCTGCAGCCAAGGAAAAAATTGCCCCTGCCTTGATGAAGGCGCTTAAATAATCGCGAGGAGCGAGCAACAGCCACACCGGAAACGCGGATGCGGCGAAGCCATAGGCAATCAGCGCAAACGCGAACGTCACGCCGCTCAATGTAAAAACATGCGCCCAGGAAGGCGAATCCGCCACCCATTGCCCGGCTACAACCACAAACAAAACTAGGGCGACGCCGATGAACGACGCTTCCAGGACGCGGCCGGGTCGCAAAAATCGCAGATAAAGTCCGAGTAATAAGGCGATGGGAATGGTTGCCGCGAGCGTGAACGTGGCCCATGGCGAAGACTTGAGCGCGTTTACGATCACCAGTGCCACGACGCCGAGGAGAATCACCATGATGGCCAGGACCGCCAGTTGGGCGATGAATCCGCCGCGCTGGCTGACTTCTTCGCGGGCAATTTCGCCCAGCGTTTTTCCGTCGCGCCGGATAGAGCAGAAAAGAATAATGAAGTCTTGGACGCACCCGGCGACGACGGCTCCAGCGATCAACCACAGCGTGCCGGGCAAATATCCAAATTGTGCCGCAAGCGTAGGACCAACTAGCGGGCCAGGTCCGGCGATGGCCGCGAAATGATGACCAAACAAAATCCATTTATTGGTGGGCACGAAGTCGCGTCCGTCGTCGTGACGCTCAGAGGGAGTTGCGCGCGTGTCATCGAGCGTCAGCAAACGCGCCGCGATGAACCCGGAATAAAAGCGGTAAGCAACCAGGTAACAACAGGCTGCGGCCACCACAAACCAGGTGGCATTTAGTGGTTCGCCTCGGTGAAACGCAATTCCACCAAGTGCGCCGGCTCCGACGAGTGCCACGACGATCCAGATGACGACGCTTAAGGGCCGCTTCATTCCTTAGTCGAAAAATTCCCCGGCGGCATCGTATGTGAGGGCGTACCAAGCGTCAATCGGTTCTATGTCAAATCTGGATTGGCTCTTGCTGAGAAGCAGTCTCAGAGCTAGGCTTTTGCTATGAGCGAATTTACCGCTACAGACAGAACAAAAGTGCGCCGCCATCCTGAGCGCGGCACTTACGATCGCGAAACTATTTACAACATCCTCGACGAGGCCTTTGTTTGTCACTTGGGCTTCATCGTGGATGGCGCGCCGTATGTGGTGCCGACGAATTATGTGAGAGTCGGCGATAAACTTTTTCTGCACGGTTCCACAGCCAGCCGGCTGATGCGCACCCTCGGCAGCGGCGCGCCATTTTGCTTGAGCGTTACGCTGCTAGACGGCATTGTGCTCTCGCCGACTGCCACGGGCCACTCCGTTAACTACCGTTCTGTGGTGGTGATGGCAAAAGCGGAACAGATCGTCGACCCGCAAGATAAGCTTGCAGCCATGCGCGACTTTGTCGAGTACGTCATTCGTGGACGCTGGGCTGAGGTGCGCCCGCCCACCGAACAGGAGCTGAAAGCCACAATGGTTTTGTCTGTTCCGCTAGTGGAAGCCTCGGCAAAAGTTCGTACTGGATTTGCTATCGATAAGGGCGACGAATACGCGGACGCCGGATGGACCGGAGTGATTCCCTTCAAGTGGGCGGCGCAGACGCCGGTGCCGGACCCGCGAGGAGATGCTGAGCTGCCAATACCCGCTAATTTGCTTAATTACACGCGACCACAATGAAAAGTTTGCTGCGTGGAAACTTGTCTAAAATCTGAAAGAGGCAATTATTGTTCGTTCGCTCAGCAATTATTTTTCTCGTTCTGATGTCCCATTGCTTCCGGGCCGCAGGTCAGGAACGGATCGCGCCGCCTGGCGTGGTGAAAGAAGAGCCTCCATTTCGCAAAAAAATGTACACCGACAAAAAAGGCGCGAAGATGCCTTATCGCCTTTTCATTCCTCCCAGCTACGATTCCGCTAAAAAATACCCATTAGTTTTTTGGTTCCACAGCGGAAGCGGGCGCGGCTCGAATAACGAGTCGCAGATCTCCGGTGAAAACGAAAAAGGTCCGCATGTCTGGACCGCGCCGGATAATCAGGCCACATTTCCGGCATTCGTATTGGCCCCGCAGTGTCCTCAGAACGAAAATTGGGGAAATCCCGAATTGAACGATGTGAGTGGCTCATTGCAGTTGGCCATGGAGATTTTAGCGGCCGTCCAAAAAGAGTATTCCATCGATCCCGACCATATCTATCTGGCAGGGCAATCGATGGGCGGATTCGGGGTATGGGCGCTGCTGCAAACTTATCCGGAGCTTTGGGCTGGCGCGATAGTCGTCGCGTCTTACGATAATTTTACTAATGTGCGCGCCATTACGCGGGTTCCGCTGTGGATGTTTCAATCAGAAATGGATATGACCGTGCCGGTTGATTTGGTGCGACAGATGGTCAGACAAATCAAAAAAGCGGGCGGCTCGCCACGCTACACCGAGTATCACAAAATAAAAAACGAAGTATGGGATGAAGCCTTCGCCGAACCGCAATTGATCCCGTGGCTGGCTTCACAAAAGCGCGGGGCTTCCATTGCAACCCCTCAATGAAAATCAGGCGTTTTTCTTCTTCCTGCGTTTAGCAGCGCGTTCCAGCATGCGCTTCACTATTAAGCGGATGCGTTTGTCGCGTGTCGTGGACTGTTTGGCCTGCTCCACGTAGCGGACGATTTGCCTGCGAAATGCCGGCGTTAAAGAATTGAAAATCGCCAGAACTCGAGGCTCATCGGCGAGGCCGCCTGCCAAGTCAGGCGGCAAAACCGGGTCGCGTGGTTCGCTATCCAGAAACAACATAACTTCCACGGTGGCGCCCGCATCGATCCGCAACTTTCGCCAAATATTGCTGTGTATGTGCAGGCGGTAGGTACCGCCGCCGCGAGGGGAGAGCGTGCTTTTCAGCGGCAAGCCATCCACTTGTCCATGCACCGGAATGTGTTTGGGGTTATCGCCAGCGAGTTTGCACAATGACTTTGAAACGTCGCGCGGCACATCGACGCATCGCATGATCCACTGTTTGTAAATTCGCGCCGAGAAAATGTGCGCGTCATCGGAGGAGTGAGGCGAGCGTGGCAAGGACTAACCGAGGAAAAAAAGTTATACGTGGCGCAAAAACGTGGTTTTAGCGAATCTCAATGGCAACCGCAACCGCCGCCACAACAAGATCCTCCGGAAGGCATTGGCGCAGAGGACGCGGCCGAAACGCTATTTCCGTTTCCGTTCGGCGCGCTAAACACCGAAAGTTGAATAGTATTTTTGTTTCCCGCGCACTTGGGGCAGGTAATTTCCTGATTCTTGTTCAGGACAATCCGTTCGAATGGCGTTTCACAATCGTCGCAGATGTATTCGTAAATTGGCATGAGGCTTTTCGATTCCGAACCTGAATTAATTATTGGGACGATCGGGAATTTCCAGGGCTTCGACAACGCCATACCGGTTATGATTGCGTTATTCCAGGCAAACCATACAAAGCGGTTTCGCCCGGCCCTTCGCGGACGTCCAGAACGACGCCCGGAACCTACGCCTTGCGGGTCTTTATCCGCCGCCGCAGCAGCCAGTTCCGCTTCGGTGGGGTCAAGCACAATGCGGTAAGCCATGCCTTCGGGAATAACGCGCACATCATCATCCACCGCAACTGACAAGGACCCACGGGCGCTTCTCACCATAAGCTGCCTGGGGCCTATTACGGTAACCTGCGCAACGGTGGGCTGATCTGTGTATCCGGCCGAATGACCTGCTGCCGAGCATGCATCACGAATGCTTTTGAGGTGGCAGTGGAAAAGACGGCTGTTCCGCGTGTCAAACTGGCCGCAAGAAGAACTTCGCTCCTTACCCAGAACCGCGGCAGTGTCACCAGTCAAGAGAAGCCGGGCTGTCCGCGCGAAAGCTGGACACTGCCGGTCCCGGTGGTAAATAGTCTATCGCCGCCAATAAAAACCGTAGCTTCCCGCGGATAAACTGCCGCCACCCACGTTGGCACCCTCAGCGGCTATAACGGTACCGAACGCGGGTCCGCCGGCACCGCAACCAGGGGTGAGACCCATCGCGAAGACCAGAACAGCTGTAACTGCGGACGCAGATATTGCATGTCACCGACTCCAGCGGGCTGGAAATAGAGTATCGAGTCACTTGTGAACAGTCAATCAGCAACTCCATCAAAATTTATTTTGTTTCGTGCCGGCAACAACTTAATACTTTTGTTGTCCTATAGATGGCGTTCAGAAAGATGAGCAACAAGCCATCTCAAGCGATTCCGCTGGCCGTCGTATACTGAATTGCATGTCAATCAAGTTCCTGTAACCCCTTGATGAGCAAAGCGAACAGCTTACTCGCTCGAGACCTTGCGCTGCCATTCGCATGCATACTCGTGGTCAGCACATTATTCACAGCCGGTCTGTGGCCGTTCAATCCATTTCCAAGAAATCAAGTAACTTGGCTACCCACCGGCAAGGGGCTCCAATTTGGGGAGCACGGGGTGGTTTTCAGCAAGGGGACGGTCCAACCGATCCGGCCGAACCGCGACTCCCTCTGTACGCTGACAATTAGACTGCAACCGGATACGTTCTGGCGGGGTGCCTCAGGTACATTGCTGGGAATTTATACTCCTGAAGAGCCATCTCAATTCCGGTTAATGCAATGGCGCGATGTGCTGATGATCAGGAGGGATTACCGCGATGCCGACAACCACTCGAAAACCGCGGAAGTGGACCTGGACCAAGCATTTCTGACTCGCGACCCGGTGACATTCACAATTACCTCAGGCCCCGATGGAAGCGTTGCATACCGCAATGGAATGCGCGCAGCAGGCATAACTAAAATGGGACTCTCGTGCGGATTTGGCTGGCCAATTGGTATTAGGGGATTCGGCCGTGATGGACAACGCCTGGCCAGGTAACATTCTGGACCTGTCTCTATATGATAGAGAACTGGCCCCCCAAAGAAATCGCCAGCAAATCTGCCAGCTGGCATGGGAATCAAACGGATCAGGGACCAGGCGGCGAGCAGCATCTCGTGGCGCAATACGCCTTTAATGAAGGTAGCGGACAAGTCGTGCATGGCGTACCGGGTGCTGCTCCCGATTTATATATTCCCAAGATTTTCAAGGTGCCGCACAAAAAAATGCTGATGTGGCCTTGGGAAGAAAGCCATGACAAGCTTGAGTTTCGCGACATAGCGATAAATATTTTTGGCTTTGTTCCCTTTGGTTTTGTTTTTGCAGCTTATTTAACCTGGGAATCGGAACGTGAGGCACTCGCTGCTCATAACGATTCTGTGCGGCGCTGCCATCAGTTTGACGATCGAAATCCTGCAGGAATACATCCCTGGAAGAGACTCCGGAATACTGGACATCATTACCAATACGTTGGGAACGTTTTTAGGGGCACTACTATTTCGCTGGGCTCCAATGCAGAATTTAGCGGCGAGACTTCTGGATTTTCTTCGATCCGGCGAACAAATATCGGAGAGTTAATCGGAGCGCTGCGCGGCACATTACTGGCCGTCGAACCTTAGCACTGTTACAATGCAGGCACCTTTATGGCAGATTGGAAACAAATTACCGCGCGCATTCGACGCGCCAGAACTTCTAAAGATCCGGCGGGCCAGCTTTCGGCGCTGTATGAGAAGACTCACGACGCCATGGTCGCGTTTGAATTAGCGAAATATTTCGAGACTTCGGCGATGAACGCCGACGCCGCAAAATGGTATAGCACTGCAGCGGAGCGCTTCCGACGCGCCGATTGGAAAACAAAAGCGCAGGAAGCCGCGGTGCGACTAGGAGCCGAACCCGGGACGAATCCCAGCAGTGCGGAAGCTTCAGCAGTGTTATTACCCGTGCCGGTGCCTGAGCCCGGGATGCCTTTCGAGCAGAGCGCCGCGGCATTTGAAGCCATTGTTTCCAATGCGGTTTCCGAATTGGTTTCCGAACAGAGCGCCTCTTTAAGTTCTTCCGGCGGAGAAGTCGCCACCGGGACAGAGGAAGGCTCGGAAACAACGGGATCGTCGGCGGAAGTGGACTCTGAAGAGAAGCGTCGGCGCAGACGCGGCCGGCGCGGAGGCCGTAACCGTCGCAAAGTCGGTTCTGCAGCTGATACGACGGGATCGTCACGTCTGCCGAGCACGCCAAACGCCCGTCGCGGCGCAACAGCGACGCCATCTTCGACATCGTCATCCGCGACAGCCTCAGAGGCGGAGCCCCCACAGAAAACGCGGCGCCCAATGCCGCCTTTGCCTGTCGAGCCACTCCCAGAGCACGTCACTCCCGGACCCAGGGGGCGCTACGGCGATCCGGGATTGTCCTCACGAATTTCGTTGCTGGAGATGCAGTTTCGGCGATTGCTTAGTTGCGAAGCCGTGAAGCTCGAGGAAGCAAATCACGCGCCGGTAGGTCCGGGAGTTTTTGTGCTCACCGATTCCGATTTGACCAGCTATTACTACGTGGAGTCCTGCCAGACGCTGCGGATCGCGGTAGCCAATCTTCTACGCGGAAATGCCAGCCGTCGCGGAGCCGAATCGATCACCAAGCAGCTTGCGGAGCACTTGGGTATTACCGAAGCGCGCGTGCCAAAATACCTCGCCGAGCATTGCGTGGTGCGCTGGCTGCAACTGGACGAGGGCGCTTCGCATTTTGCGCACTTCGTTATCGCGGTGCTGCGGCCGATCTTGAACGAGTAGCGACCCCCGCCAGCGCTCTTAGCTGTTTCTGCACATTTATTTGCGGCTGCGGGCCGCTTTTCTAGCAGACCTCCGCAAACCCGATGAACCCTTCGTTCGTACTGCCGGGCGCGCAGCTGCCTTTCGTGCTCCCGCCCCTCGCCTTCGCGCCGCGCTCTTAGCCTGGCGCGATAGATTTGCGAGCGAAGCTGCCGAATGCCCTTCGCGTTTCAGCGCCCTGGATACTGCTCGTGAGCATCTTTTTTTTGGACGCATTTCATCTCCCACCGCGTCCATTGCGCTGTCGCGTTGCGCCTGTTTGCGGTGCGCGCCGAGGCACTACCTCCGCTTGGTTGCAACAATTCCACACCCGCGCGTCGAGCTTTCGAAAGTCCGATCGCGACAGCCTGTTTCGTGTTCGCCGCACCGTGCTTTCCTTCACGAATGTGGTGCATCTCTTCGCGGACAAATTCGCCGGCCTGAGTGCTGGGAGATTTGCCTTCTTCTTTATCTCGCTTCGCGCGTTCAATTACTTCCTGTTCTGGCATGACTGCTCCCGGATTAATTGGAATTCGAATTCACCGCTGGATCTTTTAGGCGGTCTTTAGAAGGTTTTCAATTCGTACCGGCAATTCTCGTACGCGCACGCCGGTCGCGTGATATACCGCGCTGGTTACCGCGGAAGCACAACCTGTCAGGCCGATTTCTCCGATTCCTCGCGCGCCGTATTCGTTCAACTTCGTGTCCGGATAATCGAGGAAAATGCAATCCAGTTCGGGGATGTTGGCGTTCACCGGCACCATATAATCCGCGAAGTTGTTGTTCACCGGCTTGCCGTTACGGGGGTCATAAATTGTTTCTTCAAACATGGCCATCCCAACGCCCATAACGATCGCGCCGAGAATCTGATTTCGCGAGGTCTTCAGGTTGATCATACGGCCCCCGTCAATTACCGTGAGCCAGCGAGAAATCCTCAAGCGCGCAATTTCCGGGTCGAAGGCCACCTCGCAAAAATGTGCTCCGAAAGAATGCATGGAGAATTGCTTGGCTTCCGGCGGGGCTTCCGTTTTTACCTGACCGTCCAACCCGGAGAGATCACGCAGTTTCAAAATGTCCGGAAACGGGGTCCCACTTTCAGCGCTGTGGCCTTCCTTGTGGACGCGCCCGCCAGTCATTTTCAAACTTTTAGGATCGACCTTTTCGAATGGTGAGCCGGCGGTCAGCGCAGCCACCTTCAGCAGCGACTCGACAGCCTGATCGGTGGCTTTGGCGATCGCCGGAATTACTGTGGCCGTCGCAGCAGATCCGCCGGAGGTCGGCCCCGGAGGCATGGCCGTATCGCCAAGTTGCACGCGGATTTTGTCGAGCGGGACGCCGGTGCGGTCGGAAATAATCTCGGCAAAAACTGTGTAGGTGCCGGTGCCAATGTCCTGCGTGGCGCAAGAGGCGCGCACCGTTCCGTCGGCAAGCAGCGATACGCGCACTTCGGCGTTGTGTCGGGTAGCCGGCCATGTGCACGTGGCCATACCCAGCCCCAGAATTTCTTTGCCCTTGGTCATTGAGCCGACTTTGGGATTCCGTTTGCTCCACCCAAATTTCTCCGCGCCGGTCTGGTAAGCCTCGCGCAGATGTTTGCTGGAGTACGGCATTTTTTTCCCTTCGTCCGTCTCCGCGTAATTGCGTAGTCGCACCTCTACAGGATCAATATTCAGCTTGACCGCCAATTCGTCCATGGCTGATTCAATCGCGAAGAGCGAAGGAGTTCGACCCGGCCCACGCATTGGCGTCGGCGTTCCAATATTTTTGTGAATAAGGTATTGTACGGCGCGGACGTTTGGGCAGCCATAGAGCATGGCGGTTACTTCAGCGCAGTTCTCCACATAGTCATCGACCATGGAGGTCGGCTGAAGAATCTCGCGATGGAAAGCGGTGAGTTTTCCATCCTTATCCGCGCCCAACTGGATGCGTTGCCGCGTGAACGGACGGTGCCCGACGGTGGTGAACATCATGCTGCGAGGAACGGAAACTTTTACCGGGCGTCCGAGTTTTTTCGAGGCCATCGCCGCCATCCAGGAATGAGGCCACGGAAATAATTTGCAACCGAAGCCGGAACCGATAAAGCGCGAAATGACTTGCACCGATTCGCGCTGGAGGTTGAGCACCTCGGCGGCCACGTTGCGATGATTCACGACACCTTGCGAAGTCTCGTACAGCGTCAATTTATCTTTGTTCCAGGTGGCGATGGTGGCGTGCATTTCCATCGGGTTATGCGTTTCCACCGGAGTTTCGTAGGTAACGTCGAGCTTCACCGGCGCGCTGGACAGCGCGCTTTCGACATCTCCGCGTTCGTTCTTGACTGCCGGCGGATCCTTAGGCGTCAATTCCGCTGTGGAAACGTCCGGGGTTCGCGCGTCGTACTTGACCACCACGCGGCCAGCCGCGGCCTGCGCACGTTCGAATGTATCGGCAACTACCAGGGCCACAAATTGACCGTAGTAATAAACCTGGTCATCTTCGAAGGGAGGCCGCGATTCTCCCGGGCGACTCATTTCTTCAAAGCTATTCGCCGGGCGAAATAGTTTTTCAGTGTTCCCGTGGTGCAGCACCGCCAGGACGCCTGGCATTTTTTCTGCTTCGCTACTATCGATGCGCGCAATTCGTCCCGCGCCGATAGTGCTGCCGATTCCAACTCCCCCAGCCATGTTTTCGAGCGCGTACTCGACTCCGTAGGGCGCGGCGCCAGTGACCTTCAAAATGCCGTCGATACGCGTGATTTCTTTTCCGATGACCGCTTTTTTTCCGCCACGCGAACTCCTCTAAAGCTCTGTAACTACGCCTCTGTAACTACGCCTCTGTAACTACGCCTCTGTGACTAGGCCTGCGTAACCGTCTGTAAGGCTCTCACCAAGGTGCGCTTTGCCAATTCAATCTTGAAACCGTTGTCTTTGTGCGCTTTTGCACCGCGAAGCGCCGCTTCGGCAGCCTTGCGAAAATTCCGTTCGCTGGCTTCGGCGCCAGCCAATGCGTGTTCCGCTTCAGGCGACCGCCACGGGATCGTTCCGACGCCACCCATGGCCACTTGAGATTTGCGAATTTTTCGGCCATCGAGTTCGACCATTACCGCCGCGAAGGCCAACGCAAATTCGTAGGAAGCGCGATCTCTGCGCTTCAGGTAATGCGATTTTGAATTTTGCGCGGGGGCAGGCAAGGTCACGTGCGTGATGATTTCGCCTGGAGCCAGGACGTTTTCATGATCGGGTGTAGAGCCTGGCAGCAAATAAAATTTTGTGATGGGGATGCTGCGCTCTCCTTTTGCACCGGTCACAAAGATTGTGGCGCCCAGAGCCATCATGGCGACGGCCATATCCGAAGGGTGCGTGGCGATGCAGTGTTGAGACGTCCCTAGCACCGCGTGGATGCGGTTGAAACCGTCCATAGCGGAGCATCCCGAACCAGGAACTCGTTTATTGCAGGGATAATTTACGTCCCGGAAGTAGTAGCAACGAGTGCGCTGGAGCAGATTGCCACCGGTGGTAGCCATATTGCGCAGCTGCGGCGACGCGCCAGACAGGAGCGCCTGGGACAGCACGGGATACATCCGTTGCACCTTCTCGTTATGCGCCAAGTCGCTGTTGCGCACCATCGCGCCAATGTTCAATCCGCCGCCTTCGGGTTCAATGCGATCGAGCGGCAATCCGTTTATATCCACCACCAGCTTAGGGCGCTCAACATCGAGTTTCATCAGGTCGATCAGCGTCGTTCCACCAGCGACAAATTTTGCGCCAGCGGGCGAGACGCTGGCCACTGCCTGTCCTACATCGCCAGCTTTCGTATATTGAAATTCGTACACGATGAACCTCTTCCGACAACTTTTTTGCTACCGCTGCGTTAAGCTCCGCGGACGCTGCGTACCGCGGCCACGATATTGGTATAGGCCCCGCACCGGCAGATATTTCCGCTCGTACATTCGCGTATCGCATCATCATCCTTGCCGCACGGCTCTTTCAGCAGCGCCACCGCGGACATAATTTGTCCCGAGGTGCAATACCCGCATTGAAATGCGTCGTGCTCCAGGAAAGCCGCCTGTACCGGGTGCAGTTCGCCATTCTTCGCCAGGCCCTCGACGGTGGTTATCTCATCGCCCTGATGCATGATCGCGAAAGAGAGTCACACTTTATGCGCCGTCCGTTGACGTGAACGGTACAAGCGCCACATTGCCCGTGGTCGCAGCCCTTTTTGGTGCCAAAAAGGCCGAGGTGCTCGCGCAAGGCATCCAGCAGCGTAACGCGCGGTTCAATTTGTAAATTTTTTGTTTGTCCGTTGATCTTCAGCGCCACTGACACAGTGCCAGCGGATGTCGCTGCCTCAGCGACCTCGGTCGTCGGCTGCTGCACCTGTTGTGCGTCCAGGTCCCCGACTTGCAGAAGCGGAGCGGCGGTGGTGGCAATGCCGACCGTCGCGATATTTCCGAGGAAGGTGCGTCTGGATAGTTGCGAAGAAGCTTTAGTGCTGGAATCGCTTTTTCCGGTTTTCGACGGCTCTTCTGGGGAATCTTCTTTCAAGGTCGCCCTCAGTGAGAAGTAGTTCTGCGGAACCCAAATGTAAAGGTCATTTATGTAGGCATGAGGCATAGCAGCGCAATGCAGGAAAAACCTTAGAAACGGAGGCTATGGGAAAAGATTTTTGTGTCAATTGGCTCTTAGGGTGGTCCTGACGCGGATCGGACCCCTTGGTTGTGCCCCATTTTACTGGTGGGGTTGACCATTTAACCCCGGATACCGACCGTTCACCGCAACCCGCTGGTACCAAGGCCAGTTACCAGTCAAACTATAGGAGGTCAAAGACTTAGTGGTTTCACCAGCTTCAGATGGTAAGGTTGGAGTAGTGCTTCTAAGCCCGGGGGCAATCGCTCTCCGAGCAGTTCGAACGATTGAATGGGCTGAATCTGTAAGGCAGTTCAAACGTGGAGGGTTGAAGTTTATGTCGAATCGAGTAGCAACGCAGATTTTCAGATCCATGGACTGGGTCCTGTGCAAAAGCCGCCGCGGTCACCTTTAACACGATCCAACATTTCAACAAGCACAATCCGAATCCATCTTTCACGCCGAAATGGTCGGATAAGCCGCTGCTGAAGTCCTGGGAAAAGTCCAAGCCGACGCTCGGCTGGCCGCGGCAGACCGATTCGCTCTGCCCCGGTTGCGTGAAGGAAGCGCGCGAAGCGATCATCGACGGCAAAAAGGATTGGCGCGACCTGATGCACGAAAAGGTCGGCGAGATCAAGGCGCAAATCATCGAGCGCGACGGCCAGGTCTGGATGGTGAAAGAATGCCCGCATCCATGGCCACTATGAAGACATGATGGCCATTGACTCCAAATTCCTGAACTGGATCGAAAAGAATTTCCCGGGCCGCGACATTCCCGCGCACAATGATGAAGACCTGCACAAGCACGGCTCCAGCACGGTGCGTTATGGCCGCGGCTCGGTGCTCACCGTGGACCTCACCAACCGCTGCAACATGATGTGCGATCCCTGTTTCATGGACGCCAACCAGGTCGGATATGTGCATGAGCTGGGCTGGGACGAAATTCAGGAAATTCTGGACAACGCGCTGAAGATCAAGCCGCGCCGTCAGATGTCCGTGCAGTTCTCGCGGCGGCGAGCCGACCATGCACCCGCACTTCTTTGACGCGGTATCGCTACGCGCGCAAGATTGGCTATAACAGCGTGCAGGCGGCGACCAACGGCATCGAATTCGCCAAGAGCAAGGAGTTCTGCAAGCAAGGCCTTTGAAGCGGGCATGCGCTACGCCTACCTGCAATTCGACGGCATCGGCAACGACGCCAACAGCCATCGCCAGATTGGCAACCTCTTTGACGTGAAGCTCCGCGCCATCGAAAACATGCACGAAGCGGGCATCGAAATCGTGCTGGTCACCACCATCGTCAACAACGTGAACAACGACCAGGTTGGCACGATCGTGAAGTTCGCGATGGAAAACCCCAAGAAAATCTCGTTTGTCAGCTTTCCAGCCGGTTTCCTTTACTGGCCGCGACGAAGACATCACTCCGGAGCGCCGCCTGCGCCAGCGCTATACGCTTTCGCATCTGGCGCAGGACGTCAGCGCGCAAGTCGGCAAAGTGGAGCCGACGCGCGACTGGTTCCCGATCTCCTTGATCAGCACCTTTGCGGCATTCTGCCGACATGGTCGCATGGCCCCGAATCGCAGTGGGGTTCGCTCTCCTGCGGCTGCCACCCGAATTGCGGCGTGGGCACGGCGGTGATGATCAACAAGGAAACCAAGGAATGGGCGCCTGTCCCGCGGTTCCTGAACGTGCCGCAGCTGACTAAGGACGTGACGACATCACCGACGCGGCCCGCAGCAAGAATTTCTCCAACTTCATGATGGCCATGGCGCTGCTGAAGAATTACAAGCCGTTCCAGGCGCCCCGAACTTGCGCCTGATCGACCTGTGGAAGAAGTTCGATAAGTCGTGGGCGCTGACCAAACTCAGCGACAAGAAGTACGGCACGGACTTGACCGGAGCGCACCTATGAAGACGCCATGAAGCGCCGCAGACGATCCGTGGAACTTCCTGTTCATCGCGGGAATGTGGTTCCAGGACCTGTTCAACTACGATTTCCGCCGCACCGAAATGTGCATCATTCCGTACGCCACGCAGCAGGGTGAAATTTCCTTCTGCGCGTACAACACGGGCATCGGCTGGCGCAAAATCATCGAGAACATGTACAAGAACGCGACCGTCGCGCAATGGTACAAGGAACACGGCAAGCACGAAATCTACGCCAAGGGCAAAGCCGTCAACCTGGACGCCTACGATCACTCGCTGGTGATCGATGCCGAAGACGCCGCCCGTGTCCGCCACGTTGACCACGAATTCCTTTGACCGCCGCGGAAGAAGACCGCATCCGCCGCAAGAAGGCTCTTCAGGAAGCAGGCCAAAGTTCGCAGGATTTACGAAGAACTCGTGCTGAAGAAGCCGCAGCCGACGGTCGTGCAAATCGGCAGCGTGTCCGATATCGCAAAGGCGGTTCCTGCAAACTTCAAGCCTGTTACCATCGCTCCTGCGACTGGAAATGGCAACGGCAATGGCCACTCCGCCCCTGCGTCGCAAGTAAAAGAAGCGACTGCAGAGGCAGTTGCGGGCGACTAAACAACCACTTCAATTCAATTCTACGTGCTGCCCCGGGTCTTCTCCGGGGCAGTTTTTTTAATTGATAGGCCTAGCTAGGTCGGAACCGGCAGAAAGATGGGGCGGATTAAACCGCGGCGATCACTTCAATTTCTACCAGCGCATCCTTCGGCAGCCGGGCCACTTGCACTGTGGAGCGAGCCGGCGGCGCAGCGGTGAAATACCGCGCGTAAACTTCGTTCATGGCCGCGAAGTCATTCATGTCTTTTAGAAAAACGGTGGTCTTCACAACGTGATGAAAATTCGAGCCTCCGGCTTCCAAAATAGCTTTCAAATTTTCCAGCACGCGCTGGGTTTGCTGCGCCGCGTCGGTGCCGGTGATTTGCGAGGTGACTGGGTCAAAAGCTACTTGGCCGGAGATAAATAAAAATCCGTTGGCGCGCACTCCCTGTGAGTAAGGGCCAATGGGTTTCGGTCCTCGGTCGGTAAGAACGATAGCTTTCATGGCGTAGTCTCCTTCAACGATGTGGTTTCATCCGCAGATGCGTTTTTCTGCGCGGAGGTATTTTCATATTTCGCGCGAAAATCTGCCGGGACTCCAGGATGTTTCATCCATAAGCGCACCAAGGCAGCGGTGTTTCCATGCGCTTCCTGATCAAATGCGGCGATCAAATCGTCTAGATTAAAACCGGTGTTGCGGCGGGCATCCAACATATGCCTAACGGCCTTGCGAAAAGTTTCGCGGCCGTAGCGGTCCTGGAGCGCGTAGAAGAAAAGAAGACTTTTCGCGTACAAAGCGGCGTTGTCCTCCTTTGCCGATAGCAAAGTATTTATTGGCACCAGTATCAGCGCGCGCCGAATCGTTTCTGTGCGGTCATTCGCACCATTCAGCGCCTCGTCACCCACGGCAGCCGCGAACGCCGGAAAAGCCGAAAGCGGCGGAGCCTGCTCAAAGAATCCCGGGTTTTGGCCATATCCTAACCAACTGGCTGCCAACGCGGGCGCCGTTGCCAGCGCCATTTTCTTAAGCCCCGGACTGGGATCGATCACCGCGCTGTCCAGCGAGATCATCTCGCCGCTTCGCCCTTGGTCTTTAGTACCGAGCAGCTGAGCATTCAGAGGATTTCGTTCGGTGAAGCATCCTGCTATGACCGGGCACTCCGCCAGCCACAACGGCAGACCTTTTGGACCTGCGGTATGGTGTCTTCCCAAAAAGCCCGTTGGCGGATGGGCGACGGAACGCGGTCCAAAGACCAGATTGTAATTCGCGAGAGTTTTCAGCAGTGAATCGCTTACTGCGCGGATATCGCCGGGGTCCTGGGGCTTGCGCGTCCATAAATAAATTTTTTGCCGGTCGGAACCAATTTGCTTGATTACGTAGCGGCCGGCAATCACGGAAGGATAAATGTCCACGATGCGCTGCCTCGCATGGAGAGTAGCTTCGTCTCCGTGTTTGGAAGTTAGCAATACGTACTCGTCAAGCAGATGTAAAAAC